>NZ_CDRTEH010000005.1:0-182852 GCF_977054825.1 Agathobacter sp.
ATGAGATATCCCTCCAATATGGAGTAAGACCCCTTGAAGACTACAAGGTAGATAGGGCAGAGGTGGAAGCATGGCAACATGTGGAGCTGACTGTTACTAATAGGTCGAGGGCTTAATCTGGTTAATAGCGGAGAAAGACGAGTACATGAGAATTCAGGCTTTGCAAATTTATTTGCAGAAGGCTGAATTGGAATGGACGCAGATTTGCGAAGCAAATCCATCGAGATGAAGCGAAGCGGAATCGAGATGAGTTTTTCGGTGTAGATTATAAAAACAAATCGGGTTTGTATGAAGTTTTGAAGGTACATTAAAAATAAGACGTAATTCCTATTGCGTCCTTTTTCTATATTTGATATAATATTTGAATATAGGGGATTGGTCAAATGGTATGACAGAAGTCTCCAAAACTTTTAGCGGGAGTTCGATTCTCTCATCCCCTGTTCTTAAACCTTGAAGCAAGATGGTTGTTTCAAGGTTTTTTATGTTTAAAAATGAAAAGAAATGTAGGGAGGATTTTTAAATGAAGGAAAAGCTTAGGATTAATATAACAAAACCACAGTATGTGCAGGTATCAGATATCACATATGCGCAGGTGGATTCGTGGTATGATCACTGTCGTAGAGATTTAAAACTGGATTTAATATATCCGGAGGATATGTCCGATAAGCGTTACCCGTGTATAGTATGGATATGCGGTGGTGCATGGATGAGGATGGATAAGTCAGCACATTTATCGTATCTTAGCATGCTTGCACATCATGGCTTTGTTGTTTGCAGTGTGGAATACCGCACATCAAATGAGGGCAGTTATCCTATACAGATAGAGGATGTGAAGGCTGCGATCAGGTATTTGAAGGCGCATGCAGACAGATACAGAATTGACAAGGAGCATTTTGGTGCGATGGGAGAATCAGCCGGAGGATTTTTGACATGTATGGCGGCATTGGACAATGATAAGGCTCATGATGTCGGAGACTATCTTGAGGAGTCCAGCAGCATTCAGGCAGCATGTCCATGGTATCCACCGACTAACCTCAGCACATTTAAGTATAAAGATGCTGAGGAGAGTGCAGCGTCTATGGAGTCGCTTTTACTTGGTTATAATATTATGAGAAATATCAAGGATGCATACAACAGTTCTCCTGTATCCAAGGTGACGAAGGATGCACCACCATTTTTGATTATCCATGGTATAAATGATCAGACTGTTTCATTCGAGCAGAGCGAGGAGCTTTACGATAAGCTTATTGAAAATGGCTGTGACGCTGATTTGATTGCATTGGAAGACGCTGACCATGCTGATCTGCAGTTTTTCCAGGATGAGCTGTGGGATAGGATCATCAAGTTTTTCAAGACTAAATTGGGATAAATTATGTCAAATTGCAGCTTTTATCAATCTTATTTCAAGAGTGAATAAAGTATGTTGATAAAGGCTATGACATATTTTGGCAACTGAATAGTTACAAATCATCATATATAATGATTATAAATAAAAACCATAGTATCTTAATGAGTTTAAGATATCTATGGTTTTTTGTTTTGAAATCAATGGAAATATTAAGTATTGCCGAAAGTGATTTGATATTTTTGGCAACTTAAATGAAAAACAAATTCCGGTTATGAGTTAGCCAAATATTGTATCCACAAAATACCACTTGCTTTTCTCGAACGTATGTTGTATAATACAAACAGATGTTCGAGAAAAAGGAGGGCATTATGTTAACATCAATCAATGCTGACATTATGGAAAAACTTAAGATTTTGTCTGATGCGGCAAAGTTTGATGTTGCATGTACTTCAAGTGGTACATCCCGTTTGGGTAATGGAAAGGATATGGGGAGTGCCTTTGCCAGCGGAATATGTCATTCGTTTACGGCTGATGGCAGGTGTATATCGCTTCTTAAGATACTTTTTACAAATGAATGTATTTATGATTGCAAATATTGTATCAACAGATGCAGTAATGATGTTGAAAGGGTGGCATTTACGCCTGAAGAGGTATGTAAGCTTACTATTGAGTTTTACAGACGCAATTATATAGAGGGTCTTTTCTTAAGCTCCGGTATCATAGAATCGCCTGAGCATACCATGCACCTTTTATATACCACACTTTTTCTTTTGAGAAACAAATATCATTTCAATGGGTATATACACATCAAGGGCATACCGGGTGCTTCATCTGAGATTCTTGAGATGATTGGATATCTTTGCGACAGGATGAGTGTTAATCTAGAGCTGCCCACCGCGGAGGGACTTAGGACAGTTGCTCCGAATAAGGTGCGTAAGAACATTCTTACACCTATGAGATTTATTCAAAATGGTATAAAGGACAGCCGAATGTATCATGGCAATAGCAGTATGAAAAACCGCATGTATATTGATGAACATGCATATTATGAGCAGATGGCCGAGATAAAAGATAGTGCTGCAAGATTGTCCGAGTATCACAGAAGGCTTAGTGTTGCTTCAGATTGCAGGAAGGCTGATAAGCTTGCTGAAAAAAGCTGGGGATTGGGAGCGCAGTTTAATCCGGGATTCGTCAGTGAGACAACGGATGTTTCTTATGGAGATGATCCTTATAACAATAATACAGGCTTAAGTATCAAAAGACCTGACAGATATTATGTGCCTGCGGGGCAGAGTACGCAGATGATTGTTGGTGCAACAGGAGAGAGTGATTATCAGATTATATCTGTGGCAGAAGCAATGTACAACAGGTTTGATATGAAGAGAGTATTTTATTCGGCTTTTGTGAATGTCAATATGGATGAGTCATTGCCGGGTATAGGGCAGCCTCCGCAGCTAAGGAGAGAGCACAGGCTTTATCAGGCAGATTTTCTTATGAGATTTTATGGCTTTAAGGCTGGGGAGCTTTTGTCGGAGAATAATCAGAGCTTTAATGATTATATTGATCCAAAGTGTCAATGGGCTGTAGGGCATCTGGAGTGTTTTCCTGTAGAGATTATGACGGCGGATTATTATACACTTCTCAGGGTTCCGGGTATAGGCACTAATAGCGTCAGGCGTATTATTAAAGCAAGAAAGCATGCAAAGCTTTCATTTACTGATTTAAAGAAAATGGGTGTTGTGCTCAAAAGAGCACTGTACTTTATCACCTGTGATGGTCGCATGATGTACAATACAAAGCTTGAGGAGAGCTATATTACAAGGCATCTTATATACAATGAGAGACCGGATACCATGCTTTTGGCTGACAATAAATCATGTACTTATGAGCAGATGAGTATATTTGATTTTATATCCGGCTGAGTGTTTTTCACTGTAGATTTAATTACCGCCGGATTACAGTATACTTCGGATAGCAGAGGCATTTTTTATGGATAGTATTCGTTGTGGCAGACATGGTGGAGTGAATAATATTTTTGTAAATTTACGAGGGAGAAGTATGCATGGATAATATAATATTGAGATGCGACAATAATATAAATGGGATTTTTACAGCGATATATGATGCTTTTGTATACAAAAACCAAATGCAAAAAGAAAATCACGAAATATACCGGGATAATATTTCAATTGAGACAGGTATGGGTGGGAACTATACTCTTTTTTCTAGGACAATAGATATTGTTACCGATGAGGTAAAGGTTCAAAAGACAATTCTGGCAATTCAGAAGAAGCTCGGTTTTAAGATATATGAGACGGTATTTGATGCTTTGTGCCACTATTCTGATAATAGAGCAACAATAGTGCTTGGATTTCTTGTCAGGGCATTTAAGGTTGGACAAAGGATTATGGAGCATATGACCGATAAATATGTTATGGAGGTATTTGAGCTTTCAAGAAAGGTAAATAAAGAGGCCGACAAGATAAGAGGATTTATTCGTTTCAGTGATAATGGAAACTATCTGTTTGCGCACTTTGAGCCAAAATGTGATATGATACCGGTTATTATGTGGCATTTTGTGGACAGATATCCCGGGGAGAATTTTGTGATTTATGATGAGAGAAGAAGATATGCAGTGGTTCACCCGAGGCTTAAGGAATGCTTTTATATAAATGAAAGTGAATTTAAGCAGCTTGAGGGAAGCGTGCCGGATAAGACAGACAATTTTGAGCAGTTATGGAGGGTGTATTTTGAGTACACTGATATAAAGGAACGGTTCAATCCACAGTGTCAGCGTAATCTTTGTCCAAAGTGGTATAGGAAGAATATGGTGGAATTTACCTGATTTTTTAAAGGCTGTAATCGTTACTGGTCACACTGTTAGGGGTGAACAATAGTTGCAGGCCGTAGTGAGGTTTGGCAGCGCGGTTTGAACAGTAAGATAGTGACATAAATACCAATAAATGATACAATTTATAAAGATGTACTTAAACATAAACGATACTATATCAGGGTGATGCTATGCAGATATCAAATTTGGTAAGTCAATATAATAAATCAGTGGCAAATGGTGAGCCTATGACAGGAGCCAAGGGTGTTGAGAAACTGGTATCTTCTTTGAATGAAATGTCCAGAGGAATGATATTTGAGGGAACAGTAAGCAGCGTCCATGGCAATCAGGTGAAGCTTGCCCTGTCAAACGGGCAGCAGATTTTAGCGAGGCTTGCAGGAAAGTTTTCATTTGAACAGGGGCAGTCAGTTTTTTTTCAGGTGAAAAATAATGATGGGGGAACCATAGAAATCAAACCATATACAGTTGATGGTGAGGGAGCCAATCTCACACTGATGGATGCACTAAAGGCAGCCGGACTGCCGGTAGATGGCATCAATTTGTCGATGGTGAACAAGATGATGGAGGAGCAGATGCCAATTGATAAGACAAGTCTTAATCAGATGTATCAGCTTGTGCAGGATAATAAGGATATTAATGTGACTACACTTGTTGAGTTAAAGAGGCTTGGAATTGAAATTAATCAGGTAAATGCAGCTCAGTTTGAAAATTATGCTAATGATAAACAGGCTATTACAATTGCTATGGATAGCCTGATAGAGGAGCTGCCGAATGCTCTTTCAGCTGAAGATTTATCAATGTATAAGCTTGTAACCCAGGCAAGGGATATTCTAAATGTTGTTACAGAAGGTTTGCCGGAAGAGGCATTTATTTCAAATGAAGCCTCTGATATGTCTTCGTATGAGGCAATAATGCGTGATAATCAATCGGCACCTGTAGTAAAAAAACACTTTAATATTGCAGAATTATTTGAATCATTAAATAGTGTTTCCGGTGAATCGCAGGATATTCAGACAATACAGAAAACAGATAATTCCCAGGGAATAGATAATATATTTTTACAGGACAATGAATCGCCGTCAAATACCATTGGTTTTATTTTATCAGATAAGCAGATAGAAGAGCTTAATGAACAGGTCAGAATGCTGCTTCCGAATTTACAGGAAAACAATATTTCCTTGTATTCAGAGGATAGCAGTGTTGTCGGAATACTTAATGATATAAAGAGTATGCTGGAAAACACGCCGGCAAATGCCAATACACTGAGAAATTTGTTTTCAGGAGAAGCCTTTAAGCTTATGTTGAAGGAAGCATTGGAACAGCAATGGATGATTAAGCCGGGAGATTTAGAAAAGAATCCTAAGAAGCTTGATGGCTTGTACGATAAAATTGAAAAACAGATAACAAATATGGAAAATATTTTGAAGACAACAGGCGTGGTGAATTCCAAAGCGGAGGCGCTGGCAGATAATATCCGTGGAAATATTGAATTTATGAACCAGATAAACGAGGCATATACATATGTGCAGGTTCCACTGAGGATGAACGAAAAAAATGCCAGCGGACAGCTGTATGTGTACACAAATAAGAAAAGCATGTCGGACCCGGACAAAGAATTATCAGCATTTTTACATTTGGATTTAGAGCATCTTGGTGTGACTGATGTGTCAATTAAAATGCTTCATAGGAAGGTGACAACTAATTTCTATTTGGATAGTGATGAGTCGTACACACTTGTAAAACAATTCCTGCCTGTGTTGGAAAAGAGATTGCAGGATAAGGGCTATAATTGTGAATTGAATGTAAACAGCGATTCAAAACAGATTAATTTTGTCGATGGATTTCTTAAAAAGGATTTGCCACCTACAGGTCAGGTGCATAGATATTCCTTTGACATGAGAGCATAGCAGTGTATAAGATAATTTACGAATAGTTACTACTGATAATTAAAGCTTACTTTAGAAAGAAAGGTGAGTTGTATGCATGGCGAAAAGGATAATCGTAACAATAATGGAATTGACACAGGCAAAACAGCCGTAGCTATAGAGTATGTGCCGGGAGAAGCGGCACCCAAAATACTTGCTACAGGCAAGGGCGCTGTTGCGGATAAAATTATTGAGAAGGCAAAGGAAAGCAATGTGCCTACATATAAGGATGATAAGCTTGCGGATACACTGTCTAAGCTTAAAATAGGTGATATGATTCCGCCGGAATTGTATGAGGTCGTTGCGGAAATACTTGTTTTTGTTAATGATCTGGATAAGCTTAAGGCAAAGATTGATCAAAAATAATGTGAGGGTTTACAGTATTTGAGGCAGTTATGAATAAAAGAAGTGTTGGAAGTATATATGAGCAGCTTGCGACAGAGCAGTTAATAAAGATGGGATACAGGGTACTTGCCCGCAATTACAGAAACCGCTTTGGAGAGATAGATATAATAGCAAAGGATGGGGATACAATATGTTTTTGCGAGGTGAAATATCGCAAAGATAATGGATGTGGCAGCGCTCTTGAAGCAGTGGGGTATAGCAAACAGAAAAAAATCATATCGGTTGCAAGGTATTATCTTATGACACATGGTCTGAATGAATGGACGCCATGCAGATTTGATGTGATAGCAGTGGACGATGACGAGGTTACTGTGTTGAAGAATGCATTTGAGGGTTGCCAATAGCCATTGGCTTGACATTTTTGATTTAGCATTTCTGATTCAGCATTATTGGTTCGTTTGATTTTTGAACGCCGTAGTAGAGTATTTCATGAAAAAGATAAGGAGCAGGCAATTATAAAAAGTAATTATAAGCAGTAATTATAAAAAACAATAGTTACCGTCAATATATAATTGCATAGATACAAATATGAAGACAGAGATTAATAAGAATATAAAGATTGACAACAATATAGAGATTGATAAGAATATACAGGCTGAAAAAATACACAAAGGTGTTGATGAAATTACTATAAATGATTTTGTGAAAAATAGTGATAAAGATGTTTTTGAGCTTAACAGGCATGTCCTTTCTAATGGCAGTGTTGTGCCGTTATTACATTTTAAGAAGCTTAATGAGCTTTCTATGATAGAGCATTGCTTTACAACACGTCTTGGCGGCTGCAGTACAGGAATGTTTGAGAGCTTAAATCTAAGCTTTACGCGTGGTGATGACGAGGAAAAGGTCTTAGAAAACTATAAAAGAGTGGCGGAGGCAATCGGAGCAGAAGCAGGACAGATTGTTACGACAGATCAGACACATACTACCAATGTTTTGAGAGTTGGAAGAAAGCAGTGCGGTATCGGAGTAACAAGAAAGAGACCGTATACAGATGTGGACGGACTTATCACGAATGAGCCAAATGTTGTTCTTGCCACATTTTATGCTGATTGTGTACCGCTTTATTTTGTTGATCCGGTACATAGGGCGATAGGACTTAGTCATTCGGGCTGGAGAGGTACTGTAAATCGCATGGGAAAACAGACACTTATTGCTATGAACAGGGAGTTTGGTACTCAGGCGCATGATGTTATAGCTGCGATAGGACCTTCAATATGTCAGGACTGCTATGAGATAAGTCAGGATGTTGCAGAGCATTTTGTGGATGAATTTGCGACAGCTAAAGATCCTCATGCACAAGATATTTTGCTCTATAAGGGGGATGGCAAATATCAGCTTGACCTTTGGGAATGCAACAGGAGGGTGCTTGTGGAGGCTGGTGTGCAGGAAGCAAATATTGCCATAACAAATATATGCACCTGCTGTAATCCATCTCTTTTGTATTCACATAGAGCAAGTCATGGCAGGAGAGGAAATCTTGGCGCTTTTATGTTTCTTAAGTAAATTTCGTACAATCTATTAAGGAAATAATAAGAAACACTGAATGCTATATATGTTAAAATAGGTGTATCACGTTGGATAGTACACTGTGTGAGAACTGATGCTGACGGAAGGAATGTCTTATGGTTCTTTGAGTCAATATAAAAGTCACAGCAGTACTGCCGTATATGAACCAGGGAGAACGATATGCAGTTAAATTATCGAGATTCAAAGCCTATTTATGAACAGATTAAGGAAAGCATCAGACGAATGATCGTTATGAATGTTATTAAACGGGATGAAAAGCTTCCGTCTGTCCGTGTGCTTGCCTGCAAGTATGCAATCAATCCTAATACTATAGCAAGGGCATACAGAGAGCTGGAGGATGAAGGATATCTTTATACTCAAAGCGGTAAGGGAACCTTCGTTGCGGATGCCAAGAATGCCAGACAGAGCCGGGCAAAGCATTTGAAGCTGCTTTTTGATCAGGTGGTTACAGAGTTAATTATACTTGAGACGCCTGTTGAGGAATTGATGACCAGGATGGACGATGCGAAGGAGCATTTAAATATTGAAGATGACGCAGCCGAACTTGTATTACAAGAGATGTGGACTGAAGCTGCGGTGATAGAGGGTAATGATGATACAGATAAATAATTTGGTGAAAAAATTTGATGATTTTACAGCACTTGACGGTGTTAATATGAACGTTGAAAAGGGTGCTGTCTATGGTCTTGTCGGTCCAAACGGAGCCGGCAAATCTACACTTATCAGGCATATTACAGGAGTAATGAGACAGGATGCAGGAGAGGTGTTTATTGATGGTGAGCCTGTATATGAAAATGCAAGGATTAAAGGGCAGATGGCTTATATACCGGATGATATGTTTTATTTTTTGCAGTCTGATACGATCAATATGATGCATTACTATAAGGGAATGTATCCGGATTTTGATGAGAAGCAGTTTTACAGGATGCAGGAGTTTTTTCCGTCTATAGATGTTAAAAGAAATATCAGAAAGCTTTCAAAGGGCATGCAGAAGCAGGTGGCATTCTGGCTCGCATTGTGCTGTAAACCAAAGCTTATTGTGCTTGATGAGCCTGTTGATGGACTTGATCCTGTTATGAGAAGACAGATATGGTCTATCATGCTTGATGATGTGGCCGTTAATAATACTACAGTGGTTGTATCGTCACATAATCTGCGTGAGCTGGAGGATGTGTGTGATCATGTAGGCATTCTCAATAATGGAAGGATTATGATAGAGCGGTCTCTTACAGAGCTGCAGGGAAATATTTCTAAGATTCAGATTGCGTGTCCGTATGGCATGCCTAAGATACCACAGGATTTTAAAGTACTTCACATGTCAAATATAGGAAGAGTATACACAGTTATAGTGCGTGGAGAGCCGGATGCTGTAGTAAAGGCCATTACAGATGGCAAGGACAGTCCACAGGTGGTGGATGTACTGCCTCTTACTCTGGAGGAAATATTTATCTATGAGATGGGAGGAGAGGACTATGAAGTCAAAGACATCATTTATTAATAGAACAATACTGCAAAAGAATGTAAAGCTTTACTGGCCAATCTGGACACTGTATACAATCATAATTCTGCTTAACGGTCCGTTTTCCCTGTGGAGCAGATTTAAGAGTGCAGAGTTTATTTATGGCGCAAACTGGCATAAGTATATGCTTGATATAATGTCCCCGGCTATCAGCATGGAGGCGGATATGATTTTCATTTTTGTCATGGCACTGGTTACAGGCATGGCAATGTTCAGTTACCTGTATAATTCGAGAGCATGTAATATGATTCACTCTATGCCTGTGACAAGGCGGCAGCTTTTTTCAACAAATGTATTGACAGGTCTGCTTTTTATGTGGATTCCACAGATAATTAAATACATTACGTCGTTTGTTATATGTATATCATATGGCAATACGAAGGTGGTACATATTGGAATCAATCTGCTTGCTACAATGGGAATATCATTTTTTATGTACAGCCTGGTGTGTCTGTGTGCGATGATTACAGGGCAGCTTGTTTCTGTGGCAGTGATGTATGTAGTTGTCAATCTGCTGTATGGAGGAGCGGTTATTGCCATTGCCAATGTTTTGACATATGTATCGTATGGGCTTCCTTATATGGAATTTGTTAGGAAAATAACTGTTACGTGGTTTGCACCGATATTACAGCTTCTCAATCGGGTAGGATTTCATCCGACCATGAAGAAGGCAGGGGATGATTATTACTGTATTAAATATACTTTCAGAGGCACAAACACTATCATAGTCTATGTCATTGCGGCTGCAGTTATATACTTTATTTCTTATAAGATTTATAAGCATAGAGATTTGGAAAATGCAGGAAGCTTTATTGCCATCCCAAAGCTTAAGCCGGTTTTCAGATGGGTACTGGGCTGTCTGGGAGGACTGATTTTATCTACTGTCACAGCGTCGCTGCTGCTTGGACTTAGAATCAGCATTGGGGTTCCTGCAATTATGGTGCTTGCAGTGGTGCTTGGAATAATAGCCTTCTTACTTTTAGAGATGATTATAAGGAAGAATTTTAAGATTTTTTCTAAAGCACTATTTAAGGAAATCATTGCTTTTGGTGGGTTTGTTGTAGTTGTATTTGGAGGCATAACAGTTTACGGAAATGTGCAGGAAAATTATATCCCGAAGCTTGCTGATATTGATTCTGCCTGTATAACCATAGATTTTGATATCAACCTGGAGGGAAAAGATGTTGAAAAGATTTTAGAGACTCAAAAGATACTTATGGCACAGAAAAAGGATTATTTTAAAAAGAGATATAATGATTCCGGGTATATTACTATCTCATATACATTAAAAAACGGAGAAAAAGTCAACCGTGTATATCATACAACAGATGATTTTAATCCACATAAGCAGTGCAAGGCGATTATGGCGGAGGAAAATAAACCAGAGAATATGATTAATGCCATAATGCAGTGCGATACGACGGATATTACCTTTATCAATGGCTCGGCAGAGCAGTACAATGATAAATATGTAGATGTGCTGAATGAGAGCTTTAACGGAAAAGTTGCTGCTGATATTTTTGAGGCTGTAAAGAAGGACGTTGAGGCCGGTGTGATGCAGGAATATAATTTGCAGAGAATGCTTGACGGAGTGGATAAGGATAATAGCTATATGTACAATCTTATGCTGAATTTTACAGTACCAAAGGGCAACAGGATTGAAAAAAGCTGGATTGACTATAGTTTTACATGGTATGAGGAGCTGTTAGATATACTGGGTGTGACAAAGGAGTATTCTGATTTTGGGGATGTCCGTTCCGATGGCATTGAAACGTATTCCGTCAACATTAGCTTTGGTGAAAACTGTACTAATCTGATAGCTGTTCTGAAAGAAAATGGATTAATTTCATCAAAAGAACCACTTTTGACATATGAATAGTTGTTTCTGTAAATGGTATTGTGATATAATTACTCTGTTATAGATGTTTTGTTTATTATTTTATAATTATATTTGAATAGTTACAGTTATTCTATAAGCTAATATAAATTTAGAACAGGAGAGTATATGAGCAGACCAGTAGTGGCCATCGTAGGCCGTCCAAATGTTGGAAAATCGACTCTCTTCAATGCGCTTGCAGGAGAGAGGATATCTATAGTAAAGGACACTCCGGGTGTCACAAGAGACAGAATTTATGCAGATGTATCATGGCTTGATTACAATTTTACCATGATTGATACAGGCGGTATCGAGCCGGAATCCGGAGACGTGATACTGTCGCAGATGAGAGAGCAGGCACAGATTGCCATCGATACGGCAGATGTTATCATTTTTATCACAGATGTGAAGCAGGGGCTTGTTGATTCCGATTCAAAGGTAGCAGATATGCTTCGTCGTTCACACAAGCCGGTTGTATTGGTTGTCAATAAGGTGGACAGTTTTGAAAAGTACATGACAGATGTGTATGAGTTTTATAACTTGGGAATCGGTGATCCGCATCCTATCTCTGCAGCCTCTATGCTGGGACTTGGAGATATGCTTGATGAGGTTGTGAAGCATTTCCCGGATTCATCAAAGCAGGATGACGATGATGACAGACCAAGGGTTGCTATAGTAGGTAAACCTAATGTAGGTAAGTCATCACTCATCAATAAGCTTGCACGTGAGGACAGGGTGATAGTGTCAGATATAGCAGGCACCACAAGAGATGCTATCGATACAGCTATAAAGTATGATGGCAGGGAGTATATATTTATCGATACAGCCGGTCTTAGACGCAAGAATAAGATTAAAGAGGATATAGAGCGGTACAGTATTATCCGTGCCGTTTCAGCAGTGGAGAGAGCTGATGTTGTCATAGTTGTGATAGATGCTACAGAGGGTGTTACCGAGCAGGATGCTAAAATTGCGGGCATTGCCCACGAAAGAGGCAAGGGAATTATCATCGCTGTCAATAAATGGGATGCCATTGAAAAGGATAATAATACCGTAAAGCAGCACACGGAGAAAATCAGACAGATATTAAGCTTTATTCCATATGCAGAGATACTGTTTATTTCGGCAAAGTCAGGTCAGAGACTCAACAAGATATTTGAGCTCATTGATGTTGTTATAGAGAATAACTCAATGCGTGTTGCAACAGGAGTGTTAAATGAGATAGTTACGGAGGCAGTTGCCATGCAGCAGCCGCCTACAGACAAGGGCAAGAGACTAAAGATATACTATGTGACACAGGTTTCTGTTAAGCCGCCTACCTTTGTAATCTTTGTAAACGACAAGAATCTTATGCATTTCTCATATACCAGATATCTCGAGAATCGAATCAGGGATACATTTGGTTTCAGGGGAACTGCGCTTAAGTTTATTACAAGAGAACGAAAGGAAAATGAGTAAGATGATATTGGCTAGGATTTTAGCATTGGTTGTTGGGTATTTCTTTGGAACCTTTCAGACCGGATATTTTTATGGTAAAGCACATGGAATAGATGTGAGAGAGCATGGAAGCGGCAATTCAGGCACCACCAATACGCTTCGTACGCTTGGATGGAAGGCCGGTGCAGTTACCTTCTTTGGAGATTTGTTCAAGGCAATCATAGCAGTTTTGATATTTTATTTCATATATAGAAATACATATCCTGAAGCTGTCAAATGCATAGAGCTGTACGCAGGCTTTGGCGCGGTGCTTGGACACAATTTTCCGTTCTTTCTTAATTTCAAGGGAGGAAAGGGAATAGCATGTACATCAGGTGTAATACTCGCTGTATGTCCGATTGCAGCTCCGATATGTCTGGTATTGTTTATTCTTGCAGTAGCCATAACAAGATATGTCTCACTTGGTTCTATACTGGTTGTCATATCATTTCTGATTCAGGCGATTGTATTTAACCATATGGGGCTGCTTGGAGTGAGTGGCAATTATGCGGTAGAGTTTGATATCCTTGCAGCTTGTTTTACGGCGATGGCTATCTGGCGTCACAGAGCAAATATCAAAAGACTTTTAAGCGGAACTGAAAATAAATTTGGTCAGAAGGCGAAGTAAGAGCATTTATTAGTGTTTTTGATTAAAATAAATTATATATAATATGAGGCATAGGAAATGAGTAGAGTAGGTATTATAGGTGCAGGAAGCTGGGGAACAGCATTATCCCTGGTGCTTGCAAATAACGGACATTCTGTTGAAATATGGTCAATCGTGGAGAGCGAGATAGAGATGCTTAAAGAAAAGCATGAGCATATTGATAAGCTTCCGGGAGTAAAGCTTCCGGACAGCATTACTTTTACAACAGATCTTGAGGAAACAATCAAAAATAACGATATACTTGTGCTTGCGGTACCGTCTGTATTTACCAGAAGTACTGCAGAAAAGATGGCTCCTTTCGTGAAGGATGGACAGATTATTGTCTGTGTGGCAAAGGGAATTGAAGAAAATACTCTTATGACCATATCTGATGTGGTAGAGGAGGAGATACCTTGCGCTGATGTGGCTGTAATGTGCGGACCTTCACATGCTGAGGAGGTGGGACAGATGCTTCCTACAACAGTAGTTGCAGGAGCAGGTACACAGAAGACGGCCGAGACAGTACAGGATCTTTTCATGAATGAGGTATTTCGTGTGTATACAAGTCCTGATGTGCTTGGAATGGAGCTTGGAGGCTCGCTCAAGAATGTCATAGCACTTGCAGCAGGCATGGCAGACGGACTGGGCTACGGAGATAATACAAAGGCAGCACTTATCACAAGAGGAATTGCAGAGATATCTGTGCTTGCAATTGAGATGGGAGCAAAGGCAGAGACACTTTTTGGACTGACAGGCATCGGTGACCTTATTGTTACATGTGAGAGCCGCCACAGCCGAAACAGAAAGGCCGGAATGCTCATAGGCCAGGGCTATACAATGGATGAAGCAACAAAAGAGGTCAAGATGGTTGTAGAGGGCATCTATTCTGCAAAGGCAGCGCTTGCCCTTGCAAAGAAGTATGATGTCAGAATGCCTATTATCGAGGAAGTAAACAGAGTGCTTTTTGAGGATAAGCCTGCAAAGGAGGCTGTTTCTGAGCTTATGCTTCGTGATAAGAAGATTGAGCACTCCAGTCTTGAGTGGAAATAATTAGTTCATAGGTTAGTGATTATATGACGATAGACAGTCATATAAAAATAGCATCAGAGGAAATTATAAAATGAAAATAAATATAAAAAAACTGACAACCACAGCAAAAATCCCTACAAGGGGAAGTGAATATGCAGCAGGCTATGATCTGTATGCCGATATTACAGAGGAGGTTGTTATAGAGCCGCATGAGACAGCAAAGATAGGAACAGGACTTTCGATAGAGATACCTGACGGATATTTCGGAGCAGTCTTTGCAAGAAGCGGTCTGGCAGCAAAGCAGGCTCTGCGCCCGGCAAACTGTGTTGGTGTGTGTGACAGTGACTACAGAGGAGAGTATATTGTGGCTCTTCACAATGATGGCACGCAGGCGCGCACTATTAATCCCGGGGATCGTATAGCACAGCTTGTGGTCATGCCATATCTGGCTGTTGAGTTTAATGAGGTATCAGAACTTTCAGACACGAAGCGTGGTGCCGGTGGATTTGGCTCTACCGGAGCCAATTAATCATAAATATAGGAAACTGTATAATGATTCAAAGATATATATAGATATGGATAAATATTTAGATAAATATATACGTAAATATATAGGGAGCTAAATAACCATATGTAGTTATACATATATATAGTTGCACATAGTTACAACTAAAACTAATCTTTACTTGAAAAGGGGGACTCATCATGGAAAATCGTATTGTAAAATTTAAATCAAAGGAGAGTGCAGGCTTAAATCTGCATGCTATACCGGGACATTTCGCTACAAGTCATTCGCATATTAATTATTATGTAGATGTGACAAGTATCAAGACCCGTGTATCTGAGGCTAAGGAGGCAGCAAAGGCTCTTTACACCAAGGTGCCGCATCATTCATATATAGATACAATTGTATGTATGGATGGAACAGAAATGATTGGTGCATTCTTAAGCCAGGAGATTGAGAGAAACGGACTTATGTCTGTGAATAAGCACGAGACAATTTACGTTGTATCTCCTGAGATTAACAACGGACAGATGCTTTTCAGGGATAACAATAAGGGTGCTGTTGATGGCAAGCATGTGGTGCTTCTTCTTGCAACCACCACAACAGGTGAGACGATCAGAAGAGCAATGGAGTGTATCAATTATTATGGCGGTATGGTCACATGTGTTGCATCCATATTCTCAACCATCGATGAGGTCAATGGAGTGAAGATTGATAAGCTGTTTGATGATGATGATGTGGTAAACTATCAGACATATCCTGTTACTGAGTGTCCATTCTGTAAGAAGGGGCTGCCGATTGAGGCTATGGTCAATGGTTTTGGATATTCTAAGCTGTAAGTAGTACGTTTATTGCGGTAATCGCCCTGTAAGTGGTTTGATATCAGACTGTGTTTCGTCATAATGACAACAACCTGTTAAATTATTTGGCGGATTGACGATAGCCAATTGACGATAAGTTTTGTATTATAAAGATACAAAGAAACAAGGTAACAGACAGTCAGGACACTGAACAGTTACATATATGTACATAATACTTAGGAGGTATTTTTAAAATGGCAAGTTTATCATTAAAGAACATTTGCAAAGTTTATCCAAACGGATTTGAGGCAGTTAAGGATTTCAACCTTGAAGTAGAAGATAAAGAGTTCATCATCTTCGTAGGACCTTCAGGATGTGGAAAATCAACAACACTTCGTATGATCGCAGGTCTTGAGGAGATTTCTTCAGGAGAGCTTATCATCGACGGAAAGCTTATGAATGACGTAGAGCCTAAGGATCGTGATATCGCAATGGTATTCCAGAACTACGCTCTTTACCCACATATGACAGTATTTGACAACATGGCATTTGGACTTAAGCTCAGAAAAGTTCCAAAGGATGAGATTAAGGCAAAAGTTGAGGAGGCAGCAAGAATCCTTGACCTTGAGAAATTATTAGACCGTAAGCCAAAGGCTCTTTCAGGTGGACAGAGACAGCGAGTTGCCATGGGTCGTGCAATCGTTCGTAATCCAAAGGTATTCCTTATGGATGAGCCTTTATCAAACCTTGATGCAAAGCTTCGTGTACAGATGAGATCTGAGATTTCTTCATTACATAACAGATTAGGTGCAACAATTATCTACGTTACACATGATCAGACAGAGGCTATGACACTTGGAACAAGAATCGTTGTTCTTAAAGATGGTGTTATCATGCAGGTAGACAGCCCACAGAAGCTTTACAATCAGCCAAACAACCTGTTCGTTGCAGGATTTATCGGATCACCACAGATGAACTTTGTAGATGCTCAGTGTGTTGTTGAGGGAGCAAAGGCATTCCTTAAATTTGACAAATATCAGGTTGAGCTTCCTGAGGCAAAGGCTAAGAAGCTTATCGATGGCGGATATGCTGGAAAGAACGTAGTATTCGGTATCAGACCAGAGGATATCTACGATTCAGCAGAGCATCTTGATAAATTTGCTTCATGCAAGATTGATTCAGATGTTACAGGATATGAGTTACTTGGTGCAGAGGTATTATTATACTTCACAGTTGCAGGTGCAAATATGTCAGCAAGAGTTGATTCAGATACACCGGCTCGTTACGGTGATCACATTGAGCTTGCATTTGATCCAAACAAGATTCATGTATTTGATAAAGAAACTGAATTGACAATTACCAACTAGTTCGTTAAAATTAAATAGTTGTAAATTGACAGACCGGGTGTATAATTTACACCCGGTTTTCTTTCGCAAATGTGTGGTTCTGACGCGAAGGTATGGTTTTGAATAGTTAAGTTACGCTGTTAAATATAGCAATGTTATGGCTCCTGTCGTGTGGAGGCTTTTTACTGGCTTGCATCAGAACAGTAATGAGAGGATAAGAATATGATTACGAATCAGAAACTGAAAAAATCACTTGAGGAAATAAAAAATATTACTTCGTTTGATGCGATTTTATACTCAGCCAAGGGAAAGCATCTGACAGGTACGGTGGAAGAACCTGAACATAGCGATATTTTTGTGAAGGAGTTTATAGTATCCGAAGAGGATGTTAGGGAAAAAAACGGTGCAATCGCATTTGCGGTTGAAATTGATTCAGAGCTTGAGTACGTGCTTGTCATGATATGTCCATATACGAGTGAAAATCTTGTAATAGGCAGGATGGCGGTTTGTCAGCTTCGTACACTTGTACTCGGTGAGTCGGAGAGATTTGACAGAAATAATTTTATTCAGAATATTCTTCTTGGCAATATGCTTGGTTCTGATATAATAAACCGTGCCAAGAAATTACATATAGAAAACAGAAAACGAGTAGTATATGTTATAGATACCGGAAAGAATAGCAATGAGATAGCTGTTGAGCTTGTAAAGAATCTGGCTGATATCAGAAGCGGTGATTTTGTGGTGGCAATGGATGAGCATAATGCCGTGCTGGTAAAGGATGTGGAGGACATAGATCCGGGTAAGCTTCAGGAAAAGCTTGCATCAATTGCCGGAAGCCTGGTTGACAATCTGCTTGCAGAAGCTATGATTAAGGTACGGGTGGGCTATGGTAATCCGACAGATATTCTTCCAAAGATTGCAGAGTCCTATCAGGAGGCCAGGATGGCTCTTGAGGTTGGCAGACTTTTTTATGTGGAAAAGGAAATTATGGCATACGACAGGCTTGGCATAGGAAGACTTATTTATCAGCTTCCGATGAGCCTGTGCGAGATGTTCATCCATGAGGTATTTGGTGATGAGGTACCGCAGATACTTAATGATGAGGAGGCAATGTCGACAATCTCTAAGTTCTTCGAGAACAATCTGAACATTTCGGAGACGGCAAGACAGCTTTATGTGCATAGAAATACGCTTGTGTACAGGCTTGAGCGTATTGAGAAGGCTATAGGCCTTGATATCAGAACCTTTGATGATGCTATGATATTCAAAATAGCTACGATGGTGTTAGCACATATCAAGGATAGCAGACAGGGCAGATAATAGAATTTATTACGCAATTTAAAGAAGTAGGAGACAAGTATGGCTAAGAAGCAAACATACGATGAGAAGAGCATAGCAATTTTAGAGGGACTTGAGGCAGTCAGAAAAAGACCCGGTATGTATATAGGAAGTGTTACGACCAAGGGACTAAACCATCTGATATATGAGATTGTGGACAACTCAGTAGATGAGCATCTCGCTGGTGCCTGTGATACTATAAGGGTAACTCTCGAAAAAAACGGTTCGTGTACGGTAGAGGATAACGGACGTGGAATACCTGTAGGTATGCATGCAAAGGGTGTATCTGCAGCGCGTGTTGTATTTTCTACACTGCACGCCGGAGGTAAATTTGACAATTCTGTATACAAGACAAGCGGAGGTCTGCATGGAGTAGGCTCATCTGTAGTAAATGCACTATCAACATATATGGATGTGGAGATAAGCAGAGATGGCTTTATCCACCATGACAGATATGAAAAGGGTGTTCCTGTCGTAGAGCTTGAAAATGGCCTGCTTCCTACTTTAGGTAAAACCAAAAAGACAGGAACAAGGATTAATTTCCTGCCTGATCCGGAGATTTTTGAGAAGACAAGATTCAAGGAAGAGGATGTAAAGAACAGACTGAAGGAGACTGCATATCTCAATCCGAAGCTTACCATCATATACGAGGACAAACGAGGCGATGAGACAGAGCATATTGAGTATCATGAGCCTGAGGGTATTATCGGTTTTGTAAAGGACTTGAATAAAAATATAGAAAAGCTGCATGATGTCATTTACTTTACAGGAGAGAGCGAGAATATAAAGGTTGAGGTGGCTTTCCAGTATACAAGCGAGTTCCATGAAAATATTCTTGGTTTTTGCAACAATATATACAATTCTGAGGGCGGAGCTCATATTACAGGCTTTAAGACTGCGTTTACAGGTATTATCAATTCATATGCCAGAGAGCTTGGCATATTAAAGGAGAAGGATGCGAATTTTAATGGTGCCGATGTCAGAAATGGTATGACTGCGGTAGTGTCAGTCAAGCATCCTGACCCTAGATTTGAGGGCCAGACAAAGACAAAACTTGACAATCAGGATGCAAATCGTGCGACTGCAAAGGTGACAAATGATGAGGTACCGCTTTATTTTGATAAGAATCTTGAGGTTTTAAAGACGGTAATATCATGCGCCGAGAAAGCTGCAAAGATTAGAAAAGCTGAGGAAAAGGCAAAGACCAATCTGCTCACGAAGCAGAAGTTCTCCTTTGATTCAAACGGAAAGCTTGCAAACTGTGAGAGCAGGGATGCTTCAAAGTGTGAGATTTTTATAGTCGAGGGAGATTCGGCAGGAGGCTCAGCAAAGATGGCAAGAAATCGTATGTTCCAGGCAATCATGCCGATTCGAGGTAAGATTTTGAACGTTGAAAAGGCAAGTATTGATAAGGTGCTCGCAAACGCAGAAATAAAGACAATGATAAATGCGTTTGGCTGCGGATTTTCAGAAGGCTATGGAAATGATTTTGATATAACAAAGCTTCGCTATGACAAAATCATTATTATGGCCGATGCCGATGTGGATGGAGCGCATATCTCTACACTGCTTTTGACTCTCTTCTTCAGGTTTATGCCGGAGCTGATTCTGGAGGGGCATGTATATGTTGCCATGCCACCGCTTTACAAGGCTATTCCGTCAAAGGGCGAGGAAAAATATCTGTATGACGATGCAGAGCTTGACAAGTACAGAAAGACACATACAGGCAAGTTTACATTGCAAAGATACAAGGGTCTTGGAGAGATGGATGCGGACCAGCTATGGGATACCACGCTGAATCCGGCAACAAGGATGCTTAAGCGTATTGAAATAGAGGACGGACGTCTGGCAAATGATGTGACTTCACTGCTTATGGGTAGTGATGTGCCACCGAGAAAAGAGTTCATATACGAGCATGCGCATGACGCGGAGCTTGATGTATAGGCATGACGCAGCAGCTTTTGGTTCTCAGTGGTTCTGAATAGTTACGCAGTATTTATAATCGGAGAAAGACATGGATAGAAATATAGATAACAATGTAGACAACAATATAATTCAGACCGAATATTCGGAGCTGATGCAGAAATCATATATTGACTATGCGATGAGTGTAATCATAGCAAGAGCCCTGCCGGATGTGCGCGATGGGCTTAAGCCTGTACAGAGGCGTACACTTTATGATATGCATGAGCTGGGTATCAGGTACGACAAGCCATATAGAAAGAGTGCGCGTATAGTCGGTGATACAATGGGTAAATATCATCCACATGGTGATTCATCAATCTATGATGCGATGGTTGTTTTGGCACAGGACTTCAAAAAGGGCATGCCGCTTATCGATGGACACGGTAATTTTGGCTCAATCGAGGGAGACGGAGCCGCCGCCATGCGTTATACGGAGGCGAGACTTCAAAAAATCACACAGGAAGCATATCTTGCTGATCTTGACAAAAATGTGGTTGATTTTATTCCGAACTACGACGAGACAGAAAAAGAGCCTGAGGTGCTTCCGGTCAAGGTGCCAAACCTTTTGATAAATGGAGCAGAGGGTATAGCGGTCGGCATGGCGACAAGCATTCCGCCACACAATTTTGGTGAGGTAGTGGACGGCGTGATTGCCTACATGAAGAATCCTGACATCACGACCGCTGAGATGATGCAGTATATAAAGGGACCTGATTTTCCGACAGGAGGCATTGTGGCCAATCAGGCAGATCTTGCTGCAATATATGAGACCGGACAGGGAAAGATAAAAATCCGTGGAAGAGTCGAGATAGAGAAGGGCAAGGCCGGAAAGGACAAGCTTGTCATTACGGAAATCCCTTACACAATGATTGGTGCCAATATAGGAAAATTCTTAAATGATGTCTATTCACTTGTCGAGTCAAAAGCGACAACGGATATTGTGGATATAACAAACCAGTCATCGAAAGAGGGAATAAGAATTGTCTTAGAGCTCAAAAAAGGTGCTGATGTTGAGGCTCTTAAGAACCTCTTATATAAAAAGACAAAGCTGGAGGATACCTTCGGTGTAAATATGCTTGCAGTTGCTAACGGAAGACCGGAGACGCTTGGTCTTGTGCCAATCATAAGGCATCATGTCAATTTCCAGTATGAGATTGCAAAGAGAAAGTATGAGACACTTCTTGCAAAGGAGCAGGAGAGAGAAGAAATACAGCAGGGACTTATAAAGGCCTGCAACGTGATAGATCTGATTATAGAAATATTAAGAGGAAGCCGTGACCAGAAAATGGCAAAGGCATGTCTCATAAACGGAGTGACAGACGGCATTAAATTCAAGTCAAAGGCTTCAGAAGCCATGGCAGCACAGCTTTGCTTTACTGAGCGTCAGGCAACTGCTATTCTTGAAATGCGTCTGTACAAGCTGATTGGACTGGAAATTGAGGCTCTTATCAGGGAGCACGAGGAGACCAGGGCAAAGATTGCAGAGTACAGCGATATTCTTGAGCACCGCTCATCCATGGCAAAGGTCATTATGAAGGAGCTTAAAGCATTCCGCAAGGAGCATG
The DNA here is from genome assembly GCF_977054825.1 of Agathobacter sp. Taxonomy (NCBI): domain Bacteria; kingdom Bacillati; phylum Bacillota; class Clostridia; order Lachnospirales; family Lachnospiraceae; genus Agathobacter; species Agathobacter sp. The sequence continues at coordinate 22,119 of NZ_CDRTEH010000005.1, forward strand.
CAAGGGACAGACGCACAGAGCTTGATAATCTGGAGGAAGCAGTTGTAGTCAAAAAAGAGCTTGAGGTATCGGATGTAGTGCTGCTTATGGATCGCTTCGGCTATGTGAAGACAGTGGATACTTCAACCTATGAGAGAAACAAAGAGACAGCGGACGCAGAGAACAAGCTGATACTAAGGGTTAAAAATATAGATAAGCTGTGTATTTTCACAAACAACGGAAACATGCACCTTGTCAAGGTGTTAGACCTGCCTTACGGCAAATTCCGTGACAAGGGCACACCTATTGACAATGTAAGCAACTATGACAGCAGTAAGGAGGACATAGTATTTATAGCGCCTCTTATGGATGTCGAAAAGCATACGCTTATATTCGGCACGAAGTCAGCTATGATAAAGCTCGTTGATGGTGCTGAGTTTGTGGTTACAAGAAAGACCTCGCAGGCCACAAAGCTTATGGATGATGATGAGCTGTTGTTTGTTGACATGCTTTCAGAGAATGCTACAATGGTAATGCGTTCAAAGAAGGAGATGTTCCTTCGAATCGACTGTGGCACTATTCCTGAAAAGAAAAAGGCAGCGGTTGGTGTCAGGGGAATGAGGCTTGACAGAGAGGATGAGCTTACTGACATTTATCTGCTTAATGACCAGGAGGAAAAAGAGGTCGAGGTAAAGGGCAAGCAGGTGGCGCTTCACAGGCTGCACATTGCAAACCGTGACACCAAGGGCGTGAAGAAGTAAGATAATACCTGATATGAAAGGAAGCGATGAGCTTGTTGGATAAATTAAGAGAGCTTGGCATTTCGGAAAATCTGATTAAGGAAATTGAAGGGTTTCGCTCACAGTATCCGGTGGACAGGGAGTATGAGTCGAGAATCCCTGTGCCTGCACAGTTTTATTACGGAAGCGATGTATGGGAACAGGCTATAACAGCCGTTTTGTGTGGAGAAAATCTGCTTTTAGTCGGAGAAAAGGCCACAGGAAAGAATCTTTTCGCAGAAAATCTGGCAGGTGTATTTAACCGCCCGCGCTGGGATGTGTCATTCCACGTAAATATGGATGCAGCATCACTTATCGGAACAGATACGTTTAGTGCAGGAGAGGTAACCTTCAGACCGGGACCTGTGTATACAGCGGCAAAAACCGGCGGCTTTGCAGTGCTTGATGAGATAAATATGGCAAAAAGTGAGGCTATGGCAGTTCTTCATGCCACACTTGATTTCAGACATACAATAGATGTGCCGGGCTATGACAGACTGACTCTTCACCCGGCAACAAGATTTATTGCCACGATGAATTACGGCTACGCCGGTACAAAGGAGCTAAACGAGGCTCTTGTATCGCGTTTTGCGGTAATCCGGATGCCTATGATTTCGAAGGAGAGCCTTGTAAAGCTCATAAAGACGCATTATCCTGCAATACGTGAGGCTGGTGCAAATGAGCTTGCTGAGGTATTTCTTGAGCTGCATGCCAAGTGTGAAAGTGGTGAGATATCATCAAAGGCACTTGATCTGCGTGGTCTCATCGGCTCAATAGGTATGATGGAAAAGGGCTTAAATGTATATACAGCCCTTGATATGGGGATAACCAACAAGAGCTTTGATACGTATGAGCAGACTCTTATCCGTGACACAATCCGTGCAAGAATCTCAAGGAAGATGAGCAGAGAGCAGCTGTTTTGTTAATAGGGGCTTGTGACATATGAGGGAATGGACATATGGAAGAACAGGATATAAAGGAAGCAAAAAGAGCAAGAAATTTCATATGGATGGCGGCCTGTGATTATGACATAGAGCCGCTTTTTCTGGCATTTGCACCGGATGGCACTGCGGATATTTACCTTAATCTGATAATCGGTCTGACCTACAAATGGTATGAGCAGGACAAGATAGATGATTTTTTTAATCAGCTTACAGGCAAAAATGCTGCGCTGTATGAGGGACTTTTGTGGATAGGGCTGGAAAATGCCTTGTATGAAAAGGAGAGGCAAACGAGACCGGCACTATATGATTTAAGGCTTGAGTATGCGAAAAAGAGTCTTGCAGGAGCCAATAAAAACAGAGAGTATTCGAGGATTGATACGATCAGAAATGCACACTGCAGAAAGATACTTGGAAAGCCATCAAAGCTTGGGCAGGAGGATGAAGAGCTGTTGCGTGCTTTTTGTTTTACGCCTGATATGACGACTGATGAGATTATAGCAAAAACGAGAGAAATCCTGTGGAAGTATTTCTCGTACAAGCCGTTAAAGGTGGCAAAGCCGCAGGGCATATATTTCTTACAGAAGGTAGCCGGGGCATTTCACTCCGTAGGAAAGGTCAGCACACAGTATGTCAGAGCTAAAAATTTTTATGACCAAAAGTCATCGTCTTACGGTACAGCTTTGTCTATGGAGCATTCAAAGAGATATCTTATGCAGTTTTCACTGCAGAAGGACCCTGTAGAAGCGAAGCGGTATGTGTCAGCCTGTTTTGGAGAAAGCATGTATTCCAACAGGCAGCAAGAAGAGATAGAGAAAAAGCTCTGTGTAGGAAATCATAAAAACTGTCATCTGCTTTTTACCAGAGGTGTTGCGCCGGTGAAAAAGCAGACTGTGCCTGATGAGATTGACAATAAAAGAGAGCGCAGGGAGATTCTTGAATTTACAAAAGAGACAGCCCTGCAATACGACAAAAACAAAGAGCATTTTCAAAAAAACAGGGCAGTGTATCAAAACAGTATAAGGAGACTAACAGAAAGCCTTAGAATGCACTTGGAGACAGCGGATGAGACATTTTGGGATGCCACAACGCACGGCAGGATAAAGCCTGCGAGTGTGTGGAAGGCATTGTATCTGGACAATCCGCGTGTGTTTGAGCGAAAAGATGAGGTGGAAACACCGGGCTTTTCTGTCGACATCCTTATGGATGCGTCGTCTTCCAGAAAGCAGCTGCAGCAGAATATAGCTGCACAGGCATATGTACTGTCAAAGAGTCTGACTAATTGTGGCATACCGGTGCAGATTTATTCATATTGTAGCATAAGAGGCTACACGGTGATGCATATTTTTAAGGAATATGATGACTATGGTGTGGAGGATGAGCTGTTTCGTTATGTCGCAGCAGGAAATAACAGGGATGGTCTTGCTCTGCGCGCTGCATCACATCTGATGGAGCAGAGCCAAAAGCCTAAAAAGCTGCTTTTTATGTTTTCGGATGCAAGCCCCCAGGATGATCAGATAGCAGGAGAGGGTGCATTCTATAAGGACAGGGAGTACACCGATGCTCTTGCTGTTAAGGATACTGTAAATGAGGTGCAGAGGCTTAAAAATTATGGAATAGACGTAATCGGCATCTTCATGGGAAGTGCGCATGACAGTGAGCTTGCAACAAAGATATTCGGCAGAAGTCTCGTGAAGATAAAGAGCATCAACGAGTTTGCCGATGCTGTCGGACGAGTGTTAAATGAGATACTGACCTAGCATTTTAATTGAACTTACAATAAATATAGAGCAATGGAGATAACTAATGAAAGCAATATTATTTGATCTTGACGGAACACTGATTGACTCATCAGAGGGCATCACAAAGTCAGCGCAGTATGCACTTTCGCACTTTGGCGTAGATGAGCCGGACAGAAACAGCCTGTTTTTCTTTATAGGTCCGCCGCTCATAAACACATTTATGGAGCACTACGGATTTCCAAAGGAAAAGGCGCTTGAAGCAGTCGAAAAGTACAGAGAGCGCTATAACAAAACAGGTATATTTGAATGCTCGCTTTTTCCGGGAGTAAAGGAATGCATAGAGGAGCTTAAAGGAGCAGGCTATAGGATAGGACTTGCATCATCGAAGCCGGAAAAATCATGTGAGCGTATTTTGGAGCATTTTAGTATACGGGATATGTTTGATGAGGTGGTCGGAGCTACATTTGACGGCAGGATTGATACCAAGGAGGAGGTGCTTAATGAAGTGATGCGCCGATGGGCAGACATTCCAAGGGATGAAATGTGCTTAATCGGAGATACTATGTTCGACATTGAAGGAGCAAACCGTGTCAATGTGCCAAGCATAGCGGTAAGCTTTGGTTTTGGCGATGTGGATGAGATGGTAGGTGCCGGGGCAAAAGCTGTGATAGATGATTTAAGACAGCTTCCTGATGTGATTTCTAAGTTTTTTGATTAGCTTTTATGAAGCTGCAGAGCAATGTATTGAGAACAAGAGTTATAAACAGTAGTTATAAACTGTAGATAGGAATGGGATTTCATGAATAAGAATTTAAAATTAAGAGCGATAGTGTGGGAGATAATTGTCCCGATTGTGCTTTACTACATTGTTTTTCTAAGTACGATGTACTTTATTTTTGCGTTTATCGGACATACCGCTTCGACATATATGATAGCGCAGATAATATCTGCGGCAATTACAATACCATTTATGTATTTTGCGAGCTATAAGCCGACGCAGCAGATGTTTGTCGAAAAACCAAAGCTTGACAGGGCGCTTTTTGTAAATGTGCTCCGGGTGATTGTGATCACACTTTTTATTTCATTTGCGCTCAACAATATCATCACCATGTCACCGCTTATCGGGCTTTCAGAAGGGTATGCCAAGGCGAATGAGAGCTTTTACGCAAGTACACTCGCACTTGAGCTGATTGGCTCGGCGATTCTTTCTCCGATTATGGAGGAACTTGTTTTCAGAGGCATTGTATTTGGAAATATGCGCAAAATAATGAATGTGCCGCAGGCGGTATTTTTGTCGGCGCTTTTGTTTGGACTCATTCATTTTAATGTAGTGCAGTTTGTCTATGCGTTTTTACTTGGCCTTGTGCTTGCAACCTTTATGTATAAGTCAGCGCATGTGTATGCGGCCGTGATTGGTCATATCACCGCCAATGCGTTTGCTGTCATAAGGACGGAGACAGGTATTTTGAAGTGGACTGTTGATGGCAGTGTTATGGCGTGGGTGGTATCTGTCATATGTCTTGGTGTTGGTGCTGTGCTGTGTGGTTATTATTTAAAACACTCAGAATGAGCTGTCTAGCGTGGAGCGAAACGGAGTGTAGACAAAGTACAAGTATCGTGCAGCTTTGTAAATGTGAGCGGCGCGGGGAGAATATTTACTAATTGTCATGATGATCAGCTATACAATAAAAAGTATAGCTGATTTTTTTGATATCAGACAAGAAAAACTACTATAAAGCACACACAATTCAGACACAATTTACTGAAACAGCGTTATATACCTTGCTTTATTGAAAAAAGTTTTTGGATTTTAAATGGCGAATTGTGCGTATACCCTTTTAAATAAGATAAAAATACAAATATAATCAGAAAAATAACTTTATAATATTAAGTTGTCGAATAATCAGACAATATCAAGAAAAAAACTATTTACATTGGGCTTTCATAGTTGTAAAATCATAAACAGGAAATGATTCACTTCTTAATAAGTTATCCGTTAACAAATTTACACTAGGAAAGGAAGAACCTATGAGTAAACAATGGAATGAAAGCACAGCCACAGCTAAGGGATTGTATGATCCTCGCTACGAGCATGATAACTGTGGAATTGGTGCAGTAGTAAATATCAAAGGTATCAAAACACATGAGACAGTCGAGAATGCTTTAAAGATTGTTGAGAACTTAAAGCACAGAGCCGGAAAAGACGCTGACGGTAAGACCGGAGACGGTGTCGGAATCCTGCTTCAGATTTCTCATAAGTTTTTTAAGAAGGTTACAAAGCCTCTTGGAATAGAGCTTGGAGATGAGAGAGATTACGGTGTGGGAATGTTTTTCTTCCCTAATGATGAGTTCAAGACTATTCAGGCAAAGAAGATGCTTGAGGTTATCGTAGAGAAGGAAGGACTTGAATTCCTCGGATGGAGACAGGTACCTACAGAGCCGGACAAGCTTTCTAAAAAGGCAAGAGATTGTATGCCTTGCATCATGCAGTGCTTCGTAAAGAGACCTGAGGATGTTGAGAGAGGACTTGAATTTGACAGAAAGCTTTATGTTGCAAGACGTGTTTTTGAGCAGTCAAACGATAATACATATGTAGTTTCCTTCTCAAGCAGAACAATCGTATATAAGGGAATGTTCCTTGTGGAGCAGCTCAGACAGTTCTTCATGGATTTACAGGATCCTGATTATGAGTCAGCAATCGCCACAGTACATTCTAGATTCTCTACAAATACAAACCCAAGCTGGGAGAGATCTCATCCAAACAGATTTATCGTACACAACGGTGAGATTAACACTATTCTTGGAAACTCTGACAAGATGTCAGCCCGTGAGGAGAACATGGAGTCTCCAAAGCTTAAAAAAGAGTTCCAGAAGGTTTTACCTGTTATCAATGCAGCAGGCTCTGACTCAGCGATGCTCGATAACGCACTTGAATTTTTGGTAATGAGTGGTATGGAGCTTCCTCTTGCTGTTATGATAATGATTCCTGAGCCATGGGCAAACAATTCAATCATGACCCAGAAGAAGAAGGATTTCTACCAGTACTACGCTACAATGATGGAGCCATGGGATGGCCCGGCTTCAATCGTATTCTCAGATGGTGATTTAGTCGGAGCAGTGCTCGACAGAAACGGACTTCGTCCATCACGTTACTATGTGACAGATGATGACTATCTCATCCTTTCATCTGAGGTCGGAGTGCTTGAGATTGACCCTACAAAGATAGTGAAAAAGGATCGTCTCCGCCCGGGAAAGATGCTTCTTGTAGATACTGTCGCAGGAAAAATCATAGATGATGATGAGCTTAAGGAGAGATATGCTGACAAGCAGCCTTATGGTGAGTGGATTGACAGATACATGGTAAATCTTAAGGATTTAAAGATTCCTAACCAGAGAGTACCTGAGTATACAAAGGAAGAGCGCCAGAGAATGCAGAGAGCCTTCGGCTACACATATGAGTCACTCAAGGATTCAATCCTTCCGATGGCTAAAAATGGTGTTGAGGGCACAGCAGCCATGGGTACCGATACACCGCTTGCAGCTTTATCAGGTAACAGGGAGCCGTTATTCAACTACTTTAAGCAGCGCTTCGCACAGGTAACAAACCCGCCTATCGATTCAATCCGTGAGGAGGTTGTCACATCAACCACACTCTATATCGGTGAGGCCGGAAACGTGCTTGAGGAGAAGCCGGAAAACTGCCGTGTACTTAAGATTAACAACCCTATCCTTACAAACACTGACCTTATGAAGATTAAAAATTTAAAGGCAGATGGCTTCAAGGTAGAGGTTTTACCTATCACATATTACAAGAACACAAGTCTTGAGAAAGCAGTAGACAGACTTTATATAGAGGCAGACCGTGCATACAGGGACGGAGCCAACATTATTATCCTCTCAGACAGAGGTGTTGATGAGAACCACGTTGCAATTCCTTCATTGCTTGCAGTTGCTGCATTGCAGCAGTACCTTGTAAAGACAAAAAAGAGAACATCACTTTCACTCATCCTTGAGTCAGGAGAGCCAAGAGAGGTTCATCATTTTGCTACACTGCTTGGCTTTGGTGCGAGTGCAATCAACCCTTATCTGGCACAGGATACAGTTAAGCAGCTTGTTGACGAGCATATGCTTGACAAGGATTATTATGCAGCAATCGATGATTACAACCATGCGATCATCACAGGTATCGTAAAGATTGCAGCAAAGATGGGTATTTCAACAATCCAGTCATATCAGGGCTCAAAGATTTTTGAGGCAATCGGTATTGACAAGAGCGTTATTGACAAGTATTTCACAAATACAGTAAGCCGTATCGGTGGAATCACATTACAGGATATTGAGAACGATGTGAATGAGCTTCACTCAGCAGCCTACGATCCGCTCGGACTTGAGACTGATGTTACACTTGACAGCAAGGGCAGACACAAGATGAGAAGCGGTGCAGATGACCATCTGTACAACCCGGCTACAATTCATCTCCTCCAGCAGTCTACACAGCGCGGTGACTACAATATGTTCAAGCAGTACACAGCACTTGTGGATGAGGAAGAGAAGAATACAAACATCCGTGGACTCATGGATTTCAACTATCCTAAGAAGGGCGTCAAGCTCGAGGAGGTTGAGAGCGTTGATTCAATTGTGACACGTTTCAAGACAGGTGCTATGTCATACGGATCTATTTCCAAGGAGGCACATGAGACACTTGCCATTGCCATGAACCATCTGCACGGTAAGTCAAATACCGGTGAGGGTGGAGAGGATAAGGATCGTCTCACAATCGGAAAAGACGGAAAGAACCGCTGTTCAGCAATCAAGCAGGTTGCTTCAGGACGTTTTGGTGTCACAAGCAGATACTTAACAAGCGCACAGGAGATTCAGATTAAGATGGCACAGGGTGCTAAGCCTGGTGAGGGTGGACATTTACCTGGAAAGAAGGTTTATCCTTGGATTGCAAAGACAAGACTTTCAACACCGGGTGTTGCACTTATCTCTCCACCACCACACCACGATATTTATTCTATCGAGGATCTGGAGCAGCTTATTTTCGACTTAAAGAATGCAAACAGAGATGCAAGAATCTCAGTCAAGCTCGTTTCTGAGGCCGGTGTAGGAACTGTTGCGGCAGGTGTTGCAAAGGCCGGAGCGCAGGTAGTACTTATCTCAGGCTACGACGGAGGAACAGGAGCCGCACCTAGCAGTTCAATCCACAATGCGGGACTTCCATGGGAGCTTGGACTTGCAGAGACACACCAGACTCTTCTTATGAACGGTCTTAGAAATAAGGTAAGAATCGAGACAGACGGTAAGCTCATGAGCGGCCGTGATGTGGCAATAGCAGCATGTCTTGGAGCTGAGGAATTCGGTTTTGCGACAGCTCCGCTTGTAACAATGGGCTGTGTAATGATGAGAGTATGTAACTTAGATACATGTCCGGCAGGAATTGCCACACAAAACCCTGAGCTTCGTAAGCGCTTTGCAGGAAAGCCGGAGTACGTTGAGAACTTCATGCGTTTCATCGCAGAAGAGCTTCGTGAGTATATGGCAAAGCTCGGCGTAAAGACCGTAGATGAGCTCGTAGGACGTGGAGATCTCTTAAAGAAGCGTGACAACTTAAGCGAGAGACAGTCGAAGATTGACCTTGACTGCATGCTCAATAATCCGTTTGACGGCAAAAAGCAGAGTGTTATCTTCGATCCTAAGCAGGTATATGATTTTGAGCTTTCAAAGACAAAGGATATGACTGAGATCATGACACAGCTTAAGAGCGCACTTGAGAGCGGACAAAAGCGTGCGATTGAGATTGAGGTAACAAATACAAACAGATCTCTCGGAACAATATTTGGTTCTGAGATTACAAAGAAATATGACGATACGCTGGATGACGACACATTTGTTATCAAATGTAACGGTGCAGGCGGACAGAGCTTTGGAGCATTTATCCCTAAGGGACTTACACTTGAGCTTGTCGGAGATTCAAACGATTACTTCGGAAAGGGACTTTCAGGCGGAAAGCTCATCGTATATCCACCTGCAGGAGTAAAGTTTGAGAAGGATGATAATATCATCATCGGAAACGTAGCGCTTTACGGAGCTACAAGCGGTAAAGCCTTCATAAACGGTGTTGCAGGTGAGCGTTTCTGCGTAAGAAATTCCGGTGCAACAGCAGTAGTTGAGGGCGTCGGTGACCATGGCTGCGAGTACATGACAGGTGGCCGCGTAGTTATCCTTGGAAAGACCGGAAAAAACTTTGCTGCAGGTATGAGCGGCGGAATAGCATATGTGCTTGATGAGGACAATGACCTTTACATGAGAACCAACAAGCAGATGGTATTTACTGAGGAGGTCTCAAATAAGTACGATGTATTAGAGCTTAAGGAAATGATAAAAGAGCATGTAACACTTACAAACTCTGAAAAGGGCAAGGAAATCCTTGATCATTTCAGTGAGTATCTTCCTAAGTTCAAGAAGGTTATTCCTTACGATTATAACCGTATGCAGATGGCCATTGTACAGATGGAAGAAAAAGGTCTTAACGCAGAGCAGGCACAGATTGAGGCATTTTATGCCAGCACAAGAGGCTAAGGAGGACGCAGATAATGGGAAAACCAACAGGATTTATGGAATATGACAGATGCGAAGCAGCGTCTGTAGAGCCAAAGGAGCGTATTAAGAACTTTAACGAGTTCCATGTATTCCTTTCAAAAGAAAATCAGCAGAAACAGGCTGCCCGTTGTATGGACTGCGGAGTTCCTTTCTGCCAGGCGGGAATGACAATAGCAGGCATGACATCAGGCTGTCCTCTGCACAACCTTGTTCCGGAGTGGAACGACCTTGTATACACCGGCAACTGGGAGCAGGCATACAATCGTCTGCACAAGACCAATAATTTCCCTGAGTTTACATCAAGGGTCTGCCCGGCACTGTGCGAGAAGGCATGTACATGCGGACACTGGGGCAGTCCGGTATCTGTCAGGGACAATGAGCACGGTGTAATAGAGACTGCATATGCAAACGGATATGCAGCTCCAAAGCCACCAAAGGTAAGAACAGGCAAGAAGGTAGCAATCATTGGTTCCGGCCCTTCAGGACTTGCGGCAGCAGATCAGCTGAACCAGAGAGGCCATGAGGTTACAGTATATGAGAGAGAGGACCGCGTAGGCGGACTGCTCATGTACGGTATTCCGAATATGAAGCTTGATAAGAGCATTATTGACAGAAAAGTTAATATAATGAAGGAAGAGGGCATTCATTTTGTCACAGGATGTGATGTAGGAAAGGATATAAAGCCGGCAGAGCTTTACAAGAAGTATGACAGGGTAATCCTTTGCTGTGGTGCAAAAAATCCAAGAGATATAAAGGCAGACGGAAGAGACGCAAAGGGTATTTACTTTGCTGTTGATTACCTTACCCAGAATACAAAGAGCCTTTTAAATTCAAACCTGACAGATGGCAAGTTTGTATCTGCAAAGGGCAAAAATGTAGTCATTATCGGTGGCGGTGACACAGGAAACGACTGTGTCGGAACAGCAATCCGACAGGGAGCCAAATCAGTCACACAGCTTGAGATGATGCCTTGTCCGCCTACAGAGCGTGCTGCAAACAATCCGTGGCCTGAGTGGCCAAAGGTCTTAAAAACAGACTACGGCCAGGAGGAAGCCATTGCAGTATTCGGACATGACCCACGTATCTATAAGACAACCGTAAAAGAGTTCCACAAGGACAAAAACGGCAACTTAAAGGAGCTTACAATTGTAAGTCTTGAGAGTAAAAAGGACGAGAAGACAGGCAGATTTATGATGGTTCCGGTAGAGGGAACAGAGAAAAAGCTTCCTGCAGAGCTTGTACTTATAGCAGCAGGCTTCCTTGGAACAGAAAGCTACGTGGCAAAGGCATTTGGTGTAGAGCTCAATGCCAGAACAAACGTAAGTACACAGGAGGGTCATTACGCTACAAACGTTAAAAACGTATATGTGGCAGGTGACAACCATCGTGGACAGTCCCTTGTAGTGTGGGCTATCAGAGAGGGCCGTGAGGCTGCCAGAGAGGTTGATGAGAGTCTCATGGGATACTCATATCTCTCAGTACAGTAACTAATTATTATAGCAATTCTCCTTAATAAATTTTATTTCATACATTTTATATCAAAATCCCGGTGCAATGCACCGGGGTTTTTACTGTAGATAAACAGATTGAAATTTGATTTATAAGATGATAAGATAGCAGTGTTTGACATGATAATGAAGATATTAGGAGCAGCAAATGAGAAAAACAGTATTTTTTGATATAGACGGAACAATATGGGACGATGACATGGTAATTCCAGAAAGCACAATAGAGGCTGTGGCAGCCCTCAAGGCAAACGGACATCTGGCATTTATCTGTACAGGACGTGCCAGAGCCAGTGTGAGATCAGAGAAGCTATTAAATATGGGGTTTGATGGAATAATTGCGGCATGTGGCAACTATATTGAAATGGATGGCAAAGTAATATACGAAAATGACCTGAGCGCAGATATGGTTCAAAAGGTCATAAGGGTGCTTTCAGAGTGCAAAATGCCTGTAGTGCTTGAGGGCTCCACAGACTACTGGATAGATGACGAGGGCTTTGAGGATGACCCGTATGTGGACTATCTTTTTGAGTCACTTGGTGAGCATGCACATATAATAAGAGGATATGACGGCGAGATAAAAATTAATAAATTCTCAGCTGACGTGATAGACGGTACTGATTATGAGCGTGTGAAGGCAGAGTTTGCCGACGATTTTCTGATACTTGAGCATGTGGAAAATGTCGTGGAGTTTGTGCCGAAGGGAACCTCAAAGGCTACCGGCATCAAATGGCTGTGCAAGCATCTGGATATCCCGCTTGACGAAACCTATGCGATAGGCGACAGTGTGAATGACCTTGAAATGCTTGAGAGCGTAGGACATGGAATCGCCATGGGCAACTCAATGCCACCGGTTAAAGAAATTGCGGAATATGTCACATCGGATATTTCAGATGATGGTGTGAAAAATGCGTTAAAGCATTACGGATTAATATAGAAAATGTAAAATAAATATTAAAATGAAATATCACTGTTGACATTGAAATGCAATAGTGATATTTTATTTACAGAAAGAAATTAGCACTCAAAAGAAATGAGTGCTAACAGAGATAAAAGGAGGCAATACAATGAAATTAGTTCCATTATCAGACAGAGTAGTATTAAAGCAGTTAGAAGCAGAGGAGACAACAAAATCGGGAATAATCCTTACAAGTTCAGCACAGGAGAAGCCACAGGAGGCTGAGGTTATAGCAGTAGGACCTGGCGGAATGGTTGACGGCAAGGAAGTTAAGATGCAGGTAACAGTCGGACAGAAGGTTATTTATTCTAAATACGCAGGTACAGAGGTTAAGCTTGACGGAGAAGAGTACATCATCGTAAGACAGAACGATATTCTTGCAGTAGTAGAGTAATTTACAGATAGAAGCTAAATATCCGGTACGTTTTACATATCCGGTCATAGCAGCTTACAGCTTGAATTTAAATATCAATATATATAGAAAGGTCGTATAAATCATGGCAAAGGAAATTAAATATGGCTCAGAAGCCAGAGCAGCACTTGGAGCTGGAGTAGATAAATTAGCAAATACAGTCAGAGTAACACTTGGACCAAAAGGAAGAAACGTAGTACTTGACAAATCATACGGTGCACCACTCATCACAAACGATGGTGTTACAATCGCAAAAGAGGTTGAGCTTGAGGATGCTTTCGAGAACATGGGAGCACAGCTTGTCAAGGAAGTTGCCACAAAGACAAATGATGTAGCAGGAGACGGAACAACAACAGCTACAGTTCTTACACAGGCAATGGTTCAGGAAGGAATGAAGAACCTTGAGGCAGGAGCAAACCCAATCGTGCTTCGTCGTGGTATGAAGAAGGCTACAGACAAGGCTGTTGAGGCACTCAAGGATATGAGTCAGAAGGTTAAAGGCAAGGAGCAGATTGCAAAGGTAGCAGCTATCTCAGCAGGTGACGAGGAGGTTGGTAATCTCGTAGCAGACGCTATGGAAAAGGTTACAAACGATGGTGTTATCACAATTGAAGAGTCAAAGACAATGCAGACAGAGCTTGACCTTGTAGAAGGTATGCAGTTCGACAGAGGATATCTCTCAGCATATATGTGCACAGATATGGATAAGATGGAAGCAGTACTTGATGATCCATATATCCTTATTACTGACAAGAAGATTTCTAACATCCAGGATATTCTTCCATTACTTGAGAAGATTGTTCAGGCCGGTGCAAGACTCCTTATCATCGCTGAGGATGTTGAGGGCGAGGCTCTTACAACACTTATCGTTAACAAGCTTCGTGGTACATTCAATGTAGTAGCTGTAAAGGCTCCTGGATATGGTGACAGAAGAAAAGCAATGCTTGAGGATATCGCAATCCTTACAGGTGGTCAGGTAATCAGCTCTGATCTTGGACTTGAGCTCAAGGATACAACAATCGATATGCTTGGCCGTGCTAAGTCAGTTAAGGTTCAGAAGGAGAACACTGTTATCGTTGACGGTGCCGGAGACAAGGAAGCTATCGCAGGCAGAGTAAGCCAGATTCGTGGTCAGATTGATGAGACAACATCTGAGTTTGATAAAGAGAAATTACAGGAGCGTCTTGCCAAGATGGCAGGCGGTGTAGCAGTTATCCGTGTAGGTGCTGCAACAGAGACTGAGATGAAAGAGGCTAAGCTTCGTATGGAGGATGCCCTTAACGCTACAAGAGCAGCAGTCGAGGAAGGAATCATCGCAGGTGGTGGATCAGCATATATCCATGCATCAAAGAAGGTTGCAGAGCTTGTTGATACTCTTGAGGGAGATGAGAAGACAGGTGCAAAGGTTATCCTTAAAGCACTCGAGGCTCCGCTTTACTACATCTCTGCAAACGCAGGACTTGAAGGTGCAGTAATCATCAACAAGGTAAGGGAGTCAGCTCCTGGAACAGGCTTCAACGCAGCTACAGAAGAGTATGTAGACATGGTTGAGAGCGGAATCCTTGATCCTGTAAAGGTTACAAGAAGTGCATTACAGAATGCAACATCAGTAGCTTCAACACTCCTCACAACAGAGTCAGCAGTAGCTACAATCAAAGAGGACACTCCTGCAATGCCAGCCGGTGCCGGCGCCGGAATGGGCATGATGTAATCGTAGACAATGAGGAAAAAAGATAACCCGTGGTCACACTCGTGTGAACCACGGGTTTTCTTTTTGACGAATGTCCGGATATGAGCAAGTAGCACGCAAGTGCGGATTGCGAATATACGGAGGCTGGAGAATCCAGCCGTGTCTACGATGTAGGTAGAATAACACCACAGTACGGATATGAGCAAGAAGCACATCTGCGGCTGTAAAAATATGCGGTGAATTAACATGCGAATATACTTGTTTATATTTAACGATAATAGTATTATATAGAAAAGTATGTGGAGTATGTGGAGGCATTGCAAACTATTTTGATGTAGATCCGACAGTTATCCGTCTTGCGTGGGTTATATTTACTCTTGCAGGTGGAAGCGGACTTATCGCATATATCATAGCAGCTATCATTATGCCGGAAGATCCGGGATACATTGATATGCAGTAAGATAGAATAATAGTAACACAACAGGAGACACACAAATGATTTCAATACGCACAGCAACAGAAGATGATGCAGAAGAGAAAGGGCATTGGAAGGCTGCTTTATGACAGGCTTGAGGAAATACTTAAGAAACAGGGAATATTAAATGTCAATGCCTGTATAGGCTATCCACAGATAGATGATGAATATCTGACCAAGGACAGCGTGCATTTCCATGAGAGGCTTGGCTATCATATGGTGGGTACATTTCATCAGTGCGGATACAAGTTTGGACGTTGGTATGATATGGTGTGGATGGAAAAATTTATCGGAGAACATACAAAAAATCAAGCTCCTGTGATATTGTACAAAGATATATAAGCAATAAAGGAGAACAGATTACGAGGTTACGGATATGAAGATCAATGTAGTAAAAAGGAAAGCAGCATCCAACAGGGAACTGTCACATGCTGTCTATGATATACCGGAGGTAAAAGACCTAAGAGGCTTGCTATATCAGATAATGCTTGTGGAATTATCTGCCAGGCCGGAGCTTTCATCAGAGGGAAAGATAGCATATGAGCTGTCACAGGAGAGAAAGTATACAAAGGAACAGGCATGGGATATTCTGGAACAGGATTTTTCAGATGGACTGTTCAGGGTATTTTTCAATGGAGAGGAATATACAAATCTTACAGATGTATTAGATGTGCAGGAAGAAAATGAGCTTGTGATAATCAGGCTTATCATGATGGCGGGGAGGTTATGGTAATGCAGTCAGGGGAAAACAAAGAAGATATAATAAAAAAACTCAAAGAATACAACCGTTCGCTCCATGGATATACGCAGATGGAGCGGGAATATATTAAAGAAGCGGAGGATACCAGATATCTGTACGGCTTTCAGATACCAAACGCAAGGATACCTGACACACTGGAGGAGCTTTTAAAAAAGCAGAATAATTTTAAAGGATTGCTTCCAAAAGGTCATGAAAAACTGTGCGAATATCTGACTCACATACAGGAGTATACGTGCAATACACGGCTTATCCGCATGGATGTAAGGAGCAGTCTGCTGTCAAATTATATAGATCGCATCGTACAGGCAATAGGAGCATTTTACATATTTTATGGTGCAGGGCTATCAATACAGAAACTCATATACGGAGAGTATAATGACGTTATAAGTTATCGAAATATGGCACCTGTGATAGCTGTTGAGATAATACGGCAAAATGACGAGGTTATCGGGTATTGCAGGGATGTGCTGACTAGTGAAAATAACGTAGGGTTTCTGACTCGTGACCTTATAATAGCAATAGAGCAGAGCAAAAATAAAGAATTGCAGGATCTGCTTACCAATATGCTTCTGGCGGCAAAACTGCAGGAGGGATTGAGGCAGAGCATACTTGAGACGGTGGATGAGTACCAGCTTGACTATTTTTACCGCATGATAGATGTGATATATGAGGAAAAACTGCTCAGGTATTCGTCCGTACAGCGGAGCATTCAGACATGGATCGGCTTAGGCTATGATGAAGTCGAGCAGAGGATCATAGAGCAGATACTTGGGATAATCCATGAGTTTATCCATGACGAGGATAAAAACAAAAGCGCGCTTACAGATGAAAATCCGTTAAAGGTATATATAGCACTGTACTGTATCGGTATAAAAAATATGGAAAATGCTATAAATGAGGCGGTAGCCTTACTTGAGCGAAAAGAGCAGCATATCATAGCGGCTGCGCTTATATATCTGCAGCAGACACAGCATTTTCCGTTCTGGGAATACAAGTCAATGCTTGAAAATTACAGTGATAATAGCTGGATAACTGCGCTGTATCTTAGCGAATGTGTCAGATGTGATGTAGAGCGCATGTCATTTTCAAAGGAAGAATGTTATGAGCTGTTTGATCTGGTTTATCCGTATCTGTCAAAGCTTAAGGCAAAGCAGACATACTCGTCAAAGGGCTTTGAGTGGTTTTCAATCATTATATATAAGGAAAGTATTGTAAACTTTTTGTCAAAACTGCTTATCAAAGCACCGGATACAGAGAGGATAGAACTGTTGCTGCCAAATGTATCTATATTGTGGACAAAGGCTTTGGAGGAATTCTTAAAGGGCTGTTTTTCGTATGTATCACTTCCTGTAAAGAAAAAGTTCATGATAAAAGAGATCATATCACAGCAGGAGGGTCTTAGCAGTTTTGTGACGGAGGAATTAAAAAAGATCAAGCTCGAGGAGGCTGACATTCTGGCACTTGAGGGACGTCTTAAGACCAAAAAGGCATACGCAAGAGCTGCGATCATAGAGGTGCTTTCAAAACAGCCAAAAGAAAGTGTAAAGGATAGCTTTAAACGTTTAAACAATTCACAGGACAAGCTGATAAAGGAGTCTGCACTTGAGCTGCAGCAGTTGGTGCCGGCATATTTTGACAACGCACCAAAGCCGGAGGTAAAGATACTTGGCAGGGAAGATGGATTTGGATTGTACGAGCGTTTTCAGAGATGTGATATGCCGTATCAGTCATTTTTGCAGATACAGAAAAAAGGTGTGCTGATAAAGAAAGAGACAGTTGATCTAAGGTTTCTCGAGGCGTGGGACAAGCAGAAGATTTATGAATATTTTACTCTGTGGAATGGACGTATCGAGGAACATGCAAAGGATGAATATCAGAGATTTGGCATATCATATCTGGTAGGTGACGAGCGTCTTCTGATGCTCGATTATCAGTTGGACTCACTGGATGCAATTCCGTTTGGCAGTGTATGGAGAGAATATTTTGCAAAAGATAAGCTGAGTGAGCAGGTGATCTTTCAGCTTAAATTTATTGTGGACGGTGTTGGATATGATTACGACAGGATTTTTACAAGGGATATAAAGCTTACATACCTGACTTCGGAGGAGACGAAAAAATGGAAATATTATGACCATATCTCAAAGATCATTAAATATTATTTTTACGAATGTGACAGGGATAATATATTTTCGAAACCGGCAGCACAGACTATTGAGCTGTTTCTTAAGTATACAAAAGAAAATTCTTATCGCAGGAAGGATTCCTGGGACAGGAACTGTGTTCATTCGCTTGCCGATATGGATGTATTTCGCGCGTTGGAGAATGCGCTTCATCTGGACAGCATAGAGGATGAAGCATTTAAGCAGTATTTTCCGCTGATCTATGAGTGCTATCTGCATTTTAACCTGGACTGTGATGCGTCAGTGACGGATAAGATGAATATAAGCCCTATGACAGCAGCGCGCGCATGCTGCCTTGGAATATTGCCGCAGACCGTACTGATGGAGATGATACTGGATACACATCTGGAAAAAAATGACAATATGCCATATTATTACAGTGGCAGAAATGATATGCTCTCAGAGGCATTTGGCGCAGCATATTTTGAAAACAGAGGTGTATACGGCAGACCACATCTGAAACTGCCGGAGAAAAATGCGCAGGCAGTTGATTATCTAAGGCAGACTCTTGACAAAATAAGCGAGGCTCTGATACATATGGAGACAGCGCGCCTTAACAGCGAAAGCAGCATAACGGATTATGTAAAGCGGCTTTATGTTATCTGCGGCATGAAATATCTGCTTACCATATTAAAAGTGCTTGAGGGAGAGGAGATAAAGAGGTCATCATATGGCAGTGACCGTCAGACTGTCTTTGCAAATCTTATCCGCAGATGTTATCCGCTTCCGTCAGACTCTGCAAAAGAGCTTGAAGCTGCCGGAATACCTGAAAAACGTCTCGTAGAGGTGGCAATGATGGCACCTCAGTGGATAGACCTGGTAAATGAGGTGCTTGACTGGAATGGTTTCAAGGAGGCATGCTATTACTTTATCGCACATATGAAGCAGGATGATCCGGAACACAAAAAGGCAGAGATAGCACACTATACGGAGCTTGATCCGGAAGATTTAAGTGATGGAGCTTTCGATATAGAATGGTGCAGGGATATTTACGGTAAACTTGGCGAAAAGCGCATAAAGACGCTCTATGATGCATCAAAGCTGTTGTGTGAAAACAACTTCCACACGAGGGCAAGAAAATACATGGATGCGTGTATGGGTAAAAAGAATAAAGAAACTTTTTACAAACAGGCATCGGAGAAGCGTAATAAGGATGCGCTGAATGCGTACTGTATCGCACCGATAGAGGATGATGCAGACCTGCTCAAGAGATATCTTTATGTGCAGCAGTTTTTAAAAGAGTCAAAAAAATTCGGCTCTCAGAGACAGGCGAGCGAAAAGCGAAGCTGCGAGATAGCACTTAAAAATCTTGCAAGAAATGCAGGATTTGACAGTGTGGATCGTATGGTATGGAAGCTTGAGAGCAGTATGACGGATGAGTACAGTGATGTGTTTACGCCACAGCAGATTGATGATATACAGATATCGATCGCAGTGGATGAAAACGGACAAAACGACATCTGTGTATACAAAAACGGCAGAAAACTCAAATCCGTTCCCGCAAAATACAAAAAGGACGAGCGTGTACTCCGCATAAAAGAAGCCCATCAGATGTTAAAGCAGCAGTACCAGCGCACACGCAGCATGCTTGAAAAGGCAATGATGGAGCGCACGGAGTATGGTCTTTCGGAAATAGAGTCAATGTCAAAACATATGGTTGCAGGCCAACTCGTAAGAAATCTCGTTATGATCTGTAATGACAGCATAGGTTTTTACAGGGACGGATATCTGGAAATGGGGGATAAAAAGACAAAATGCAGTGGCACGATCCGTGTGGCACATGCATTTGATCTCTATGAACATCAGGTATTAAAAGAGATACAGCAGTATCTGTTTGATAACCGTATCGTACAGCCGTTTAAACAGGTATTCAGGGAGCTGTACTTGAAACTGCCTGAGGAGCTGGAGCTTGAGTACACTAAACGCTATACAGGATATCAGATACAGACAAAGCAGGCTGCCGGAGCATTAAAGAAATGTGGCTGGAATGCGTCATATGAGTATGGGCTGGAGAAAGTGTCCTATAAATATGATGCTGTAGCACAACTGTTTGCGGACGCGGACTGGTTTTCTCCAAGTGATATAGAGGCACCTGCCATAGATTATGTGGAGTTTTCAAAGAGAAGGAGCAGTGAGCCACTTCTGATCCGCGATGTGGATGATGTATGGTTTTCGGAGACCATGAGGGACGTTGATCTGGCGGTAAGTCTGGCATTTATCGGAGGTGTAGATCCTGTTACCTCTACATCTACAGTAGAGCTTCGGAGAGCAGTGATCGAGTGTACCTGCAGGCTCATGAAGCTTACAAATGTCAGGGTGGAAGGCAATTTTGCACATATAGAGGGACATTATAATGATTACAGCGTCCATCTGGGAAGTGCCGTTGTGCATCAGAAAGCAGGCAGCGCGATACATATGATCCCGGTATGGAGCGGACAGAGGGGAAAAGTATATCTGCCATTTATGGATGAAGATCCGATGACTGCGCAGATAGTATCAAAAGTGATCATGCTGGCAGAGGATACATCGATAAAAGATCCATCCATACTGTCACAGATCAGTAAAAAATAAAAAAGAGGCGATAACAAATGCACAAAAAGATGATAAAAGCCGCGGGAGTGGAGATATAATTTAGGACTTGTAAGCTACCGGATTTTTATGTATTATGGTTTATGCTATTTGCAAGATTTTAGTTACATACTATCAATGAAAAAGAGGAATTTGTCATGTATAAATTTGCTATAGTAGAAGATAATGAGGCGGCTGCAGAAAAACTGGCAGGCTTTCTTGAGCGATATGCAAATGAAAACGATGAAGTATTTGAAGTAGTTAAATTTCATGATGCTTTGGATTTCTTAGACGGATATCGTACCGTATATGATGTGGTTTTTATGGACATAGAGATGCCGGGAATAGATGGAATGGAAGCGGCACACAGGCTTCGCAGACTCGATCAGAAGGTAATACTGGTGTTTGTTACCAATATGGCAAGCTATGCGGTAAAAGGTTACGAGGTAAATGCAACGGATTATATAGTAAAACCGGTATATTATGGAGATTTCGAACTGAAATTAAAACGTATACTTGCAGGATATCAGGCTGCATCAGAGGCAATTCTTGTCGTAAGACAGGGAGGATATGTCCGCCTTTTACTCAGAAAGATCCATTACATTGAGGTTCAGGGACACCGCCTTATGTATCACAATGAGGATGGAATAGTTGAGGGCAGTGGAACGCTCCTTGAGACAGAAGAAAAGCTTAAGGACAAGGGATTTTTACGATGTAACAAATGTTATCTCGTAAATCAGAGACATATAATCGGAGTAAACGGTTATACGCTTATGCTTATGGGTGGCGAAGAATTACAGATCAGCAGACCAAGGAAAAAAGCATTTATGTCCGAACTGGCGGAGGCTATGGGAAAGGATAATGTGCTATGAATCTGATCACAGAGTTTTTTAAGAATAACGGATATGTATTTGAAATACTTCTATCTGTGTCATTTTTCGTCTGGGGTCAGCAATGCAGAAAGAGATTTGTGCCAAGGGTAATTGGTGTGATAATAGGAATGCTGTTTGTCTCGATATTGTGGCAGTATATTCCTGTAGATAATGCCTGGATTGAAAGCCTTCGAACAGCAGTGTTTTATGTGCTGTGTACCGTTGGTGTGACATTATGTTTTTGCATGGATTTTATGCAAGCAGCATTTTATACTACTGCGGCGGCTGCGTCACAGCATTTCTGCTTTAAGCTGACAAGAATGATTATAATGCTGTTTATAAGACAAGGCCTTAAGAATGAGCTTGTTATGAATATAATGTATCTTGTTATAGTTGTAGTCTTTGAGGTGGCATGCGGACTGTTTTTTGGCGGAAAATTAAGGAAGGACAGTGAAGGAGAAGCATTTCATACCAAATCCCCCACGGTTCTTATATTACTTATAGGAATGCAGCTCTGCACGAATCTGTTTCAGAATTTATTTGATCAATATGAAGTGGGATTTATGCCGTATACAGTATTTATCATGTTTGATATGATATGCTGTCTGTTCCTTCTCATGCTGCAGTGTGAGATAGTGCGAAAGGAAAAGGAGCAGGAGAGCAATGCGATTATGCAGCATCTTTTGTACCAGCAGAAGCAGCAGATGAAGCTTTCGCAGGAAACTATAGATCTTATCAATGTCAAATGCCATGACATAAAAAATCAGATAGCGACTATCGGCAACAATATACCCGAGGATGAGCTTGCGGACCTAAAAAGGGCTATAGATATATACGATACGGCTTTTAAGTCAGGAAACGAAGTGCTGGATGTGCTTTTAATGGAGAAGTTCATGCAGTGTGAGAATAAAAAGATACGTCTTGACTGTATGATAGACGGAGAGCTGCTTTCATTCATGAAGAAATCGGATGTCTACTCACTGTTTGGAAATGCGATTGATAACGCTATAGAGGCGGTGGATAAGATAAATGATGAAGAAAAACGCTGCATTAACGTGCGTGTTAAGAAAAGCCGCGGAATGATACTGATCCATGTGGAAAATCAGTATCTTGGAGAGCTTTCCTTTGAGGAAGGACTGCCTCAGACCACGAAGAAGGATAAACGCTATCACGGCTTTGGAATGAAGAGCATACGCATGATAGCAGAGAAATATCATGGCTTTTTGTCAGCTGGATCAAAAGATAATATGTTTTCACTTGATATTTTACTTCCTGTGCCAGAATGATGGTATGGGAAGTTTTTTGTACAGGAAATCGCATGCAAAAGTGTGCATATAGGACAGATTAAGTATCAAAAATGACAGTTCATGCAAAATCCATTGTACGTATTTGTGAAAATTGATAACCTCTGTTTATCAACAGAAAAGGAGAAGATAAGTATGTTTAGAAAAACAAACATGTGGCGTGGTATTTCTATGACATCGGCATTGTTCCTTACAGTTTCATTACTGGCAGGAAACATTCTGGAGACATATCGTACATCGGTAGATGCGTTTGTCGGAACCAGAAGTCAGGTAACAGTGACAGAGGATGCACAAGATTCATGGACATATCAGTCAAAATTCACATCAGCCAAGGAGGCTTATGATGGCTTTAAGGAATTGGCTATCTGCACATCTCAGGAGACATTTGCACTTCTGAAAAATGAAAATGCTTCTTTGCCACTCAAAAGTGATGCAAAGATTACAATGTTCGGTATCCGCAGCTATGCACCGGTATACAGTAATTCTGGTGGAAGTGTGGCTGATGGAAAATCTACAGTGCAGATCTTTGATGCATTCAAAGAAAGAGGCTTTCAGATCAATCCATCAATGATGGCAGCATATGAGAAATTTTTTGAGGGAAAAGAATGGGCAGTACCACAGTTTGGTGGTGGAATCTTACCGGAGTATTCAGAGATCACTGCATATGATGATCCTCATGAGCTGACACTTGATGAGTTAGCCAAGCTTAACCCTGACTATAACTCACAGTATGATGAGTATAACGATGCTGCTATCGTAGTAGTAGGAAGAGTCGCCGGAGAAGGCGGCGACGGCTATTATCCGGGAGAAGAAGGCAGAGCTGACGGCGTTGAGACAGTAACAGGCAACATCTTAAGTCTCAGCGATGAAGAGATGGCAATGGTAAATGAGGCAAAGGCAAACTTCGATAAAGTAATCGTGCTTGTCAATGCAACAAACCCTATGGAGATTGCAAATTTACAGAATGATCCTGATATTGATGCAATTATGTGGATAGGATATCCGGGAGCTTACGGTTTCTATGGTGTTGCAGATGTGTTAAACGGAACTGTTTCTCCATCAGCATATCTGGGAGATGTGTTTGCTAAAAATAGTGCACTTGCACCAGCAATGCAGAATTATGGAAATATTCCATGGACAAATGCAAGTGATTTCTCAGAGAGTGCAAATGTAAATTCTTACTTAGTAGAGGCAGAGGGAATTTACACCGGATATCGTTATTATGAGACAAGGTATGCAGACATTGTTCTTGGAAACGGAGGCACAGAGGCTTCGGCAGGAACATATGCAAATGCAGACGGAACAGTTGCAGAGACTGACGGAACCTGGGATTACAGCAATGAGGTGGTATATCCATTCGGATATGGACTCTCATACACAACCTTCGAGCAGACACTTGATGATGTTGTGATAGCAGATGATAAGAAAACAGCACAGGTTACAGTGACCACAACCAATACAGGTGATGTGGCCGGCAAATCAGCAGTACAGGTTTATGCACAGACTCCATACACAGATTATGATAAGCAGTATGGTATTGAAAAATCAGCAGTACAGCTTATAGATTTTGAAAAGACACAGACACTTGAGCCGGGAGCAAGTGAGACAATCACACTTAATATAGATCTGTCTAACCTTGCAAGTTACGATTCAACAAACGCTAAGACATACATCGTAGATCCGGGAACATATTATTTTGCAGTTGGAAGCAATTCACACGATGCACTTAACAACATCCTTGCAGCGCAGGGAAAGACAACAGCTGATGGTATGACTGCAGATGGAAATGCATCACTTTCATACTCTTGGAGCTGGGATGGAGATGTTGACAATACAACATTTGCAACAAGCAAGAACGGAACTGAAATCACAAATGCAGTTTCCGATGGGGAATACTCAATGGATATCAATTCATTCATCCCTGATACAGTAACATATCTTTCAAGAAGTGACTGGAACGGAACATTCCCTAAGACAATATCAGGTCTTACAGCAAATGACGAGCTTTCAAAGCTTCTGGGAAATGATTTTATTGAGCTTAAAAAAGATGATGATACATCAGATCTTGTATTTGGTGATACATCAAGTGATCTGACGATCATGGATTTAAAGGGCGCTGATTACGATGATCCTCGCTGGGATGAGCTGATCGACAAGGTAACTATTGATGAGTTCCTTAGCTTTGCAGCAAATGCATTCCACAACATCGAGGCAATCCCTTCAATCGGACTTATGCAGTATACATCAGATGATGGTCCTAACGGATCTGATTCACATTACCTGACAGAGGGCTCTTATCAGGGAAAAGCATATGAGGATGCAGCTGATTACGACTATGCAACACGAGTTGGAGTATCACCTGAAAATGTGGCATATAGCTGGAACAAAGAGCTTGCATATGAGAATGGTGAGATAACACTCGGTGAGAGCACACTTGTACTCAATCTTCCTATCATGATCGGACCTGGAATGAACATCCACCGTCATGCATACAACAGCCGTGGAGCTGAGTATTACTCAGAGGATCCGATCCTTACAGGATATATCGGAAGTGCTGTTGTGCAGGGAGCACAGTCAAAGGGTACTCTTGTAAATATCAAACATGCAGCATTTAATGATCAGGAAATCAACCGTTCAGGAATCGCGGTATTCATGAATGAGCAGAAAGCAAGGGAAGTAGAGCTCAGAGGTCTTCAGCAGGCATTTGAGGCAAATGGAAAACCGGCTTCATTTGAGTCTGACGATACAAAGGCAGATACATATACACAGGGCGCACTCGGAGTCATGTCATCATACAACCGTATCGGTGCAGTTGCATCAAGTGCAAATGCCGGTGTACAGGTTCAGATCATGAGAGATGAGTGGGGCTTTAACGGCTACAATGTAACAGACTTTACAGGTGTATCACTTAAGGCATCACCTAAGGAGTCAATTCTTGCCGGAACAAATGCATTCTGTGGATTTGGGGCAGGAGATGAGATCACATACTGGAACGCAGAGTCTTTGAGCAAGGACAGGGATGTATGTCTGGCTATCAAGCAGGATCTTCACTATGCATTATATGCGCTTGCAAACAGTGCAGCGATGAACGGAATCAATGAGACTACACACAGTGAGGATGTCATGACCTGGTGGAGAGTGGCATACAAGTCTTGCACAGGTGTATTTGCGGTAATATGTGCACTATGCGTGGTTTTCTATATCATAAGCCGCATAAGAAGAACAAAAAAACAGGAGGCATAGGAAGAGAATGAACATGAAAAAAGTCATCAATAAATCCAATTTGATTCTTTGGATCGTAGCAATAGCCGCTCTTATCGGAATGATCATATATATTGTGACTTCGGTAACAGGATATCTTGCAGATGCAGTTATGAATCCAATGCCTGTTATCTGTACAGTTGTAGCAATTATTGCAGCAGTCTTTGCGGCTATAGGTGAAGAAAAGATAAATGTTGTAGTGTACGATATACTGATAGTTATGGTAAATATTCTGCTTTTAGTAAGTTTTTACTGGTTTATATTAGGTCGCGTTTCGCTGGCGGCAGATGTATATTTTATTCCGGTAAACTATCCGGCTGCAGAGGCAGATGCATTGCACATTTCAATTGTTGGCGCAGTATTCTATCTGGTCGCAGATATTGTGATGATTGTAACGGCGTTTATCAAAAAGAAAAAATAGACTGACTATATCTGGAAAAGTATCCATCCGAAAATAGGATGGATACTTATTCCTGATTATATTATAGGACAGTTTGGTAATATAATTTAATTGAAAGGATAGGAATATAAATGAAAGCAGTTTCATGGAACGATGGATGGACAGTAAAACATTTGGATGAAACAGGCGAAGGCACACCGGTCAGAATACCCCATGATGCAATGCTTGGAGAAAAGAAAAGTGCAGATGCACTCGGGGGAACCAACACAGGCTGGTATGAGGGTTATGATTACCTATATGAAAAAGATTTCATACCGGGTGATGAATATAAAAATAAAAAAATGATATTGGAATTTGAGGGAGTCTATCACGAGGCAGAGGTCTGGATTAATGATAAAAAAGCTGCATTCAGACCATACGGATACACTAATTTTTACGTTGATGTTACAGAGCTTTTTCACATAGGCAAGCATAACCACATCAGTGTGATCGCCAGAAATGCCGATCAGCCAAACAGCCGCTGGTATTCAGGAGCAGGAATATACCGGCCGGTCACGTTATGGGTGGGGGATGATATACACATTCCGGTAAATGGTGTAAAAATCCGTACTGTGTCTATTGAGCCGGCAAAAATTGAGGTGAGTGTACAAACCAATGCAGCTTCACCTGTAAGCGTAGAGATAATTGATCCAAACGGTAATGTTGTATGCAGTCGTAAAAACGAATGTGCGTGCAGGGTGACAGAAATCATTGATGTGCCGGGTGCAAAGCTTTGGAATGTGGACACTCCGTTTCTTTATAAATGCCGTGTTACAGCGCAAAATGATGTGGTAAGTGAGAGCTTTGGAATAAGAGAGCTTTCCTGGGGAGAAAACGGCATCTGTATAAACAAGGAGCGTGTCATCGTTCAGGGGGCATGTGTCCACCATGATAACGGACTGCTTGGAGCAGTGTGTGATCCCGATGCTGTAGAGCGCAAGGTGCGTCTTATGAAGGAAAATGGTTATAATGCCATAAGAAGTGCACACAATCCATGCTCAAAGGTATTTTTGGATGAATGTGACAGACAGGGTATGCTTGTCATGGATGAATATATTGACCACTGGTATATCCACAAGACAGAATATGACTATGTCAATTATTTTGACAAATGGTGGAAGCAGGATCTTACCGATATGGTGGAAAAGGATTATAACCATCCCTGCGTCATACTGTACTCTACAGGAAATGAGGTAAGTGAGACTGCACAGGAGCGTGGAATAAAGCTTACCGGTGAGATGACAGAGTTTTTACATGGACTAGATGACTCGCGGCCTGTCACATGTGGTGTCAATATATTCTTTAATTTCTTAAGCTCTATAGGCTTTGGGGTATACAGTGACAAGAAGGCTAAAAAGGAAGCAGAGAAGAAGCCGGGAAAGAAGAAGGCGGTCGGAAGCCAGTTCTTTAACAATCTGGCAGGTCTTTTAGGAGATGAATTCATGAAGCGTGGAGCAACACTTCATGGCTGTGATGTAAAGACGAGGGATGCTTTTGCAAATATGGATATAGCCGGATATAATTACGGCATTTACCGCTATAAGCATGATTTAAAGAAGTATCCGGGCAGGCTGATACTCGGAAGTGAGACCTTCTGCAATGATGCCTACAAATTTAGAGAGATGGCAAAGAAAAATCCTCGTCTTGTCGGTGATTTTGTGTGGGCAGGAATGGATTATCTCGGTGAGGTAATGGTTGGTTCATGGGAATACAGTGACTATGCCAAAAATTTTAATGGTGAGCTCGGCTGGGTATCTGCAGGCTCGGGAAGAGTAGATCTGACAGGAAAGCCTTTGTGTGAAGCTTTATATACAAGAGTGGCATTAGAGCATGAAAATGGGCCGTTTATCGGTGTATGTCCGGTAAATCATACAAATGACAGACATAGTCCATCTGCGTGGAAGATGTCAAATGCACTTGAGAGCTGGAGCTTTGGCGGTTGCGACGGAAACAAAGCCAATGTCGAGGTATATGCGAGAGCAGCCAGAGTCGATCTGTTTGTAAACGGAAAACAGGTTGGCTCAAAGCAGCTTAAAAACGACTGTATAGCAAGATTTTCGTGTACATATGAAAGCGGCAGCATAGAAGCAGTATCTTATGACAACAGTGGAAAAGAAATCGGAAGAAAAATGCTTCAGACAGCAGGAAATGAGACTGTTATCACAATGGAAGCAGAAAAGAGCAGCGTCAGACATGGACATCTTGCATATGTACGTCTTAAATACACTGATAATAATGGGATCACAAAACCTCTTGAGAGGGGAACGATACAGCTTACTGTAGAGGGCGGAAAGCTGGAAGCATTTGGAAATGCATGTCCTTATAATGAGATGGGATATCTTGGAAATAAAGCAGAGACTTATTATGGTGAGGCACTTGCCATTGTTCGTGCCGGTGCTGAAAACGAGATAAGAATAACTGCTTTTGATGGCAATAATCAGTCTGAGATACTCGTTCCTGTTGTTGCAGAGTAAGAGCCTTGTAATATTGAGAATAATTGATATGGAGGAATAAATGGATTTAATAAGAGAAAAATGGAATGATTTTTCAATAAAACATAAATTGATAGCGCAGTTTGTAAAATTTTATGCGTTTTCGCTGTTTGTGACAGTTGTGCAGTATCTTCTGCTGACATTCCTGCCGTCACTGTTTTACAAATTAACGGACTGGTGCGATATACCGTGCCAGCTTATCCATCTGGCAGTAGGACCTGTTGATACATATGTGTTTAATTATCCTGTTACGGGAGATGCTACAGGTGGAATGGGTTATTTTGCAGCATTTGCAGTAACGCTTTTTATTGCACAGTGCATTAATTTTCCTATGCAGCGCAACGTTACATTCAAATCAAAGGGAAATATATGGTATCAGATAGCGTGGTATATCGTGGCTTTTGTTTTAATTACAATAGCATGCAGCTTCCTTATGGGAATATATGTACCAATCTGTAAAAAATATGTTCCGACAGCACTTTATAATGTACTTATAACGGTTATTAATGGTGGCGTGCAGATGGTTATATATTTTCCTATTTACAAGATTATTTTCCCGGAGGGAGAGGCTTAAATGAAGATGACTTTAGAGCAGAAATGCGCACTTTTATCAGGTAAATCTGTATTTCAGACAAGAGAATATAAAAATCTGGGAATTCCGGCAATATGGCTTTCAGATGGACCACACGGACTTCGTAAACAGGCTGGCGCTTCTGATCATTTAGGCTTAAATCCGAGTGTGGAGGCTACATGCTTTCCATCGGCTGCAACTATAGCAAACAGTTGGGATGAGACACTTGGTGAGAAAGTGGGAGAAGCACTTGGTGAAGAAACAGCAACTCTTGGAGTAAATGTTTTGCTTGGACCGGGACTTAACATGAAAAGAAATCCGCTATGCGGACGAAATTTTGAATATTTCTCGGAAGATCCGTATCTGGCAGGCAAAATGGCAGCCGCATATATCCGTGGTATTCAAAAAAATGGAGTGGCAGCATGTCCGAAGCATTTTGCGGTAAACGATCAGGAAACAAGGAGAATGGCATCGGACAGTATCGTTGATGAGAGAACTCTGCGTGAAATATATCTGACAGGATTTGAAATTGCGGTAAAAGAGGGAAATCCGAAATGCATCATGTCGAGCTATAACCTTATAAATGGTACTTATGCCAATGAGAACGAACATCTTTTATCAGAAATTTTAAGAAAAGAGTGGGGCTTTAAGGGTTCTGTTGTAACTGACTGGGGTGGTTCAAATGATCATGCACTCGGGGTAAAGGCAGGATCAACACTAGAAATGCCTGCACCGGGAGGCGATTCGGTAAGAGAGCTGATCGCAGCGGTAAAAAGCGGCAAGATAGAAGAGAGCGACGTTGATGCAAGAGTTAATGAGCTTTTAGAGCTTATATATTCAACCGGGAAAGCAGTAAAAGAAGCAACTAAAAATGCAGTGCTAAAAGACGGGGAGCTTAATCTTCCCGATGATATGAAAAAGAAACATCATGCTCTGGCATGTATGGCAGCGGCAGAAAGCATGACATTGCTCAAAAATAATAATGGTATTTTACCACTGAAACACAATACAAAGGTTGCAATCATCGGAGATTTTGCAAAAAATCCAAGATATCAGGGAGCAGGATCAAGTATGGTAAATACCACAGCACTTGATAATCTGCTTGACTGTATGGAAAGATCGTCTGTAGAGGTAGTAGGCTATGCAAAGGGCTTTGACCGCCTGGGACAACAGGATGATGCGGCTGTAAAAAAAGCAAGAGAGCTTGCAAAGTGTGCTGAAATAACAGTTCTTTGTCTGGGGCTTGACGAGGTGCAGGAGAGCGAAGGCCTTGACAGGCAGATGATGAAGCTCAGACAAAATCAGATATCACTGCTTAAGGCACTTCACAGAGATGGAAGAAAGATAGTTGTGGTACTGTCGGCAGGAAGCAGTGTGGAAACACAGTGGAGATCATATTGTGATGCGATACTTTATGCGTGCTTAAGCGGACAGGCCGGAGCACGCGCTGTGGCAGATGCATTGACAGGTGTCATAAATCCAAGCGGAAAGCTGGCAGAGACCTGGATAGAAAAATATGAGGACACTCCTTCCTTACATCACTTTGCCGGTAAAAAGAGAACTGTGGAATACCGTGAAGGCATATATATAGGATACAGATATTATCAGAAAGCAGACATCGCCACAGCATTCCCGTTTGGCTTTGGTTTAAGCTATACAACCTTTGAGTATTCAGACATCAGTGTGGAAGCTGACAGGGTAAGCTTTACAGTGACAAATACAGGAAATGCTGCTGGAAAAGAAATATCCCAGATATACATAAGCGCACCGGGAAAAATGGTTTTCGTACCGGAGCGTGAATTAAAAGGATTTGTAAAGACATTGCTTATGCCCGGAGAAAGCAAACGTGTAACAGTATCTTTAGATGATAAGGCTTTCCGCTATTGGAATGTAAAGACGAACAGATGGGAGCAGGAAGGTGGAGTCTACAAAATATCTGTCGGAAGATCATCTGAGGATATCGTATTAAGTGACGAGATAAGCCTCAAAGGAACAACAGATAAGAAACCATATGATATGGGTAAGCTTTCCCATTATGAGTCAGGTAATGTGCAAAATGTCGATAAAGATGAATTTGCACAACTTCTGGGACATGAAATACCTGACGGAAGACCTGACATCAGCCGTAATATGACTCTTGGAGAGATGAATCACGCAAGAAGCCCTCTCGGCTGGCTTATATGGGCGATACTGACAGGTATGCTTAACAGGAGCTTAAAGAAAGGAAGTCCGGACTTAAATCTGCTTTTCCAGTTAAATATGCCGCTGCGCGGACTGGCTAAGATGACAAGCGGAATGATAAGCATGGGAATGGTTGACGGAATCGTGCTTGAGCTTAAAGGCTTCTGGTTTGTGGGGATTATCAAGGTACTTGTAGAATTTATTAAGAATATTATACAGAACCGGAGATTAGAGAAGAGACTGTATAATTATAAATAATAGAATAAACATCGTATACGTTTTAGCGTCCTGATATTGTAAATATTATCAGGGCGCTAAAAACATCTTTTCAAACAATTACACCTATGGTATAATGGGCGGTGTTGGAAAAAATACGACAATGAATATTTATATCGGAGTGAGAATTAATGAGTAAGGTTATAGTAGTTACCGATTCAAACAGCGGTATCACACCTGACGAGGCAAAAATGCTTGGAGTAGAGGTACTCCCAATGCCTTTTTACATCAATGAGCAGATGTATTATGAGAATATCGATCTGACGCAGGAGCAGTTCTACGAGAAGCTCGCTGCCGGAGGAGATATCAAGACATCTATGCCTTTAGTCGGTGACGTTACAGATAAATGGGATGAGCTTTTAAAGGAATATGACGAGATCGTATATATTCCGATGTCATCAGGACTTTCAAGCTCATGTGAGACAGCATATATGCTCTCACAGGATTATGACGGCAAGGTGCAGGTAGTCAACAATCAGAGAATATCAGTTACAATGCGCCAGTCGGTTATAGATGCAAAGAAGCTGGCAGAGGAAGGAAAAAATGCGGCAGAGATAAAGCAGATATTAGAGGCTGCAAAGTTTGAGTCTTCCATATATATCATGGTCGATACTCTTACTTATCTCAAAAAGGGTGGCAGAATCACACCTGCAGCGGCAGCACTTGGCACACTTTTAAAGCTCAAGCCAGTGCTTCAGATTCAGGGTGAGAAGCTTGACGCGTTTGCAAAGGCACGTACCGTAAAGCAGGCAAAGAGCATCATGATAGATGCCATGAAGTCGGATTTTGAGAAGCGCTTTGGTAATCCGGATGGTAGCCGTATAAATCTTGAGATGGCTTACACGCATGATCTTGCAGCAGCAGAGGCATTTAAGGAAGAGGTTCAGGCGGCATTCCCAAATAACGAAATCGTTATGAATCCGCTTTCACTTTCGGTTTCATGCCACATAGGACCGGGAGCGCTTGCGATAGCCTGCTCAAAGAAGATAGAGTACTGTAACAGCTAATTTTGAATAGTTACAAGGCATAATAAATATACCAATAAAATCAGGCAGTTACATGGCACAAGGTGTCGTGTCAGAAAATACAAGGGAGGCATGTAAAATGTCAAAGGTAGATGTAGTAATAGGATGTTTCTATGGTGACGAAGGAAAGGGTAAGGTAATTGATTACCTTGCAGCCGACGCTGATGTAGCAGTAAGATGTACAGGCGGAGACAATGCCGGTCACACAATCAAGGCAAACGGTGTTAAATACGCAATGCACCTTATTCCGTCAGGTCTCTTATCAGGACACACGATCGGAGTAATCGGAAACGGAGTGGTTTTAAATCCACAGGTTCTTTTAGAGGAAATCAACAACTTAAAG
Organism: Agathobacter sp.; assembly: GCF_977054825.1. NCBI lineage: Bacteria > Bacillati > Bacillota > Clostridia > Lachnospirales > Lachnospiraceae > Agathobacter > Agathobacter sp. The sequence goes on from NZ_CDRTEH010000005.1 coordinate 55,475, forward strand.
GAACACGGATATGATGTAGATAAATATTTAAAAATCAGTGACAAAACACATGTCATTTTCCCATATCACAGAAAGCTTGATGTAGCACTTGAGAAGGTGAGACAGGCAAAGAAAATCGGTACTACAGGAAAGGGTATCGGACCTTCATATTGCGATAAGTATGAGAGAAGCGGAATCAGAATGGAGGATTTATACGCACCTGATTTCAAGGAGCGCCTCAAAGAGCAGACAGAGCTCAAGCTTGCACTTCTTAAGGTATATGATCCTGAGACTGATTATACAAAGGAGCTTGATTTTGACAAGATGTTTGCAGAGTACAGTGACTATGCAGCACAGCTTGAGCCATATGTATGTGATACAATCACTCTCTTACATAAGGCACTTGAGGATGACAAAAAGGTGGTTGTTGAGGGAGCACAGGCTACACTCCTTGACATCGACTTTGGTTCATATCCATATGTTACATCATCAAATCCTACAATCGGTGGTATCCTTACCGGAACAGGTCTTTCAGCATCAGATATCGGAAATGTATACGGTGTCATCAAGGCATACTCAAGCCGTGTAGGCGAGGGTCCATATGTGACAGAGCTTCTTGACGCAACAGGAGACAGAATCCGTGAGCTCGGACATGAGTACGGCACCACAACAGGCCGTCCGAGAAGATGCGGATGGTTAGACCTTGTTACATTGAAATATGCTAAGCGTCTGAACGGACTTACAGCACTTTCTGTAAACCATCTCGACACAATCGGCAAGTTTGATACAATAAAGGTCTGCACCGGATATGATGTAAACGGTAAGGTGACAGAGGACTTTACCACAAACCTTAAGGTTTTAAACAACGCAAAGCCTGTATATGAGGAGCTTGAAGGTGGCTGGGGCGATGAAATCGCTAGCTGCAAGACCTTTGAGGAGCTTCCTGAGAATGCACAGAAGTACATCAGCTTCATAGAGAAATACATCGGAGTACCTGTTAAGTTCATTGGAACAGGTGCTGACAGAGAAGCTATGATTGTGCGCGCAGACAAATAGCAGTGCAAATATTACAGTATGAAAAAATTTAATTAATTTACAAAAGAGTGTTCAAAATTCACAAATTGAACACTCTTTTTTTATACGCTGATATCATAACAATTTAGGAAGGAGCATTACTGTGATAGAAATTAGTAATCTCGTAAAGAAATATGGCGACCATATGGCTGTCGATCATCTTTCGCTGACTGTGGAGCCGGGAAAGATATATGGATTTTTGGGACCAAACGGCGCCGGAAAGTCAACCACCATGAATATTGTTACCGGATATATTGGTGCCGATGGTGGAACAGTAAAGATAAACGGCTATGATATATTTGCACAGCCTGAAGAGGCAAAAAAATGTATAGGATATCTGCCGGAGATACCACCGCTTTATGTGGATATGACGGTGTATGAATATCTGCAATTTGTGGCAGAGCTCAAAAAGCTTGACAGGAAAAAGAGAAAAGAAATGATAGAAGATGCCATGGATATGACCGGTATCACGGAGGTGAAAAACCGTCTCATAAAGAACCTATCCAAGGGCTTCAGACAAAGAGTTGGCTTCGCTCAGGCACTGCTTGGCTATCCGGAAATCATTATACTGGATGAGCCTACGGTTGGACTTGATCCGAAGCAGATAATAGAGATTCGTGAGCTTATCAAAAAGCTTGGAGAAAACCATACTGTGATACTTAGCTCGCATATTTTAAGTGAGATAAGTGCGGTGTGCGATCATGTGTTTATCATATCAAAGGGCAAGCTTGTAGCAAGTGATGCCACTGAAAATCTGATCAGTCTCATGTCAAAGAATCAGGAAATCAATCTTGTTATCAAATCAGACGAGATTGGCGCAAGAGGAATGCTTGAGAAAATAGTAAATATTGATAAGGTCACATTTGAACAATCTGAGGAAGAGGGTACAGTGAAGGCTTTGGTTGTTGCAAAAGCAAACTGCGATATACGTGAGGAAATATTTGAGCTTGCAAGCGCAATGCATATGCCAATCCTTGAGATGCATTCTGTTGTCAAGTCACTCGAGGATGTATTTCTTGAGCTTACAGGGGAAGGAGATGAGAAATAATGCTTGCAATATTTAAAAGAGAATTCAAATCATATTTCCAGAATGTTATAGGATGGCTATTTGTAGCCGCGCTTCTTGCAGTGTATGGCCTGTATTTTTATGTATACAATCTGAAAAACGGTTATCCGTATATCTCATACGATTTAAAGGGAATCGGTTTTATTATGATGATTGCAGTGCCGATCCTCACAATGAGATCACTTTCTGATGAGAGAAAGACAAAGACAGATCAGCTCATGCTGACATCGCCTGTATCTGTCGGCAAAATTGTCGCAGGAAAATATTTTGCAATGGCAGCAGTATACACAATAGACATAGCTATTTTTGCACTTTCACCGCTCGTGCTGTCAATCTACGGCAAAGTGGCTTTAAGTGAAGCCTATGTGGCTTTGTTTGGCTACTGGCTTTACGGTTTATCATGCATCGCAGTGGGACTTTTTATATCGTCAATATCTGAGAGTGTGATTATATCTGCAATACTTACATTTGCGGCATTGTTCCTTTCATATATGATGCAGTCCATCACAGGGCTTATCTCATCGAGCGGCAACCTGCTTACAAATGTGCTTAATTGCTTTGATCTGTACACACCATTTGAGAATTTTGTGAGTGGCTGCTTCAGTGTCACATCGGCAGCTTATTATGTGACGGTTATTCTGCTTTTATGCTTCCTTACGACGCAGTCTATCCAGAAGAGAAGGTGGGCTTTTTCAAAGAAGAGGATAGGCACAGGAGCGTTTTCGGCTGGAATGATAGTCATAATGTGTGCAATCTGTGTGGTTGTAAACCTCGTGGTGTCAGCGCTTCCTGCTAAGTATACGTCAATTGATTGTTCGGCTACAAAGCTGTACTCGCTCACAAGCGATACAAAGGACAGGGTAAGTAAGCTCGACGAGGATATCACAATCTATGTTTTGAATTCCAAAAAATCAAAGGATGCAAAGATAGATGAGACAATAAACAGATACAAGGACCTTTCAAGTCATATAAAGGTAAAATATGTAGACCCGGCGACAAGTCCGAAGTTTTATCAGGATTACACAGACACGACACCTACCACGAACAGTCTTATCATTGAGAGCAAAAACCGTTCAAAGGTGATTGATTACAATGACATATATGAATATGACAGCTCATCATACTATTACGGATACCAGTCGCAGTCGAGCATCACAGGCTATGATGCAGAGGGACAGATTACAAGTGCTATAGAGTATGTCACGATGGATGCAGATGAGCTTCCTGTAATCTATCAGATAACAGGACACAATGAAACAGAGATAGGAAGCAATTTCCAGAGTGTTGTAAGTAAGGCAAATGCAAATTTAAAGAGCCTTGAGCTTTTTAATGAGGAAAAGGTGCCGGAGGATGCAACAGCCATTATTATTAATTCCCCGACGGTTGATTTCAACGAGGAGGACGCCCAGAAGGTAATTGATTATTTAAATGGCGGCGGAAAGGCACTGATTATCGGCTGCTACGCATATAATGACGAGCTTACAAACTTTAACAAGATACTTGCGGCTTACAATGTCAGCTTCAAGACCGGTGTTGTAGCTGAAAATGACAGTTCAAAATACTATCAGAATCCTCTCTACCTGCTTCCAACGGTTGAGACGACAGATTACACCTCAGATGCCACAGACGGATATGTATTTTTGGCAGGAAGCTGTGCGATCAGTTATCCTGAGGATACAGATGATGTGACATATACAAAGCTGCTTTCTACATCAGACAGCGCAGTTTTAAAGAAGGACTGGAAGAATATCACCACATCGAAGGCAGAGGACGGAGATGAGAACGGACCTTTTACCACAGGTCTTGCTGTAAATGATTCAAGCACCGGCGCATCGGTTGTCGTGTTTGGCACACCGTATGTGGTTGATGATTCATACGATAATGCCGTTTCCGGCAACAATGCAGACATGTTCAAGGATGTTATCACATCAATGACCGGAAATGTGGAGCTTGCATCAAGTGTGATACCGGTGAAGGATTACACCTTAAGCAATATCACTATAAATACGCTGCAGGCAGTTGTTACGGGACTTATCATAATGATTGCTGTACCGATACTGCTTATAATCATAGGAATCGTTGTGTGGGCAATGAGGAGAAAGAAGTAGATTTCAGTTAAAAGCGTATAGGAAACAGGAGAAATAATGAATGAATAAGCAAAAACGCACCTTTGTGATACTTGCGATAGTTCTGGTAGCCTGCCTGGCGGGCTACCTGGGGCTTCTAAATTACAATAAATATAAAAGTGATGATGATTCAGAGAGCGAAAGCGACAGTGTTGAGGCACTTTCGCTTGACTCATCGGATGTCAAATCGCTCTCATTTCTGATTGAAGGTCAGGAGTATACCTTCAGCCGTATAAAGTCAGAGGATACCTCCGATGATACCGAGTCAACGGAGTCTGAGAAAACAGATACCGATTCCGAAAGCAGCGCAGATGATGATGACCAGTGGGTCTGCGATAATGACACCTCTCTTAAAATCAATACAAGCAAGGTTACATCACTGCTTGGAAACGCTACAAGCATCACAGCTTCAAAAAAATTTGATTCAGATGCGGATACATCTGATTTTGGACTGGACGAACCACAGAATGTTGTAAAGCTAAGCACCGATGATAAGACATATACCATCACAATCGGTGAGAAAAACGCTATGCTTGGAGAGTACTATATCAAGGTAAATGATGATGTATATCTTTCAAGCAACACAATCCTTGGAACAATACCGGATTCTATAGATGATATGGTAGCAACAGAGGACAGTGAGAGTACTGAGACTGAAAGTGAATAGTTACAATGTGAAAACAAATTAAGAAATAGTTCATCTTTTTTTTATGAAATATGTATTGAAATCATGCTGATGTTGTATCATTATTATTATGATTAAAGGGTCAAAAGGTATCATCGATGCATGCTTGCATGCAATTCGATGTATACCTTAGTGATCCGCACTACACCGAGAAAGTAGCAATTTGCTGCGGAAACGCAGGAAATTAGCGGATTTCGAGGTGGAGTCAGATTACGGGAATGCGTAGCATGTAGTAATCTGATTAATCATAAATGAGGGGCAAAAGGTGAATAGCATGAATCAGATGAATAATGACAGCAAAAATATAAATATCACGGGTCTTACGGACGAAGAGGTTAGGCAGAAAGCAGAGGAAGGACTTACCAACAGAGCGGATATATCGACAGACAAGACAACAAAGGAAATTGTGATTTCAAACGTTTTCACATATTTTAACCTTATATTTCTTGTCATAACGATTCTTCTCATAATGGTAGGTTCTTTTAGAAATCTGACATTTCTGCCTATAATTATTGGAAATACGGTAATCGGAATCGTTCAGGAGATCCGTGCAAAAAAGACTCTTGAGAAAATGAGCCTTTTGAATGCTCCACATGCGGATGTCATCAGAAACGGAAGTCTAAAGCAGATTAGTACGGAGGAGCTTGTAAAGGATGATGTGATTTTACTTACCGCAGGAAAGCAGATTTGTGCGGATGCGGTTGTGATATCCGGAAATATACAGGTAAATGAATCGCTGCTCACAGGTGAAGCTGATGAGGTGGAAAAGACAGAGGGCAGTACTCTCATGTCGGGCAGCTTTGTTGTATCGGGAGAGTGCTATGCAAGGCTTGAAAAGGTCGGTAATGAATCATATATCTCAAAGCTGAGCCTTGAGGCAAAATCAATGGGAGACAAGGAGCAGTCAGAGATGATACGCTCCATCAATTTGATCGTCAAATGGGTTGGCATAGTGATTATTCCGATTGGGCTTATACTGTTCTGGCAGAGTCATTTTGTGAATGGTGAGTCTATCACAAAGAGCGTTACATCGACAGTTGCAGCGATTATAGGAATGATACCGGAGGGCTTGTATCTGCTGACTACGGTGGCGCTTGCCCTAAGCACTATGAAGCTTGCAAGCAAAAAGGTATTGCTTCACGATATGAAAAGTATTGAGACGCTTGCGCGAGTGGATGTGCTGTGTGTGGACAAAACAGGCACAATAACTGAGCCTGATATGAAGCTTAAAGAAATTTTCCTATGCAAAAACAGTGGAGCAGATGGCGCACAGACAGCTTTGACATTAGATGAGCTTAAGAGCCTTATTTTAGATTATGCAAATGCCTCCGTTGACAACAATGCGACTATGCTCGCACTAAAGGCATATGCAGCAGATGCTTTGACAAATAATACATCTGCATTACACCGTACAGCGGTTTCACAGCAGGCCTTCTCGTCGGGCCTCAAGTATGGCAGTGTTACCTTTTCTGACGGAACATATCTGCTCGGAGCACCTGAGTTTATCATGCACGATGACTTTGCGCGCATTGAGGAGGAAATCATACCATACGCTGACAAAGGCGACAGAGTGCTTTTATTTGCAAGGTATGATGGAGAAAACGTGGAAAACGGCATAAACGGCAGCGTTACTCCGCTTGGATTTGTGGCACTTGCCAATCCTATCAGGGCAAATGCAGTAAAGACCTTTGAGTATTTCAAGAGTCAGGGTGTTGCGATAAAGGTTATTTCAGGTGACAATCCACGTACTGTTTCAAGGATTGCCATACAGGCCGGGATAGAAAATGCAGAAAGCTTTGTCGATGCGGCAACACTTGATACTGAGGATAAAATAGCTGATGCAGTGAATAAATATACTGTATTCGGACGAGTGACACCAAAGCAGAAGAAGCAGCTTGTAAAGGCTTTGCAGGCTAAAGGTCATACAGTTGCGATGACCGGAGACGGAGTCAACGATATACTTGCCATGAAGGATGCAGACTGCAGTGTGGCTATGGCATCGGGAAGTGAGGCGGCAGCCCAGGCAGCACAGGTTGTCCTTTTGGACTCTGACTTTGCACACATGCCGGATGTGGTATATGAGGGCCGCAGGGTGGTAAACAATATCCAGCGCTCAGCCAGTTTGTTCCTTGTAAAAAATATATTCTCACTGTTACTTTCACTGTTTTCGGTTGTTCTGATGGTTACGTATCCGCTTGAGCCGGCACAGGTATCGCTCATCAGTATGTTTACCATAGGAGTACCGGGATTCTTACTGGCACTGGAGCCGAATAAGGACAGGATAAAGGGACACTTTATCACAAATGTCATGCTAAAGGCGCTGCCCGGCGGACTTACGGATGTAATAGCTGTCGGAGCACTTGTCATATGCGGAGAGGTATTTTGTATATCGGATGCAAGTATCGGAACGATAGCGACACTTGTACTTTCGGTAGTGGGCTTTATGATTCTCTTTAAAATCAGCGAGCCGCTCAATGGAATGAAATATGCAGTTATTATCGGAAATATAGCAGGTCTGGTATTTTCAGGCTTCTTCTTAAAGAAGCTGTTTGCACTGACGGATTTGTCAAATATATGTATTCTTCTCATGATAGTGTTTGGCTTTGCGGCTGAGTCACTGTTTAGGAATCTGACACTTCTGGTTGAGAAGCTGCGAGGCTCCTATGAGAAAAATCTGATGAAGAAAGAAATGAAAAAAAAGAAGGGCTTCAATGTCTGATATTGAAAATCTGCATGGCACCGTAGGTGTGTGGCAGCTTAGGACCCGGAGCCTTTCTTGACGGGCACGACAGATTCTTACAGCTTGCGCAGGTATTGCAGAGCTCTGTGATATTTTTTTTCTTTTGTGAGTCAAGCTTTATTATGAGAGCGGCTGTCTTAAGCGGCATGAGCATATTTGAACCGGTGAGACGTATGCCATCGGGGCTTACGTGCTCAAAAATCTCAGGCAGCAGCTCAAGTGGATATTCATCGCCTAAAAAGGACAGCTCTATGGCATAAAGGCAGCTGTCTTTTTCAACAGTCTTTGCAAACTGCTCATATGCATTTGACAAAAGCATGAGACTTAAACAGTCTGCTATGTATGCTTCCTCAAGCTGCTCGTGGTTTAAATACAGCTCTGACAGCTCGTCTGCACCGTTTCCAAGTGTCACGAGGCCGTAGGCATAGTGCGCTAAGGATACCCTCTGCAAATCCTGTTTTATGGAATAATATGCGTAGGCATCCACCAAAGGAAGCATTGCTGTGTATATAGACCGGATAAGAGGCAGCTTATCATTATCAAAATGGAAACGGCTGCAGAATTCCTTCCAGTCTTTAGCTGATAATTCAGGTGTGATTTTGCATTTCATGGCATGGATACTCCTTGAAGGATGATGCTATTTGTGAAGAGAGTCGTTTTTATCACTGGCATCTGCTTTATTTTTGTTTACATCATCAGAGTCTTTATCAGAACCCTTTAAAAGCCTGTATACAAATGAATATGCCCAGATAAGCACCGGGATAATGATGGTTGCGGCAACGGCAGCCTTCCAGTAGCGCATGTCGTTTGTGTGATCGAGCACAGTGGCAGCAAATGCCACAACATATAAAAGTAATAAAAGGATGGCACCGGTCAGGGCCAGAATACGTTTTGTCTTTTTCATGAATTGTTCTCCGTGGTTCTGAATAGTTATTTAATAATTATAATATGATATGAGGGTCAAAAGGTATTTTGCCCCTCATTTATGATTAATCAGATTACTGCATGCTACGCATTCCCGTAATCTGACTCCACCTCGAAATCCGCTAATTTCCTGCGTTTCCGCAGCAAATTGCTACTTTCTCGGTGTAGTGCGGGTCACTAAGGCATACATCGAATTGCATGCAAGCATGCATCGATGATACCTTTTGACCCTTTAATCATAATATAAAAAAACAAAATTGACGTCAAGCCGTTATTTTGGTATAATACATCCATATGTGAAGTTGAGGCTGTAGTTGGCCTCATATCAGTTTATAAAAGATAAAGGTGGTAGTAAAAATGGCTTTATTAGAAGAGTGGCACAAGATTGCCTACAATGACAAAGCAGATCAGGGAGAGTTACAGCGTTTTTGGCAGCATTATTTCCTCTTGGAGAAGGGCGTATATGAGCAGCTTCTTGCAAATCCGGATGAGGCAGTAGAGGGAACAGTCAAAGAGCTTGCTGAGAAATATGAGTTATCAATCATGGAGATGACAGGCTTCTTAGATGGAATCAATGACAGTCTTGTTACACCAAATCCAATCGAGGAGATGGATGAGGACACAAAGGTAAGCCTTGCATTCGATAAGGAGAAGCTCTACAAGAACATGGTAGATGCAAAGGCAGACTGGCTTTACAATCTTCCTGCATGGGATGAAATCTTTGATGCAGAGACAAAGCATGCGCTTTACCTCGAGCAGAAGAAGTCGGGAACAGTAGTAGTAGGCAAGAAAATCGGCCGAAATGACCCATGTCCATGCGGTTCAGGCAAGAAATATAAAAAATGTTGCGGAAAAAATGCATAAAGTACTTTACAGATTAGAAAAATAAGTATATTATCATTTTTTGAAAGGAACATTAGCATAATAACAATACGTTGAAGAGCACAGTAAGTATATTAAAAGCAGCAGAGAGGGAAGCCTTGGAGGACGATAAAATCTCATGTCCAAAGAGTGGTGAAAGCTCCCCGGTGGATGATATACCGAACACCAGCTTGGAGTGGCTCTAATAAAGCCCGGTGACACCGTTATAGTCAAATGAGTTTCTGTCGGATACATACAAGCAGTTTGTTTTCAGGCAGAGAGAATGTGGGTGGAACCACGGTAACAAAGCTTATCGTCCCCGATGTCGCAGCAATGCGGTGTCGGGGATTTTTGTATTAAAAATAAAGGAGAGATAACCATGAAGATAACATTGAAGGATGGCTCATCAAAAGAGTACAGCGAAGCAAAAAGCGTATATGAAATCGCAAAGGACATAAGCGAGGGTCTTGCAAGAGCAGCCTGCGCAGGAGAGGTTGACGGAGAAATCGTTGACTTAAGAACAGTTCTCGACAAGGACTGCGCACTCAATATCATCACAGCAAGCGATGAGGAAGGACTTCGTGTCATCAGACATACAGCATCACATGTGCTGGCACAGGCAGTAAAGAATCTGTTCCCGGATGCAAAAGTCACAATCGGACCGGCAATTGATGACGGTTTCTACTATGATTTTGATTCACAGCCATTCTCAAGAGAGGATCTTGATGCACTTGAGGCAGAGATGAAGAAAATCATCAAACAGGGTCATGAGATAACAAGATTTACACTTCCTAGAGAGGAAGCAATCAAATTAATGAAGGAAAAGGATGAGCCATACAAGGTAGAGCTTATCGAGGAGCTTCCTGAGGGTGAGGAGATTTCGTTCTATGATCAGGGTGGCTTTGTAGATTTATGTGCAGGACCACATCTTATGAGCACAAAGGGAGTAAAGGCCTTCAAGCTCACATCGTCATCAATGGCATACTGGAGAGGCGATTCAAACAAGGCAAGGCTTCATCGTATCTACGGAACAGCCTACAATAAGAAAGAGGACTTAAAGGCACATCTTGAGAGAATGGAGGAGGCTAAGAAGCGTGATCACAATAAGCTTGGCCGTGAGATGGAGCTTTTCACAACAGTAGATGTAATCGGACAGGGACTTCCGCTTATGATGCCAAAGGGCACAAAGATGATTATGAAGCTGCAGAGATGGATTGAGGATCTTGAGGATAAGGAGTGGGGCTATGTGCGTACAAAGACACCACTCATGGCAAAATCAGATCTGTACAAGATTTCAGGACACTGGGATCATTATCTTGACGGCATGTTTGTTCTCGGAGATCCTGAGAAGGATGGCGAGGAAGAGGTTATGGCACTTCGTCCGATGACATGTCCGTTCCAGTATTATGTATACAAGGCAAAGCAGCACTCATACAGAGACCTGCCTTACAGAATGGGTGAGACATCCACACTGTTTAGAAACGAGGATTCAGGAGAGATGCACGGACTGACACGTGTCAGACAGTTTACTATCTCAGAGGGTCACAATGTTATCCGTCCTGACCAGTGTGAGGAGGAGCTTAAGGCATGCTTCAGCCTTAACAGATATATCCTTAAGGTGCTCGGACTCGAGAATGATGTGACATACCGTCTTTCAAAATGGGATCCAAAGAACACAGAAAAGTACTTAGGAGATGACGAGTACTGGAACTCAACACAGGAGGTTCTTCGTAACATCCTTATTGAGGAAAATGTTCCTTTTGTTGAGGCCGACGGCGAGGCTGCATTCTACGGACCAAAGATTGATATCCAGGCCAAGAACGTATACGGTAAAGAGGATACCATGGTAACAATACAGCTTGACTGCGCTATTGCTGAGAATTTTGATCTGTACTATATTGATCAAAACGGCGATAAAATCCGTCCGTATATCATTCACCGTACATCACTCGGCTGCTATGAGCGTACACTTGCATGGCTCATCGAGCACTACGCAGGAAAGTTCCCTACATGGCTCTGCCCTGAGCAGGTAAGAGTACTTCCTATTTCAGAGAAGTATGCTGATTATGCTAAAAAGGTAGCAGATGAGCTTAAGAGAAATGATGTCGATGTGACAGTTGACAACAGAGCTGAGAAGATTGGATACAAGATCAGAGAGGCTCGTATGGATAAGCTTCCATATATGCTTGTTGTCGGAGCTGACGAGGAGGCAGACGGCACAGTATCTGTAAGAAGCCGTTTTGAAGGAAATGAGGGTGTTAAGCCGCTTTCAGATTTCATCGATCAGATTTGCAAGGAAATCCGTACAAAGGAAATCAGAGTGGAGCTTCCGGAAGAGGAAAAACACAGATAATTGATTTAAAAAGCATAAAAACAATCAATCAGGACATACTAGCCTATGCATAAGCAAAGGAGGCAAAAGTATGACAAGACTTGATTGTAATGTTGAAAAATGTGCGTATAATGCAGATAACTGCTGTAAGCTCAGAGAAATCGATGTGAAAGGAACTAAGGCAAAGAAAGCCTGCGATACACAGTGTGGCAGCTTTTCAAACAAGGCCTGTGACTGCGAGGTATCTGCAGAGTTAGCTATTCACAAGGAGACAGATGTGCACTGTGATGCGGCAAAGTGTAAGTACAATGACCACAATAGCTGCATGGCCAATCAGATTGGCATCAAGAAAAACTGTACACCAAACAAGTGCAGTACAGAGTGTGCAAGCTTTGAGTGTGAGGCATAGAAGCTTTAGTGACGATAGTGTCTTTGACTAAGAAGCACATAATGACAGCTGCCCGGAGTATCATGCTTATGGTGCTCCGGGTACATATATTTTCATAATTGGTGATTGTTACCGTATATATTATGGTGTGACAGACAGCAATTACAGCCAGGAAAGGAAAAATATGGATTATAATATAAACTTCCCACATCTTCATATATATCTGCAGCATGTGATAAAAAGTATATCAATAGGCAGCTTTGATATTGCTATGTACGGCATAATAATCGCATGTGGTATGCTTGCGGGGCTTGGTGTGGCCTGCTATGTGGCCAAAAAATCAGGACAAAATCCTGATACATACTTTGACCTGGCACTTGTGGCAATCATATGCTCGGTGATAGGTGCAAGAATATACTATGTGGTATTCAGGTGGGATTTGTACAAGGATGACCTGCTTAGCATATTCAATATCAGGCAGGGCGGACTGGCAATTTACGGAGGTGTGATAGCGGCGATTATCACTACATTCGTTTTTGCAAAGGTCAGAAAGCTGTCGTTTCCACTGCTGTGTGATACGGCAGGACTTGGACTGATACTGGGACAGGTGATTGGCAGATGGGGAAACTTCTGTAACAGAGAGGCCTTTGGCGATTATTATGATGGGCTTTTTGCCATGCAGCTTCCGGTATCTGCTGTCAGGGCATCAGATCTGACGGAAAGGCTTATGGCACATACAACCATGATTGACGGAGTGGAGTATATCTCGGTGCATCCCACATTTTTGTACGAATCATTCTGGAATCTGTGCCTGTTTATTTTGCTGATGCTTTATTTTAAGCACAGAAGGTTTGACGGAGAGGTGTTTCTTCTATATTTATTAGGCTATGGTATCGGAAGATTTTGGATAGAAAGCCTGCGTACAGACCAGCTTCTCATACCACATATCAATTATCCGGTGTCTATGGCACTCGCCGCCACTTTGGTGGCAGTATCAGCCATATGGATAGGTATTGTCAGGTATAAGCAGATGAAAATGGGTAAAATGGTGGACACTCCACCACAATCCACCACTAAAGAGTAAATTTTATATGTATTTTATAAAAAAGGCGTAAAGTCCACAAAAGACTGAACGTCTTTTTTTAATGCTTTTTTATGGGAATTTGGCTTAAAGCCTTGATTTTGTGGGCTGTTAGGTGTAATATTGTATTCAAGTGGTGGAAAGTGGAGCGAAATACCATATAAGTGGAGTGAAGTGGTGGAAAGCTTCAAAATGAGGAAAAGGAGGATGGATGCCATGTTCATGGGCGAATATAATCATTCAATAGACGCCAAGGGCCGTATGATTGTCCCGGCAAAGTTCCGTGAACAGCTTGGCAATGAGTTCGTAGTTACCAAGGGCTTAGATGGCTGTCTGTTCGTCTATTCCAATGAAGAATGGCATCGCATTGAGGAAAATCTCCGTGACAAACCACTCACATCAAGAGAAGCAAGAAAATTTATGAGATTCTTCTTTGCAGGAGCAGCCACCTGTGAGGTGGACAAGCAGGGCAGAATACTCTTACCGGCGAACTTAAGAGAATACGCAGGTATAGATAAGGAAGTAGTATCTGTCGGAGTATACAGCAGAGTAGAAATCTGGAGCAAGGACAGATACCTTGAGAACTCTGATTTTGACGATATGGATGAGATAGCAGATCATATGGCAGAGCTTGGCATAGGAATTTGATTTTAAATGGAGAGACCGCATGGAATTTAAGCATTATTCAGTCTTAAGGGACGAGACAATTGAAAATTTAAACATCCGTCCTGACGGCATATATGTTGATGGTACTCTCGGAGGAGCCGGGCACTCATATGAGATAGCAAAGAGACTTTCAGGCAAGGGCAGGCTGATTGGCATAGATCAGGATGCAGATGCCATAAAGGCAGCAGGAGAGAGACTTGCAGAGTTTGGCGACAGGGTAACGATAGTCAGAAGCAATTATTCTGATATGAAGAATGTGCTTCATTCACTCGGAATTGAAAAGGTGGATGGTATTATGCTGGATCTTGGAGTGTCATCCTTCCAGCTTGACACACCAAACAGGGGATTTACCTACAGGAGTGAGGATGCACCGCTTGATATGCGTATGGATGACAGAAATGCCCTTACCGCAAGGGATATAGTAAATACCTACAGCGAAAATGACCTGTACCGTATCATCAGGGATTACGGTGAGGACAAGTTTGCAAAGAATATTGCAAAGCACATTGTAGCAGCAAGGCAAGAGCATGAGATAACGACAACAGGCGAGCTCAATGAGATAATAAAGGCGGCGATACCCAAAAAGGTCAGAGCTACCGGCGGTCACCCGTCAAAGAGAACCTATCAGGCTATCAGAATTGAGCTGAATCATGAGCTTGATGTGCTAAGGGACAACCTGGATGACATGATAGATTTACTTAATCCAAGCGGCAGGATATGCATTATCACATTCCACTCGCTTGAGGACAGAATAGTAAAATCCAATTTCAAAAAAAACGAAAATCCATGTACATGTCCACCAAGCTTTCCGGTATGTGTATGCGGGAATAAATCGAAGGGAACGGTTATCACCAGAAAGCCTATCCTTCCATCAGAAAAGGAACTTGAAGAAAATTCACGCTCGAAGAGTGCAAAGCTTCGTGTGTTTGAAAGAAATGAATTGTAGAATGACAGCAAAAGGAGCAGCTAAATGAATAAAACTACTTATTATATAAACGGGAATGCAGTAAGACAGCTTGACGAGGCAGCACCGGTCAGAAGACCTCAGAAATCGACAAGAGAGCTTGAGGAAGTAAGAAGAAAGAAAAACAGAAGAACAGCTGCAAGAAGAAATCAGGAGAGAGCGCTCTCCATGAACAGGGCTTTTGTAGCCTTTCTCACAGCGTGTGTGGCAGCTTCAGCCTTTGTATCTGTTTCACTTATTCAGATAAGGTCAAATGTGACACAGCAGATGAAGGAGGTCGCAGCACTTGAGAGCCAGATAAATGATATGAAGGCTGATAATGATGCCAGATACAAGCAGATTACTACATCTGTTGATTTAAATGCGATCAAGGACGCCGCTATCAACAGACTTGGCATGAAATATGCTTCACAGGATCAGATAGTTTATTACTCTGTTGACAAGAGCAACTATATGGATCAGTATGATGATATCCCGGAATAAATTGGAGGAATCATATTGGCAGCCAGGACAAGAAAAAGACCGGTAAGAAAAATCGGACGCAAAATGAAAACAAAGCTGTTTGCGTTGTTTATGTTAATAGTTATAGCCATGCTCGGACTTATCGGCAGGCTGATGTTTATTGAATATACAAGCGGAGACGCATATACCAAAAAGGTACTGTCATTACAGTCATATGACAGCAAAACAATACCGTTTCAGAGAGGAAATATTGTAGATTCAAACGGTACAGTGCTTGCTACGAGTGTGGCTGTTTATAATGTTGTGCTTGATTGCTCTGTCATGACCAGTAAGAAAGAGTATATAACTCCGACGATAGATGCACTGACACAGTGCTTTCCGGATTTAGACAGGGCAGCACTTGAGGATTATGCAAATAACAGCAAGGATAATAAATACATTGTACTGTTAAAAAAGCAGTCCTATGATGCGATTCAGCCATTTGTACAGCTGCAGGACGCAACAGATGAAAAGGGCAATCTGAAGAATCCAAACATCAAGGGTGTGTGGTTTGAGACCGAGTATCAGAGAAATTATCCGTTTAAAACACTGGCAAGCTCGGTTATCGGCTTTACCTCAGCAGGAAATGTAGGTACAACAGGACTTGAAAACTATTACAATGATACCTTAAATGGTGTAAATGGCAGGGAGTACGGCTATCTGAACGCAGACAATGATTTTCAAAAGACTGTAATTGCCGCACAAAACGGAAATACCCTTTACACAACTATAGACGCAAATATCCAGTCGATTGTTGAGGACAAGATAAAGCTGTTCTCAGATACTTATGCAAATAATGCAAGAGAAGGACTTGGCGCAGAAAATATTGCCGTCATTATAGAAAATCCTAAAAATGGTGAGATACTCGCCATGGCGAATTATCCAAACTTTGATTTGAATAATCCAAGGGATATGAGTGCATATTACAGTGAGGAGCAGCTTGCGGCATTTAAAGAGGACAGCACTCAGGAGATGGATGCACTAAATAAGCTGTGGCAGAATTTCTGTGTTACACATACATATGAGCCGGGTTCTGTACAGAAGCCTTTTACAGTTGCATGTGGACTTGATACAGGCACGCTCACCACTGATATGACATTTTTATGTGATGGATATGAGATGTTTGGCGGCGAGAGGGTATCATGTGTAAATCGTAGCGGACATGGCATAGAGACACTTGAAAAGGCACTCATGGATTCATGTAATGATGCACTCATGCAGATGTCATATAAGATTGGTGCAGAGAATTTTCTGTATTATCAGAGCGTATTTGGATTTGGTCAAAAGACAGGCGTTGACCTGCCGGGTGAGGCAAATACATCAACGCTCATGTATACACTCGACAATATAAAGCCTGTCGATTTAGCGACAAACGTATTCGGACAGAACTATAACTGTACCATGATAGAGATGGTCAGTGCATTTTCTTCACTGGTAAACGGCGGAAATTACTATCAGCCGCACGTAGTAAAGAAAATCACAGATGACAACGGCAACACAGTAAAGACAATTGAGCCTACACTGCTGAAAAAGACAGTGTCGGAAAATACGAGTGCGACACTTAAAAACTATCTGCAGAACGTAGTTGCAAACGGAACCGGTAAGGTTGCGAAGGTTGACGGATACTCAATGGGAGGCAAGACAGGAACAGCGCAGATGTATGATGAGACAACACACCTTAGAAAAAAGGGCAGCTATCTCGTATCATTTATAGGCTGTGTACCGGCGCAGGATCCGCAGCTTGTTATTTACACTGTAATCGATCAGCCGAATGTGCAGGATCAGCCTCACAGTAACTATGCACAGAACCTGACCAGAGAGATATTAAAGGAAGTACTCCCGTATATGAATATATACCCTGATGAGGAACAGACAGGTGTAAATGCTGACCTTACGATAACAGGCGCAAATCCTCCTACAGGAGAGAAGGTTACCCAGGAGGGTGAACAGGGTGAATAGAGAATAGCCTCAATATTTTTTGCATATATTAGTGTAAAAATATTGAGGCATTTTTTCTTATGATACTTAACAATACGCGCTACAGAAGAAAAATATGCGTGTTTTGCAGTATACTGACAGCAGTTCTTATCGCCTTGTGCGGCAGGCTGTTTTATCTCATGATAGTAAAAGGCGATTATTACAGCAAAAAGGCAGCTGCGCTCCAGGAAAGAGAGCGTGATATCGCAGGAATCCGCGGAGATATAGTGGACAGAAATGAAAGGATAATAGCGACAAATGAAACTGCATATAACATAAGCGTTATACACAATCAGATAACCGACAAGGAAGCTGTCATATCGGTTTTGAGCAGTGAGCTTTCGATTGATGAAAAGACTATCCGCAGTAAGGTGGATAAGGTTACATCCATTGAAAAGATAAAGAACAATGTTTCTAAAAAAACGGGAGATAAAATACTTTCATATGGCTTGGCAGGGGTAAAGGTTGACGAGTCAAGTGTCAGGTACTATCCGCTTGAAGAGCTCTTCTCAAAGGTTATAGGCTTTGCCGGAGCAGACGGTCAGGGAGTTGTGGGACTGGAGACCACATATGATGATGTTTTACGTGGTACACCGGGGTGCATATATACTGTATGTGACGGCCGAGGTGTGGAGGTAAAGGGCTATAAGGAGAGAAGGAAGGCTCCGAAAAAAGGAGATACACTTGTCACCACACTCGATATAAATATACAAAGAGTATGTGAGAAAAATGCAATGATGGCATATGCGCAAAACCTGGCGGACAGTGTGAGCATAATTGCCTTAAATCCTAAAAATGGAGAAATATATGCCATGACCGACTATCCGGAGTACAATTTAAATGACCCTTTTTCATGCGAAAACCATGACGAAGCCTGGAGAAACGGCTGTGTGAGTGATACATATGAGCCCGGCTCCGTATTCAAGATAATCACAGCGGGAATCGCACTGGAGGAGGATGTGGTGAGCCTTGATGACCGCTTTTACTGCCCGGGATATATTACTGTGGAGGACAGACGCATACACTGCCATAAGAGAACAGGACATGGAAGTGAGACCTTTGTGCAGGGCATACAAAATTCATGTAATCCGGTGTTTATAGACCTGGGCCTTAGAATAGGCAGTGAGAGGTATTATACTGATTTCAAGAGGTTTGGTCTGCTCGATAAGACAGGTATTGATTTGCCGGGAGAGGCTGCAACCATAATGCATCAGCCGGATAAGATAGGCCAGGTGGAGCTTGCGACGATTTCCTTTGGACAGTCATTCCAGCTCACACCCATTGAGCTTATGACAACGGTATCATCACTTATAAACGGTGGCAACAGAATAACTCCTCATGTCGGTAAGGAAATTCATGGCACTGACGGCACGGTAAAGGAGGTATTATCCTTTGAACAGACCTTAGGTATATGCAGTGAAGAAACCTCTGATACACTGCGTAAGCTTTTGGAGGGCGTGGTGTCGGAGGGCTCAGGAAAAAATGCAAAGGTTGAAGGGTATGCGATAGGAGGAAAGACTGCCACATCACAGACACTTCCGAGAAGTGACAATGTATATATAGCCTCATTTCTCGGGTTTTATCCGGTGGATGATCCGGCTCTTATGGTGCTTGTTAAGATAAATAATCCAAAGGGCGGTGCATACTATGGCGGAACGATCGCTGCACCGGTTGCCGCTGAAATATTTAAGGAAATAATACCGTATGCACAGGAAATTGGAGCTTTTAACTGACTTACGACCTCTTGCGAAATAGAAGCAAATAACGTATACTATAATTTAATGATTAAGGCTGTCATTTGGAGGATATGATTTGTAATATATCCACACGGATGGCTGCAATAAAAGATGGAGGAATAAAAATGAGCTTACAAGGAAAAAAGGTACTGGTTGTCGGCACAGGAAAGAGTGGCATTGCAGCGACTGAGCTTTTGTGCGCAAATGGCATCGATACAGTATTGTTTGACGGAAATAAAGAACTGGATTCAAAAGCACTTTATGAGAAAGCGCCAAAGCTTAAGGAGGTGCCGCTTATTTTAGGCGACCTTACAGATGAACAGATGGATGAATTTGATGTGGCTGTGCTAAGTCCGGGAGTACCGACAGACATTCCTATGGTCAATTCCTTACGTGACAGGGGCGTTAAAATATGGGGTGAGATTGAGCTTGCATATACATTTGGGGCAGGTGAGATTATCGCCATCACAGGAACCAACGGCAAGACGACCACGACTGCCCTGACAGGTGAGATAATGAAGAATTACTTTAAGGATGTGAGAGTTGTAGGAAATATCGGAATACCTTACACATCAATGGTCACAGAAAGTACCGGTGAGACAGTTACGGTTGCAGAGATATCAAGCTTTCAGCTCGAGACAGTTGACACCTTTAAGCCTCATGTAAGCGCAATTTTAAATATCACACCTGATCATTTGAATCGTCATCATACGATGGAAAACTACATCAGGGCGAAGGAGGATATTACAAAGAATCAGACAGCGGATGATTACTGTGTATTAAACTACGAGGATGAGGTGCTTAGAGCTTTTGCAACAGAGTGTCCGGCCAAGGTTATATTTTTCAGCAGCAAGTCTGAGCTTTCAGAGGGCTTTTATCTGGATGGAGACATCATCATATATGCACACGACGGTGTTCGCGATGAGGTAATTGATGTAAATGAGCTGAATCTTCTTGGAAAGCACAATTTTGAGAATGTAATGGCAGCGTGTGCCATGAGCTTAAGCTTTGGCGTACCGATGGATAAGATTGTCGAGGTGCTTAAGGTATTTAAGGCAGTTGAGCACAGGATAGAGTATGTGACCGAAAAGCGCGGAGTCAGATTCTACAATGATTCAAAGGGCACCAATCCTGATGCAGCCATTCAGGGCATACGTGCCATGAACAGACCTACACTTCTCATTGGCGGTGGATATGATAAGCAGTCTGAGTATGATGAGTGGATAGAGGCCTTTGACGGCAAGGTAAAGGAGCTTGTGCTTATCGGTCAGACCGCAGATAAAATCGAAGAGTGTGCACACAGACATGGATTCATGAATACTGTAAAGAAGGATACGTTTGAGGAAGCGGTAAATTACTGCTACGAGCATGCGGTTTCAGGTGATGCAGTGCTTTTATCACCGGCATGTGCCAGCTGGGGCATGTTTCCTAACTACGAGGAGCGCGGACGTATCTTTAAGGAAATAGTAAAAGGATTTAAGGAGTAAATGTTTTGGCAGGAAAGCGTAGAAGAAGTAATAAGAATAAAGAAAAAAAAGAAAAAGGAATACCTTATTTCGACTACAACCTGTTGTTTATAGTTATATTCCTGCTCTGCTTTGGCCTTGTTATGCTCTATAGCTCAAGTGCATACACCTCGGCCATCAAAAATCATGACAGCATGCACTATCTTAAGCTTCAGATACGAAATATTGTACTGGGACTTATACCTATGGTATTTCTGGCCAAGGTCGACTACAGATACTGGAAAAAGCTTGGTTTTTTTGCGTATATAGTATCGCTTATACTGTGTGTGCTTGTGTTTGTGCCGAAAATAGGCTCAAGCTCACATGGTTCATCGAGATGGATCGGCATAGGACCGATACAGTTCCAGCCTTCAGAGGTGGCTAAAATTGCTGTCATACTGTTTATGGCTATGATTATTGACAAGATTCCCAAGCAGTTTGACAAATTTTCAAGTCTAATAAAGGTGCTTGCAATGCTTATTCCACTCATAATAGTTGTTGCAATCAGCAATCTGAGTACGGCAGTTATCATCATAGGCATTTCGGTCTGTATGCTGTTTGTCGCAAGCCCGAAGTATCTGCAGTTTATTATTGTAGCAGTGGCGGTAGTTGTGTTTGCAGTGGCGTTTGTCATGCTGGCAGGCTATAGAAGTACGCGTATTGAGGCATGGCTGCATCCGGAGACTGCGGGAACAGACGCTGTGTTCCAGACTATGATGGGACTTTATGCGATAGGCTCGGGCGGATTGTTTGGAAAAGGGCTTGGAGAGAGCTTGCAGAAGCTTGGCAATGTGCCGGAGTCACAAAATGATATGATATTTACAATCATCTGTGAAGAGCTTGGGCTGTTTGGAGCTATCTGCCTTATTTTGCTTTTTATACTGCTTATCTGGCGTATGATGGTCATTGCAAACAATGCAAGGGATTTGTATGGCTCACTTTTGGTGATTGGTGTGATGAGTCATATTGCAATCCAGGTGATACTGAATATTGCGGTAGTTACCAATTCACTGCCCAATACCGGTGTTATTCTGCCATTTATCAGCTATGGAGGTACGTCAATCATCTTCCTGATGGCGGAAATAGGGCTTGTTTTGTCTGTGTCAAGAGGCATCAGGCTTGAAAATGTGTAGATTAAGGCGTGAAATATAATGATTAAGAAAAAAAGAAAACATAAAAAGAGATTAAAGCATTTTTTTATGGGACTGTTAATTGCGGTAGCGGTGCTCGCAATACTGTTTCTCATTGCACTTAAGCTTTTTACTGTAAAAAAGGTGGTTGTCGAGGGCAATGAGCTTTACGACCAAAAGACTATAGAGGATGCGGTGCTTAATGATAAGTACTCATGGAACTCACTGTATGTCTATCTGAAATATAAGGTAAAGGATACAAAAAAGATACCGTTTATTGATACAATGAGCATAAGCCTGGATAGTCCGTATACTCTTCATATATCTGTTTATGAAAAAGGAATGCTTGGATACATATATATTCCGGGAATTAATGAAAATGCATATTTTGATAAGGATGGTTTTGTGGTGGAAACGTCATCAGACACGGTGCCGGGTGTGCCATGTATAGACGGCATAAGCTGTGACAAGGTAGTGCTCTATGAGAAGCTTCCTATAAAGCAGACTATGCTAAGAGATATCCTTGAGCTTACCCAGGGATTAAAAAGGCAGGAGCTTGTGCCTGATTCTGTGGATTATGGCGCACAAAATGCACCGGTAGCCAAGTATGGCAATGTGAGTGTGATAATTGGTGACACGACAAAGCTTACACGTAAAATAGAGCGGCTTAAGGCCATCATGCCATCGCTTGAGGGGCAGTCCGGCACACTACATTTAGAGAGCTGGACGGAAGAAACCACAAATATTGTGTTTGACAAGTCAGAATAATGTAAAATTAAATAAAAAAAATCATATTTTATAGTTGATTATTTGGAAGAAAAATTATATTATAGAATATATGAGTTTAAGAATATTTGATATTTTTATATAGATAATTAAATTTTGGGAAAGAAAGAGGAGGAATCACCTTGCTTGAGATAAGAACTAACGAGGCTGATAACAGCGCAAAGATTATTGTCATTGGAGTCGGAGGAGCCGGTAACAATGCAGTTAACAGAATGATTGATGAGAATATTGGTGGAGTAGAGTTTATCGGTATCAATACTGATAAGCAGGCTTTACAGCTTTGTAAGGCTCCTACACTTATACAGATTGGAGAGAAGCTTACAAAGGGACTCGGCGCAGGTGCGCAGCCTGAAATCGGTCAGAAGGCCGCAGAGGAGAGTGCAGAGGAGCTTCAGGCAGCAGTAAAGGGCGCTGACATGGTATTCGTTACATGCGGTATGGGAGGCGGAACCGGTACAGGTGCAGCTCCTGTTGTTGCAAAGATTGCAAAGGATCAGGGCATACTTACAGTTGGTGTTGTTACAAAGCCATTCAAATTTGAGGCAAAGCAGCGTATGATTAATGCTGTTTCAGGAATAGAGAGACTTAAGGAGAGCGTTGATACACTTATCGTCATTCCAAATGACAAGCTTCTCGAGATAGTGGACCGTCGCACAACTATGCCGGATGCACTCAAGAAGGCAGACGAGGTATTGCAGCAGGCAGTTCAGGGAATCACTGATCTTATCAATCTGCCTGCACTTATCAACCTTGACTTCGCAGATGTACAGACTGTCATGAAGGATAAGGGTATGGCACATATCGGTATCGGTAGTGCACAGGGCGATGATAAGGCTATCGAGGCTGTCAAGCTTGCGGTTGCTTCACCTCTTCTTGAGACAAAGATCAATGGTGCAACACATGTCATCATCAACATCTCAGGAGATATCTCCCTTATGGATGCAAACGATGCAGCAAGCTACGTACAGGATCTGGCAGGAGAGAATGCCAATATTATCTTCGGTGCCAAGTTTGATGAGAGCATGACTGATCAGGCTTCTATCACTGTTATTGCTACAGGACTTGAGGATGTTTCAGAGAAGATAGATATGCAGGGCAAGCAGGCAGTACCTGGTGCAGGTATGGCAGGCGGTATGCAAAGCCGTATGGTATATCCAAATCAGACAGCAGCAAGACCTGTTTCAAGCATGGGTACACAGTCTACAGCGACAGCAGGGCTTCATAGCACAGCTGCAAGCGGACTTCATACAGCTGCCCAGCCACAGCAGACAGCACCTGCACATGCATATACAGGTATCCAGAAGCCACGCCAGCCGGAGAGCACAGTTAAGCCGGTAGAGATTAATATACCTGACTTCCTTAAGAATTCAAGACGTTAGTTTATAGGACATGCAGCCTTTTGGCTGCATGTCTTTTTGATTATTGTCGACATATTACGTCACTTAAAAACCTGCTTTTACGCTATTCTTGTCTGTGAAAGTGAGGTGAAAAATTATCTATGCATTTTATCTCGATATTTTTCTTCTTCGTACATTTATCACCAACTGTCTCATACTTATATTTGTCACATATATGCTAAAAATCCCATTGACCGGGAAGTTGCTGCGTCTGATTGCTTCTGCGGCGGTGGCAGCGGGAGGTGAATGTGTACTGCTTCTTTTGGCAGGCAGCTATGCGTTTTATAAATGGACCTCTGTTTTGGTGGTCGTACCACTTGCGGCAAGGCTTGCGATAGGCAGACAGGCCGGCAGAAAAATCACGTTTCTTAGGCTTTTTGCACTTTGTATGTTTGTAACAGTGCTGGCCGGAGGCATAGTGACAGCGTTAGACAGCTTTTTTAGCTCTGATGCGACAGTTATGATATGCTTTGGTTTTGTCATATCATACATAGTGTTAAAATGCTTCTGTGAGCGAAGCAATGAGAGCAGAAGACTATATAGGGTCACACTCCTAAAGGATGGTAAAAGAGCTTGTGCCACGGCCTTGTATGATACAGGCAATCTGCTAAAAACACAGCCCGAGCAGCTTCCGGTACATATAGGCGGCAGTGCATTGTTTGATATTGTGGGAGAAGATGTCAGCTTTTTTGATGTGCCGTACAAGAGTCTGGGTAATGATGGTGGAAGCCTTAGAGTGTGCGTATTTGATGAGATGACAGTCATGAAGGGAAATAGTAAGCTGATTTTACATAATGTGCTGGTGGGAAGAGCATCGGATAGTTTATTTGAGGACAATGCATATGATATGATTTTGAATGAAGCTGTTTTTAGTAATAAAACGGGTATGGAAAATACTCTGGGGAAATAAGCCGGACACAAATGAGGTGTTTTACATAGGAGGGACGGAGGTGCTGCCGCCTCCGCTTGAGACAGATGAGGAGAAATGCTGCCTGGTTGCACTGGTGGATAAAAATGTGGCAATGTCAAAGGAACAGGCAAAAAAGCAGCTTATAGAGCACAATCTGCGGCTTGTTGTGTATCTGGCAAAGAAATTTGAAAACACGGGAGTATGCGTGGAGGACCTTATCTCAATCGGTACGATCGGCCTCATAAAGGGGATAAATACATTCAATCCCGAGAAGAAAATAAAGCTTGCCACATACGCATCCAGATGCATAGAAAATGAGATTCTAATGTATCTGCGGCGCAACAACAGAGTGAAGCTTGAGGTATCCTTTGATGAGCCTCTTAACACGGATTGGGACGGAAATGAGCTGCTTTTATCGGATATATTGGGGACGGATGAGGACGTTATATACAAGGATATCGAGACTGAGGTTGAGATATCACTGTTAAAAAAAGCCATGCTGTCATTAAACGAGCGTGAGAGGCAGATAATAGAGCTTCGATTTGGAGTAAACCGTGTGGAGAATAAGGAGCTGACACAGAAGGAGGTGGCAGATATCCTTGGGATTTCACAGTCATACATATCGAGGCTTGAGAAAAAAATAATGGCAAGATTGAAGAAAGAAATACAGAAAATGGCATAAGTGTGATATAATATTTTTATTATAAAACAGAATAGGAGATGGTAGTATGGTATTGGAATTTATCGGGGCTGACAGAGAGGTTACTGGAAGCTGTCACTATCTGACATTTGGGGACACACATATACTTATTGACTGTGGAATGGAGCAGGGGGCTGATTTGTACGTGAATCAGGAGATTCCGGTCAATCCTTCACTCATAGACTATGTGTTTGTCACACACGCACACATTGACCACTCAGGTCTTTTGCCGCTCATATACAATCATGGTTTCAGGGGTACCATTTTTGCTACAAAGGCGACAACAGATTTATGTAACATCATGCTAAAGGATTCTGCGCATATTCAGGAATTTGAGGCGGAATGGAAGAACAGAAAGGCAAGACGAGCCGGAAGACCTGAGGTGACTCCTATGTACAATGTGGAGGATGCACAGAATGTCATGCAGCACTTTACACCGTGTGATTACAACAGTGTGTATGAGATATGTCCGGGGCTTAAGGTGCGATTTGTGGATGCCGGTCATCTGCTTGGCTCCTCATCTATTGAGATGTGGGTGACTGAGGAGAATGTGACCAAAAAGATTGTCTTTTCAGGTGATATCGGAAATCACAACAGGCCGCTCATCAAGGATCCGCAGTATGTGGACAGTGCTGATTATGTGGTTATGGAATCTACATATGGCAATCGTCTGCACGATACGCCGCCTGACTACGCGGTGGAGCTTGCAAAGGTCATCAATGCAACCTTTACAAGAGGCGGCAATCTGGTAATCCCGGCATTTTCGGTAGGCAGGACACAGGAGATGCTCTACTTTATCAGGCGTATAAAGACTGAGAATCTGCTGCCGGAGCATCCGAATTTTGAGGTTTACATCGACAGCCCCCTTGCTGTTGAGGCGACAAATGTATTTCATGAGAATATATCGGACTGTTTTGATGAGGAGGCTATGGAGCTTATTTCATCAGGCATCAATCCAATCAAGTTTCCGGGACTTCGTGTGGCAGTATCATCGGATGAGTCAAAGATGATTAATTTCGATAAGAAGCCAAAGGTTATAATCTCTGCATCGGGTATGTGTGAGGCCGGACGTATCAGGCATCACTTAAAGCACAATCTTTGGAGAAGCGATTCGACAGTTCTGTTTGTAGGATACCAGGTTCCGGGCACACTTGGCTATGCACTTTTGAACGGAGCTAAAAAGGTGAAGCTTTTTGGTGAGGAAATAGAAGTAAGGGCAAGCATAGTAAATCTGCCGGGTATCAGCGGACATGCAGATAAAAATCAGCTTACCGAGTGGCTTGGCGCAATAAAAAACAAGCCGGAGCATGTATTTATAGTTCATGGAGAGGAATCCACAGCAGAGTATTTTGCAAACCATGTGCATGAGACCTTCGGCTATGATGCGGTGGCACCGTACAGTGGTGATGCCTATGACCTTATCACGAATCAGAAGGTGGCTGATGGTTCACGCAAGCGTGTTGAGAAAAAGGCTTCATATGGCATGGCGAGCAGAGAGAAGACTATATTTGACCGTCTTGTGGCAGCAGGACAGAGGCTTGTATCTGTTATCCAGAAGTGCCAGGGTATGGCGAATAAGGATTTGAGCAAGTTTGCAGACCAGATAAATGCACTGTGTGATAAGTGGGATAGATAGAATATAATCACAGCATATCAAAGTAATAAAGCAAAAAGCTCTGTGCATACATATAAGTGTATGACACAGAGCTTTTTTATTTTATGACGCGCAGCTTATTAAAAGTGCTATGTATGTAACTACGCCTCGTCCTGCTTGAAAATGACATTTCTGTATTTTGAAAGTATTCCTTTTAACAGGCCTCCAAGTACACATATTGATATAATCTCACCGATTCCGACTGTAACTGCATTGAAAACAAGAGAGATATCAACACCCTTGTATACAGTTGTAAAACCGTATCCGTATCTGAGCACGAGTGGCACGATAATTATGTTGGCGATGACCGGTGGCAGGGTGTATACAAACTTCTTCTTTCGAAGGAAGTAAGTGCCGAGTGCGCCGAGCAGTGTGGCGATGCTTCCAAAGATGATATCCCAGATGATGCCGCCTGTGATAAGGTTGGAAATCAGACATCCGATAAAAAGCCCCGGAATGGCTGCCGGTGTGAAAACCGGAAGGATGCAAAGCGCCTCAGAAAAGCGTACCTGAATAGTTCCTGATGCGAGACCAAGCAGATTTGTGATATACGTGAGCACAACGTAGAGTGCCGCGATCATAGCTGCCTGTACTGCAAATAATACTTTTTTGTTTCTCATATTTAGTTCTCCTTTAGTTTTGTTTTACGTCAGGAAGGTTTCGAACTGACGCAATTATTTTTGCCTTGACATGTTAACAAAAATTGCATTGAATGTCAAGAAATATATAAAGTCAGTGTCCCCTATTTGGAAATGTTGTGCTATAATAAGTACAAGTGAGCAGTTAAGTGAGAAGATAAGTGACAAGAGGAAACAGGTATTATGAGAGAACTAAAGGTTAATGAGCTAAAAGAGGGAATGTTTACTGCTATAGATGTTTTTTCTCCAAAAGGACAGCTTATCCTTAAAAGACATCAGGCTGTATCGGCATTTGATATAGCAAAGTTTGGATTTTACAATATAGATTCGATTTTTGTTGAGGGAAGCTCAGAGCAGAAAAAGGAAGAATGGAATAAAAAATATGCCCTGATTAGGGAAGAATATCGTGACTCCATCGATAACCTGCATGAATATATGAATGATATACTATACAGGAATATCATCCCTGATAAGAATACGATCATCAGGGATTCGGTAGAGATTTTTGACAGGTTTGAGACCTCATATGAGCTTTTTGAGGCACTTCAGGTATTAAAGCAGACAGATGTATCTACGATGGCGCATTCCATGAATGTATCAATCATTGCACGTCTCATTGGTGTATGGGCAGGGCTTGATACTGAAAAACTGGATGAGATTTCCATGGCAGGCTTATTACACGACATAGGCAAGTTCAAGATACCCGATGAGATATTATTGAAGCCGGGAAAGCTCACAAAGGATGAGTTTGAGGTGATAAAGAAGCATACGATATATGGCTATGAGATACTTAAGAATTTCAAGATTCTTGAAAGCACAAAGCGTGCGGCGCTTTTACATCATGAAAAGTTTGACGGCTCAGGATATCCGTTTGGATATGAAGCTGATAAAATCGACGATATATCAGCTATTATTACGATAGCCGATGTCTATGATGCAATGACCTCAAAGCGCTGTTACCGTGACGGAATGTGTCCGTTTGATGTGATAGCAGATTTTGAGTATGATGGCATATCAAAGTATCATCCGAAGTATATAGGGATGTTTTTAAAGAAGATTGCAAGCTCATATATCGGAAGTAATGTGCTGTTGACAAACGGTAAAAAGGCTAAAATAATTTTTGTGACGCAGAAGTATTCAAGGCCTACGGTTACATTACTTGATGACAACAGTGTGCTGGCACTGAAGGATGAAAAGGACATAAATATTGCGGCAGTGTTGTAGAATAATACGCGCAGATTAATTGAATAAAATTACTGTAAATGGGAATGCTTTAGATAAAGAAATTTATCCGGAGGATTCCCATGTCTGTATATAAGGTTGATATATGTGGTGTGACTACATCAAAACTGCCGGTACTTAAGGATGACGAAAAAGAAGAACTGTTTGAGAAAATAAAAAAGGGGGATAAGGCTGCAAGAGAAAAGTACATTCGTGGAAATTTAAGGCTCGTGCTCTCGGTAATAAGAAGGTTTTCAAACCATAATGAAAATATGGATGATTTATTTCAGATAGGCTGCATCGGGCTTATGAAATCAATTGATAATTTTGATCCGACTATAGGTGTTAAGTTTTCCACCTATGCTGTGCCGATGATTATCGGTGAAGTGAGGCGCTATCTGCGTGACAACAGTGCGTACCGCATTCCGCGTTCTCTGAGGGATACGGCATATCAGGCTATTAAATCAAAGGAAAAGCTATCCAGAAAGCTGGTGCATGAGCCATCATTGGCAGAAATATCAAAGGATTGCGGCATTCCCGAAAACGATATACTATACGCACTTGATGCAATCCAGACACCGCTTTCACTCTTTGATCCTGTATATACTGACGGTGGTGATACACTTTATGTGATGGATCAGATATCGGACAAGAAAAACAAAGAGGAAGCATGGGTGAAAAATCTGGTTCTCGACGATGCATTAAATCTGCTTGATGACAGAGCGAGACAGATAATAAAGCTGCGATTTTTCGAGGGCAAGACACAGATAGAGGTGGCAGAGGAGATAAATATCTCTCAGGCACAGGTATCAAGGCTTGAGAAAAATGCGCTTAAAAATATGCACGGATATCTGGTATCTTAAATGTCTCTTTTAGATTAACTATCTAGTCGGTCTGTGCTAAAGAAGTTTTTTTAAGCACAGCTGCAATTATGACTGCGTATACACCTCCGATAACAGCGGTGATAAGCTGAGTCACTGAAAACTGAAGCTGTAAAACCGGCAGCATTTTGTGCATCGGAGCAGGCAGAAATGCCGGGAGAATGATAAGAGCAATGGCTATACCCATGAAAACGGCTTTTAGTACGGCTCCTATAGCAATTGATACAGGAAAACCGGCAGCTTTGCCGCATTTTTTGCGAAGCAGTCCCACACAGACCACGAGAATGATATTTCCTATCATGATACATGGAAACATCGCAGGGATAGCTGCCATAACAGGGCTTCCTGTGATGAAAAATGATGTGACAGGTGTGATAATGCTTAGGATAATGCCACATGCCATTCCGGCATAGAGCACGGTAAGTATTAAAGCTGCATTGATGACCGGCCCTGTGATGTATACGCTTAAGTTCTTAAAGAACTGGCTGACAAGACAGATTGCAAGCATAATTGCAGTAACAGTTATTTGTTTGGTTTTTATCTTCATTGATAAGACCTCCTTTAATTTTTCATATGCAAGCATACTCCTTTAGGGGTGTAAATGCAAGTTTACGTTACATCTTATCTGTTTAATCCGCAGGCAAAAATGACGGTTGATGTTGAAAGCAATTCATTTGTGTGCTAATATAAGTATATTCGCTGTTTGACGCAAAACAGCTATATATCAGGAGGAATACAATGAAAAAACTGATTAATTTGATATCAGAGGAAGTGACAAAGGCTTTCGTCAGTGCAGGATATGATGAGAAGTACGGAAAGGTTACACTTTCAAACAGACCGGACCTTTGTGAGTTCCAGTGCAACGGAGCAATGGCAGCAGCAAAAGAATATAAGTGTGCACCATTTATAATCTCAGACAAGGTAGCAGCGCTCCTTGAGTCAGATGAGATGTTTGAGTCGGTAGAATCAGTAAAGCCGGGATTTCTTAATATCAAAATGGATACCGCTTTTCTGGCAAAATATATGAACGAGATGAAGGCTGATGAGGGCAGATACGGCTTGGAGAAAGCCAAAAAGCCACTCACTATAGTAGTGGATTACGGCGGACCAAACGTGGCAAAGCCTCTTCATGTAGGTCATCTTCGCTCAGCAGTAATCGGAGAGAGCGTAAAGCGTATCGCAAAGTTCATGGGACACAATGTGATTGGTGATGTACATCTTGGTGACTGGGGACTTCAGATGGGGCTTATCATTACAGAGCTTCGAGAGAGAAAGCCTGACCTGGTTTATTTTGATGAGAGCTATACAGGAGAGTACCCGAAGGAGGCACCGTTTACCATATCAGAGCTTGAGGACATCTATCCGACAGCCAGCGGCAAGTCAAAAGAAGATGAGAGCTTCAAGGAAGCAGCACTTCTTGCCACAAAGGAGCTTCAGGGAGGCAGGAGAGGTTATCAGGCACTGCTTTCACACATCATGAATGTCTCTGTAACAGACCTTAAGAGAAATTATGAGAATCTGAACGTTCATTTTGAGCTGTGGAAGGGCGAGTCGGATGCACAGCCATACGTACCTGAGATGGTTGAAATGATGAAGGAAAAGGGCTTTGCACATATGAGTGAGGGCGCTTTGGTTGTAGATGTGAAGGAAGACACAGATACAAAGGAGATTCCGCCATGTATCATCCTAAAGTCTGACGGAGCTTCACTTTACAGCACTACAGACCTCGCAACACTTGTTATGCGTATGAAGGAGAACAATCCTGACCGTGTGATTTATCTGGCAGACGCACGTCAGTCAATGCACTTTATTCAGGTATTCCGCTGCGCAAGAAAGACAGGCATCGTACCTGACACAACAGAGCTTGTACATATCGGCTTTGGAACCATGAACGGCAAGGACGGCAAGCCTTTCAAGACAAGAGACGGCGGAGTAATGCGTCTTGAGTACCTCCTCAAGGAAATTGACGATGAGATGCTCAATAAGATTAAGGAAAACCAGAAGGAAAAAGAGAATCTCAACATAGACGAGGCAGAGGCCAAGCAGACAGCCAAAACTGTAGCGCTTGCAGCAGTCAAGTATGGTGATCTGTCTAATCAGGCGAGCAAGGATTATGTCTTTGATATCGACAGATTCACATCCTTCGAGGGCAACACAGGACCATACATCCTTTACACCATCGTGCGTATCAAGTCGATCCTTTCAAAGTATGAGGCAAAGGGTGGCGACATCAGTGCACTGAAGGATGCAATCATGCCGGCAGTCAATGCAGGACAGAAGAATCTCATGCTCTCTCTGGCAAAGTTCAATGCTACAATTGAGAGCGCATACGAGGAGTCTGCACCGCACAAGATATGTGCATACATCTACGAGCTTGCCAATGCATTCAATGGCTTCTACCATGACACAAAGATTCTTTCCGAGGAGAATGAGGAGCTTAAGAAGTCATATATTTCACTTCTCGTGCTCACAAAGGAGATACTTGAGGCTTGCATCGATATGCTTGGATTCTCAGCTCCTGACAGGATGTAGAAAATATTAATTTTTACGTTCTAAAACAATTGGACATGTAATATAAATAGGACATAGATGATTTAACAGAATCGTCTGTGTCCTTTTTTTATTTGAAGCTACGATAAGGGGTGAAAATATGGATATAATTGATTACCTGCCACAAAAGATGAGAGCTGAGGCAGAAGAGTACATGCCGCGTGGTCTGGAGGAAATCAGAGTGCGCGTGGGAAAGCCGGTGCAGTATAGGTTTGCGGGAGGCTATAGAACAGGAGTGAATATCTTACAAAGCGATATAGAGGAGATGATAAATTATCTGAGCGGATATTCAATCCATGCGATAGCGCCGCAGCTTGCCGCAGGCTATTTTACGGTGGAAGGAGGTCATCGTGTGGGAATTGCGGGACAGATGGGCTGCGATGGAGGAAAGGTTACAGCAGTCAGTGAGATAGCATCCTTAAATATCAGAATTGCCCATCAGATAAAGGGTGTTGCAATGCCGCTGATGCCTTATATCAGGGATGAAAACAGCATTTACAATACATTGGTTGTATCGCGTCCGGGAGAAGGGAAAACAACATTTTTAAGAGACTGCATCAGGATACTTTCAGACGGCTGTGACGGAAAAAATGCTCTTAAGGTGTCGGTGGTGGATGAGCGCTCGGAGATAGCGGCGTGCTACAGGGGAGTGGCTCAAAACGATGTTGGAAAATCCAGTGATGTGCTGGACAACTGTCCGAAATCACTTGGCATGAGGATGCTTTTGCGCTCTATGTCCCCGGATGTGATTGCGGTGGATGAGCTGGGTGGCGAAAGTGATATCGAGGCACTAAATCAGCTTGTGAGCTGTGGAATAAGGATACTTGGCAGCGTACATGGCACCAATGCAGAGGATCTGCGAAGAAAAATGCTGCCACATGCAATAGAACGGTTTGTGTTTATAGACCATGACGAAAAAGGGGTGAGACGCTATAGCATTTATGATGAAGCTTACAGGCTTTTGTATAGTACTGTTTGCGGTATCGGGGCTGATAAACGATTACAGCAAAAGAAAAAAGGCAGATATAGCGATGCTGTATGATTTCATGCTTTTGCTTGAAAAGGGGGCATTTTATCTGGCAGGAGAAAGAATGAAGGCACCACAGTTTTTTAGCAGCATAAGAGGAAAGAGCGAGGTGTTTAATGAGGGCTGCAAAAGAATGGGAGAGGTACTTTCAAACAGAAGCTGTAGAAGCGGAGAGGAGGGCTGGAGGGCTGTGTGGGAGGATGTGCTTTGCGGCAGGATATCGGATGAGAAGGTGAAGAAAATGATAGTTGAAATGGGAGGCGCATTCTTTGAAAAAAATGCAGCCGCAATGGAACAGCGGCTTAAGGAATGTGCTTTGGACATACATAAACAGATAGATTTTTACAGGAAGGAGTATATTGAAAAAATGAAGGTGATTTGTCCGGTGGGGATTTTGGGAGGGATTATGATATCAATCATGCTTATATAAAAATGCTCGTATAAAAAGTGGTAATCAGATTAGACATACTGTTGTATGAGATGAAAGGACTTGATGATGGAGATTTCGATTATTTTTAAGATAGCAGCACTTGGAATAGTGATTACAGTGCTTGGACAGGTCTTAAAACACAGCGGAAGGGAGGAAATGACTTTCCTGCTTAGTCTGGCCGGACTTGTGATTGTATTGTTCTGGATTGTGCCATATATAAGTGAGCTGTTTAAGACAATGCAGGATATGTTTTCTTTGTAATATGTTGAAGATTGGGATAATAGGAATTGCGGCGGTGTTTTTTGCGGTGCTTTTAAAGCGTGACAGACCTGAGCTGTCCATGCTTCTTTCAGTGGCCTGCGGTACGATAATTTTTGCTTTTGCATTGGAGCGGCTTGGCGCAACAATTGAGTTTTTTAAAGGGCTTCTTTCAAAGCTTCCTGTGGATTCGGCATTTTTTGTCACTATGATAAAGATGCTTGGGATTGCATATATTGCGGAGTTTTCATCCTCAATCTGTAAGGACTGCGGTCATAGCGCGATTGCATCGCAGATAGAGCTTTTTGCAAAGGTGGCGATTGTTGTGATGTCAATTCCTGTAATGTCGTGTCTGATAGAGCTGATTGGAGAGCTGCTTTGATTTATAAAAAATATATTTTGATAATAGTCATGTTGGCTGTGATATTTTTGCCGCAGGATTTTGTGTATGCGTCGGACGCCGAAATTACAGATACAATTGAGCAGCAGATGCTTGAAAAAATAGATATGTCCGACGTGGAAAAATATTCAAAGGATTATCTGCCGGAGCGACTATCGTTTTCGGATATTGTGGATGCTTTTTTAGATAAAGACCAAAAGGCAGGCGAAAAAATCTGTGAGTATATTTACGAGCTGTTCTTTTACGAGATAGCGGCAGTGAAGCCTGTTGTTATAAATGTGCTGTGCTACACGATACTTTTTATGGTGTTTTCAAGGCTTATTTTCTGGCGGCAGGATTATGTATACAATGTAAGCTTCCTGTTCATGTATGCATCGGTTATATCGATGCTTATGGCATCATTTTTCGTGCTGTCTGACGTAGCAAAGCGCTGTATTGATGTGCTTTTGACCTATCTTACAGCTTTAGTTCCGGCATATGCGACAGTGCTTCTTGCGTCCGGAAAAGGCTTTTCGGCATCAGGCTTTTACATGCTTGCATTTGTACTTATTTATGTGGTGGAGTGGCTCATAAAGCTGGTGCTTATTCCGGGAATCCATCTGTTTCTGGTGCTTGAGGTGCTCAATCATGTATCAAGTGAAAAGAAGCTTGAAAAGCTTGCAGAGTTTATTGAAGCAGCAATCACAAAAATAATGAAGGCATCCATAAAGATAGTGGCAGGAATAGGCATAGTCCAGGCAATGATTGCTCCCGCAAAGGACAAGATATCGGAAAGTCTTATCTTAAAAAGCTTTCAGGCGATACCCGGTGTGGGGAGGCTTGGGCAGGGCGCAGGCGAAATCCTGCTTGGCTGTGCGATGCTCATAAAAAACAGCGTTGGGATGGCGGCAATTATCGTGCTCTTTTTCATAGTACTGACACCGCTTGTAAAAACGCTAGTTTTTTCTTTGATGTACAGACTGCTTTCTGCGGCACTGCAGCCGGTTTCTGACAACAGGATTGTGGAGGGGATAGAAGCTGTTGCGAGGGCAGGAAATCTGTATTATATCGTGATAAGGGATGCATCTATATTGTTTTTTATAGTGATTGCGATAGTATGTGCATCCACAAGCTTTATTGGAGGTTGATAAGGAATGAAGGGTTATCTGTATCTGGCACTTTTTTTCATGGTAATGACATATCTTTCGCCAAAGGAGCAGTACAGGAGGTATTTTAGGTTTATGCTTGGGGTATTTTTGGCGCTCATTATCCTAAAGCCTCTTGCGGCAGGGTATGAATATGACTTGAGATTTGCTGAGCTTACAAAGAAAATAGAGGGGATTTCATATGAATATGACGCGGATGCAACAGATTTGTTCACGGCTTTTGAAGCTGAAGAAAACTGACTATATCGTGATTTTACTCGTTGGAGTGCTGCTTCTTATTGTAGTGCTTCCGGTAAAAGAGGATAAAAAGACCGGTAGTGATTCACAAAATAAGGCTAAAGCTAAGTCAGTAAGTGAAAGCACCTCCGATGATGAAGAATATGAGAAGCTGCTTGAAAAAAACCTTGAGAGTATTCTTGAAAGGATGGACGGGGTGGGAGAGGTGTCTGTGATGATTACGCTGTCAGACGACGGCACGAGGATAGTGGATAAGGATACTAAGGAGACCACGGAGAGCGTTGAAAAGACAACTGTCATATACGATGATGAGGATGCAAGCGTACCCTATGTCACAAGCACGGACAAACCGACTGTTTCCGGAGTGCTTGTGGTAGCGCAGGGAGGAGGAAGCCCGCAGATAAACAACGATATTTCTAATGCGGTTTCTGCATTATTTGATGTGCCCATGCATAAAATAAAAATAGCAAAAATGATATCCAGGGAGGAATAAAAGTGAAGAAAGGCAGCCATAAAAATCAGATAATTATTACGACACTTGCACTTCTTTTGGCAGTGGTCGGATACATAAGCTACGATAACAGGGATACCTTTATGAATGCAAGGGATGTGCTTTCCACCGAAATCGAAGCTGTAAATGGTAAGGCGGGGACAAAGGAGCCGGATGAAGGCGGGGATACACAGGTATCGGATGAGGTGGCACTTGAGACAGACTCGACAGAGGAGATATTAAATGCCGGTGAGACAGTGCTGACAAGTGCATCAACAGAGAGTGAGGAGTGTGTGGCACAGGTGAAGCTGGGACGCGAGCAGGTGCGCTCAAAGAACAAGGAGGCCCTGCAGAAGATTATTGATGATGCAGGAGTATCGGAGGAAGAGAAGAAGAGCGCGGTCGATGCCATGGTGAAGCTGACAGAAAACGCACAGATGGAGGAGGATGCCCAGATGATGCTGGAGGCAAAGGGCTTTAAGAATGCGGTGGTAAGTCTCAGTGACGACTGCTGTGATGTGATTGTTGGAAAGGAGGATGTGACTGATGAAAAGAGGGCTCAGATAGAGGACATTATCAAGCGCAAAACCAATATAGGGGCATCAAATATCGTCATATCTACGATGGACTGATACATAAATTTTTAGTATCTTGAAATAGAAACCGTTTTAAGCTATACTATACTCTGATTTTGTTTGGAGGAAATATCAGTGGATAACTTAAGACAGGAAATAGAAAAAAGAAGAACATTTGCAATAATTTCCCATCCGGATGCAGGAAAGACTACTCTGACAGAGAAGTTTCTTTTGTACGGAGGGGCAATAAACCAGGCCGGCTCAGTAAAGGGAAAGGCTACGGCAAAGCATGCTGTTTCGGACTGGATGGAGATAGAAAAGCAGAGAGGTATTTCGGTTACTTCATCTGTGTTACAGTTTAATTATGACGGATATTGCATCAATATCCTTGATACACCGGGACACCAGGATTTCTCAGAGGACACATACCGTACACTCATGGCAGCCGATTCGGCCGTCATGGTAATTGATGCGAGCAAGGGTGTTGAGGCACAGACCAGAAAGCTTTTTAAGGTCTGTGTCATGAGACATATCCCGATTTTTACATTCATAAACAAGATGGACCGTGATGCCAACGATACGTTTGAGCTTCTCGATGACATCGAAAAAGAGCTTGGTATCGCGACATGTCCTATCAACTGGCCGATAGGCTCGGGAAAGCAGTTTAAGGGTGTGTATGACAGAAACAGTAAAGAGGTCATGACCTTTGCTGACACCCTAAAGGGCACAAAAGAGGGCTCGGAGAAGATCATCCATATAGATGATCCGGCTCTTTCCGATGAAATCGGAGAGGAATTTAAAAGCCAGCTCATGGATGAGATTGAGCTGTTGGATGGCGCCAGTGCTGATTTTGACATGGAGCTTGTAACAAAGGGAGAGCTTTCACCTGTATTTTTCGGCTCGGCTCTCACAAACTTTGGTGTTGAGACATTTTTACAGCATTTCCTTAAGATGACATATGCACCGACAGCCAGACAATCCGATATCGGAATGATTGATCCGTTTTCAGAGGATTTTTCTGCATTTGTATTCAAGATTCAGGCCAATATGAACAAGAACCACAGGGACAGAATAGCATTTATGCGAATCTGCTCAGGACAGTTTACGGCCGGCATGGAGGTATATCATGTGCAGGGCGGCAAGAGCTTAAAGCTTTCACAGCCGCAGCAGATGATGGCGGATGAGAGAAAAATAGTGGACAAGGCATATGCGGGAGACATCATAGGTGTGTTTGATCCGGGAGTATACTCCATCGGAGATACACTCACAACAGCAAAGGATAAATTTGAGTTTGAGGGCATCCCGACATTTGCACCTGAGCATTTTGCGAGGGTATCGCTTGTGGATTCCATGAAGAGAAAGCAGTTTGTAAAGGGTGTCACACAGATAGCGCAGGAGGGTGCTATCCAGATGTTCCAGGAGTACAAGGGCGGCATGGAAGAAATCATAGTCGGCGTGGTCGGCGTGCTTCAGTTTGACGTGCTTAAATTCAGACTGGAAAATGAGTACAATGTGCAGATCAGACTTGAGAATCTGCCATATGAGCATATCAGATGGATTGAGAACAAGGATGAGGTCAATGTAGATACAATCAACGGAACGAGCGATATGAAGAAGGTTGTCGACATGAAGGGCAATCCGCTTCTTCTGTTTATAAATGAGTGGAGTATCGGCATGACTCTTGATAGAAATGACGGACTTGTGCTTACAGAGTTTGGAAGAAACTAGGTAAGGATTTCAAGGTTGAATTTGGACTTGACGTTAGTAAGAGATTATGTGTATAATGAGGACAGTTGTGAAAGCAACTGTCTTTTTAATTATGTTTATTTGTATATTTTTGAGTATTTTATTTATAGCTGTTTTTAATGGCAGCTATTTGATTCTGTAATTATTCCAATTTATTAGTTGACAATTGAATAGAAGTGTATTATTATAATAACAGAACGAACGTTTGTTCGCGAGAGAATAGGAGATTATTATGGCAAAGGAAGATAAATTAAAAGCATTAGACGCTGCCATCGCGCAGATTGAGAAACAGTACGGAAAGGGCTCTGTCATGAAGCTTGGCGACAATTCAGCCAATATGAATGTGGAGACAGTACCTACAGGCTCATTAAGCCTTGATATTGCATTAGGACTCGGAGGCCTTCCAAAGGGCAGGATTGTTGAGGTGTACGGACCTGAGTCATCAGGTAAGACAACGGTTGCACTCCACTGTGTGGCAGAGGTGCAGAAGCGTGGCGGTATCGCGGGCTTTATTGATGCGGAGCATGCTCTTGATCCTGTATATGCCAGAAATATAGGTGTTGATATTGACAATCTCTATATTTCACAGCCTGACTGCGGTGAGCAGGCACTTGAGATAACAGAGACAATGGTGCGTTCGGGCGCTGTGGATATCGTGGTTGTCGATTCGGTTGCGGCACTCGTACCAAAGGCCGAGATTGACGGAGATATGGGTGATTCCCATGTGGGTCTTCAGGCAAGGCTTATGAGCCAGGCACTCCGTAAGCTCACGGCAGTTATCAGCAAGTCAAATTGTATCGTTATTTTCATCAATCAGCTTCGTGAGAAGGTAGGTGTGATGTTTGGAAATCCTGAGACTACCACAGGTGGAAGGGCATTAAAGTTCTATTCATCAGTACGTCTTGATGTCAGAAGAACCGAGTCGCTCAAGCAGGCCGGTGAGATAGTTGGTAACCATGTCCGTGTAAAGGTTGTCAAGAATAAAATAGCTCCACCTTTCAAAGAGGCAGAGTTTGATATCATGTTTGGTCAGGGTATCTCAAGAGAGGGCGATGTGCTCGATCTTGCAGTCAATGCAGGCATTGTCAATAAATCAGGTGCATGGTACGCATACGAGGGCGATAAGATAGGCCAGGGTCGTGAGAATGCAAAGACTTATCTCCATGAGAATCCGGCATTTTTTGATATGCTTGAGGCAAAGGTCAGGGACTTTTACTTTACACAGCCGGAGGATGAGGAGACTGCAGTACAGGAAGATTCTGAAAAGGCTGAATCAGAAGAGTAATAAGTGAGCAGGATTATATATGATAGAAATTACCGGATATGAGAATATTGGTAAGGGTAAATACCGCACGACCTTTGATAATGGTACGACATGTGTGTTGTACCGTACAGAGGCCGTGCGGTCCTCTATTATGGAGGGCGCCTTTATCAGTGAAGAGGATTATGAAAAGCTGATAAATGAGGTGGTAGGAAAGAGAGCCAAAAAGAGAGCACTGCATCTGCTTGAGCAGATGGACAGGAGTGAAAGAAAGCTCAGGGAAAAACTCGCACAGGGCGGATATCCGGATTGCTGTGTGGATGCAGCGATAGAGTATGTGAAGAGCTTTCATTATCTTGATGATTACAGATTTGCCGCCACATATGTCAGATATCATCAGGACAGCTTAAGCCGCAGGCAGCTTGAGCAGAAGCTTATGACAAAGGGCATAGGCAGAGATGATATCAATTGTGCCATAGAGAGTGAATATACCGCTGAGGAAGAGAAGCATATAGTAAAGCTTCTTGAAAAGAAACACTATGATCCTGATAACTGTGATGAAAAGGAGTTTCGCAGGATATACCAGTTTCTAATGAGAAGGGGCTTTAAGAGCAGTCAGATTCTTTCAGCAATGAGGTCACAATTACCTTGACAATTTGCACCAAAAAGTATAGAATTTAATTGTTGTAATTTGTGAAATACAATGAAAATTTAATAAAGGAGGTGCTCCTGTAATGCTACCGTATATCATTACTGCTGTAGTTTCTATTGTTATTACTGCATTGGTTGTATGGTTTGCAGCCGCTTCATACCAGAAGAAATCTGCTAATTCCAAGATAGGAAATGCTGAGGAGAAGGCAAGAGGAATCATTGATGAGGCTGTAAAGACTGCGGAGGAAAAGAAGCGCGAGTCTATGCTTGAGATCAAGGAAGAGTCGATTAAGGCTAAGAATGATCTGGATAAGGAAATCAAAGAGCGTAGAAACGAGATTTCCCGTAATGAGCGTCGTATCGTTCAGAAGGAAGAGAATGTCGACAAGAAGCTCGAAGCTATCGAGAAGCGTGAAGCCGGATTTGCAGTTAAGGAAGAGGAACTCAAGAAGCAGAAGATTGAAATATCAAAGCTTAACGAGCAGCGTTTACAGGAACTTGAAAGAATCTCTGGATTAACCTCCGAGCAAGCTAAAGAATATCTCTTAAAGACCATTGAAGAAGATGTAAAACTTGATACTGCAAAAATGATTAAGGAAATGGAAAACAAAGCAAAGGAAGAGGCAAACCGTAAGGCTAAGGATTACGTGGTTACAGCTATTCAGAAATGTGCAGCAGACCATGTATCTGAGACTACTATTTCAGTAGTATCACTTCCAAATGATGAGATGAAGGGACGTATCATAGGAAGAGAGGGACGTAATATCCGTACTCTCGAGACTATGACAGGAGTAGATCTGATTATAGATGACACACCTGAGGCAGTCATTTTGTCAAGCTTTGATCCAATCAGAAGAGAAGTTGCAAGAATAGCTCTTGAGAAGCTTATTGTTGACGGAAGAATCCATCCGGCCCGCATAGAGGAGATGGTAGAGAAGGCTCAAAAAGAAGTCGACAATATGATTCGTGAAGAGGGTGAGGCTGCCACACTTGAGGTGGGCATACACGGTATTCACCCAGAGCTTGTGCGTCTTCTTGGAAAGATGAAGTTTAGAACAAGCTACGGTCAGAATGCGTTAAAGCATTCTATCGAGGTTGCACAGCTTACCGGCTTACTGGCTGCTGAAATCGGCGAGGATGTCAGAATGGCAAAGCGTGCAGGCTTATTACATGATATAGGTAAGGCAGTAGATCACGAGATGGAGGGTTCACACATCCAGCTCGGTGCCGAATTATGTAAGAAATACAAGGAGTCACCACTTGTGATTAATGCAGTAGAATCACATCACGGTGATGTTGAACCGGAGTCACTTATTGCATGCCTTGTGCAGGCTGCTGATACAATCAGTGCGGCACGTCCGGGTGCAAGAAGAGAGACTTTGGAGACATATTCAAATCGTCTTCAGCAGTTAGAAGACATTACAAATGGTTATAAAGGGGTAGAGAAATCTTTTGCTATTCAGGCAGGTAGAGAGATTCGTATTATGGTAGTTCCTGAGCAGGTCAGCGATGCCGACATGGTTATCATGGCCAGAGATATATCTAAGCAGATTGAGTCTGAGTTAGAGTATCCGGGTCAGATAAAGGTTAATGTAATACGTGAGTCACGTATAGTGGATTACGCAAAGTAGAGCATTAGTGTATTGTCGGTTTGACATAATAACATGTACATTTGAAAAGGCTTCGTATGAAGCCTTTTCTTTTTGCTATATTCACAAAAAGTGATAATAGTACGTGACAAAATTGGTAAAATGTTATAAAATAATAAATGTAATATTTAGTAACTATTCAGTGTTGATGGCTGCGATATTTATAAATATTACAAGGGAGAAACTATATAATAAAATATCATATGGAGGGTTTTACAATGCAGAGATTTACATTACCAAGAGATTTATATCATGGAAAGGGTGCACTTGAGGCATTAAAGAGCTTTGAGGGAAAGAAAGCTATTATCTGTGTGGGCGGAGGCTCAATGAAGAGATTTGGCTTTTTAGACAAGGCCGAGGCTTATTTGAAGGAAGCCGGCATGGAGGTAAGGCTTTTTGAGGGAATCGAGCCTGATCCGTCAGTTGAGACAGTCATGAAGGGTGCTGCTGCCATGGAAGAGTTTGAGCCGGACTGGATTGTAGCTATCGGTGGAGGCTCACCTATAGATGCAGCTAAGGCTATGTGGATTAAGTACGAGTATCCGGATATCACATTTGAGGACATGTGCAAGGTATTTGGTATTCCAAAGCTTAGAAAGAAAGCACATTTCTGTGCTATTTCATCTACATCGGGTACAGCAACAGAGGTTACTGCTTTCTCAATCATCACAGATTATGAGAAGGGTATCAAGTATCCAATCGCAGACTTTGAGATTACACCTGACGTTGCAATCGTAGATCCTGAGCTTGCAGAGACAATGCCACAGAAGCTTGTTGCACACACCGGAATGGATGCTATGACACATGCTATCGAGGCATATGTATCCACAGCCAACAGCGATTTTACAGATCCGCTTGCACTTCATGCAATAGAGATGATACAGCATGACCTGATTGATTCATACAATGGCGATATGGCAAAGAGAGATGCAATGCACAATGCACAGTGTCTGGCAGGAATGGCATTCTCCAATGCACTCCTTGGAATAGTTCATTCCATGGCACATAAGACAGGCGCAGCGTTTGCAGATTACGGCGCACATATCATTCACGGAGCAGCCAATGCAATGTATCTGCCAAAGGTTATTGCTTTCAATGCAAAGGATGAGACAGCAAAGGAGCGCTACGGAGCAATAGCTGATTTCATGAAGCTGGGTGGAGAGACACTTGACGAGAAGGTTGAGCTTCTTATCAAATACTTACGCGGCATGAATGATGACCTGAATATACCACACTGCATCAAGAATTACGGAGCAGACAGTTATCCGACAGAGCAGGGCTTTGTACCGGAGGAGGTATTCCTTGAGAGACTTCCTGAGATTGCAGCAAATGCTATCCTTGATGCTTGTACAGGCTCAAATCCACGCCAGCCAAGCCAGGAGGAGATGGAGAAGCTTCTCAAGTGCTGCTATTATGACACAGAGGTTGATTTCTAATCAAAACAGCGGCTCTGAATTTTAATTATTTAGAAGGTAAACAGGAAAATGATTGATGAAATGAAACGGCAAAAAAGAGAGCTTGTATATAAGGGCTCAATACTCGATATATACAAGGATACAATGCAATTTGCAAATGGCAAGACAGAGGAGTGGGATTTTGTCTCACACAGAAAGGGAGCTGCGGCAGTGCTTCCGGTACTCGATGACGGCAGGATAGTCATGGTACGCCAGTACAGAAATGCCCTCGAGAGAGAGACAATAGAGATTCCGGCCGGCTGCAGGGATTTTGTGGGAGAAGACACAAGGCTGTGTGCAGAAAGAGAGCTGAAGGAGGAGACAGGCTACAGTTCTGATGATATCTCGTTTTTACTTTCACTTCGCACAACAGTAGCGTTTTGCAATGAGGAAGTAGATGTCTATCTTGCCAAAAACCTGAAAAAGGGCAAACAGCACCTCGATGATGCCGAGTCAATCGATGTAGAAATATACACCCTAAAGGAGCTGTGCGACATGATTTATGCAGGGAAAATCCAGGATTCCAAAACAGTCAGTGCAGTTCTTGCCTATAGTAATATGATTAAATAAATAGACAAATAATTCAAGCCACAGGATATTTATTCCTGTGGCTTGTGTTTTGCAAAATAATGTGCTTATAATCCGCGGCTTAAGAATTCATTTCTGCAATATCGTAGATAAGCTTCTTTGAATCCTCCCATCCAAGACATGGATCGGTGATGGATTTTCCGTAGACGTGCTCGC
Organism: Agathobacter sp.; assembly: GCF_977054825.1. Classification (NCBI taxonomy): domain Bacteria; kingdom Bacillati; phylum Bacillota; class Clostridia; order Lachnospirales; family Lachnospiraceae; genus Agathobacter; species Agathobacter sp. The sequence continues at coordinate 100,014 of NZ_CDRTEH010000005.1, forward strand.
CGATTTTCTGGCTGCCTTCCTCAATATAGCTCTCAATCATGAGACCTTTGACCAGTGATTTGATATCAGAAGAAAGCTGTCTGTTGTGCATGACTTCTTTGGCGATACGAATCTGCTCCTTGAACTGTTTTCCGGAGTTGGAATGGTTGGTATCGATGATACAAGCCTGGTTGACAAGATCCATCTTGTTGTACATTTCGTGCAGACGGATTAAGTCCTCGTAATGGTAGTTTGTTGTAGTGTTGCCATGCTTGCTGACTGCACCTCTTAAAACAACGTGTGTGAGAGGATTTCCTGATGTCTCAACCTCATAGCCTCTGTAAACGAAATGATGTGGGTGCTGTGCTGCGTAAACAGAATTGAGCATGACAGAAAAATCACCACTTGTAGGGTTCTTCATGCCGCTTGCCACATCAAAGCCGCTGACGGTGAGACGATGCTGCTGATCCTCAACAGAACGGGCACCGATTGCGACATATGAGAGGAGATCCTCAACATAGCCCCAGTTCTCAGGGTAAAGCATCTCATCTGCACAGGTGAGTCCGCTCTCTGCGATAGCACGGATGTGCATCTTTCTCATGGCAATGAGACCCTCAACCATGTCGGGAGCCTTCTCCGGATCAGGCTGTGAGGCAATTCCCTTGTAGCCCTCGCCGGTTGTTCTTGGCTTATTTGTATATACACGTGGGATGATGATTACGCGGTCCTTTACATCCTCCTGAATCTTTGTAAGGCGGCTGACATAGTCACAGACGGAATCCTCGTTGTCGGCTGAACATGGTCCGATAATGACAAGAAATCTGTCATCCTTTCCGCAAATGACATCTGAAATCATTGCATCACGCTTGGCTTTGAGCTCGGTAAGCTCCTTTGACAGAGGATATTCTTCCTTAATCTGTGCAGGAGTTGGAAGCTGGTTTAAAAATGTGAAACTCATAATACTGCTCCTTATGTAAATAGTAATTTTATTAATTATAATGGTATATTATAATGGCATATTGGGAAAAATTTCCAATATATATATTGCCCGAATAGTTAAATAATAAGATAAATGAAATATATTGTCAAATTTTTATCAATTATAGTAACATGCATAAAAAGTTATAATAAGGAAAAGGACATTTATGGAAAATAAGCTGTAATAAAAACTAAAAGGCTTTAATAAGTAAAAAGTAACATTGAAAAAAAGTAAAAGATGTGATATAAATAGTTGGTAACTTTTTTGTGACCGTAGTTTAATGGATAAAATTCCGGACTCCGACTCCGGCGAGTGCGCGTTCGATTCGCGTCGGTCACATACTTTGATTTTAATATGTTGGGTTAATGGAGGAATCACATGAAGGACTTTTTTAACAAGGAAACATTGGATAATATAAAGCAGTTTTGCACAGAAAATAAAAAATACGTTGGAGTAGCAGCAATACTTATAGGGCTTATACTGATACTTATAGTGGTTGTTGCGGGAGGACATAATGACAGACACTCTGATACAGAGTCAGGCTCCCAGGAAGAGATTTCGGTAAAGGACTTTGAGTTTGAGAAGGATTATACAAATGACGCAAAGGATGATATCAGCACTCTGCTTGCTGATTACTACAAGGCATACGTAGGCGATGATCTCGATACACTTGATAAGCTTGCGACACCTATGAGCGACAACGAGAAGAGCTATATCGGTGTAGTCAGCCAGTATTATGAATCAGTTAATGATATCACACCTTATACAAAGAATGGATTAAAGAAGGGCTCATACTTTGTGTCTGTCAAAAACAGCATAAAGTTTACAGGAGTTGATACACAGGCGCCTACACTTGACTTCTTTTATATAGAGACAGGCAAGGACGGAAAGCTCTTCATAAACAATGTATACAGCAATTTCAACAGAACATACTGTGAGAATGCACTCGATGACGATATTATGGAGCTTATTTCTAAGTATACTGCTTCATCTGAGTTTGCAGACCTGCATGAGGATGTGCAGAAGGCATATGAGCAGGCGGTCAGTTCTGACGCCAACCTAAAGAATATGCTTGAGACAACACTCACAGGTGCCATAAAGCAGTGGTATACATCGTCAGGCATTGCCAATTTAAAGAAGTCTGATACAGATACACAGACCACAGAGGCTGATACGCAGCAGGCCGAAGATGCATCAGAAAGCGGTGATCAGCAGACTACGGATGCAAATGCCGGACAGAATGCAGACCAGCAGACTACGGATGCAAACGCAGGACAGAATGCAGACCAGCAGACTACAGATGCAAATGCCGGACAGACCACAGATCAAAATGCTGCAAATCAGCAGCCGGCAGAGCAGCCACAGGCACCGGCTGAGTATCAGGTGGTGACAAAGGATGTTGTAAAGGTGCGTGATGGTGCAAGCACAGATGCCAAGGAGCTTGGTCTCTTAAAGGAGCAGGTAACACTTACAGCATACGGCACAGAGGGAGACTGGACTATAGTAGCATACAGTGCCGGAACAAATGGCAGAGCATATATCAAGACGGAAAATCTCCAGACAGTAGGACAGTAAAAGCAATACAAAGTAACAGATGTGCATAAAATCATAAAAGCAACACGGAGGCTTACAGGTCTCCGTGTTTTAATCTACATGGCATATGGCTGCCTGGTTTATGCATATCGGATAAAGAAATCTAAAAAGAGGATATGGTATGGAAGAAAATGGTGTAAGAATAAATAAATTCCTCAGTGAGGCAGGTGTGTGCTCAAGGCGTGAGGCAGACAGGCAGATAGAGGCAGGTAAAGTAGAAATAGACGGCGTGACAGCAAAGACAGGCGACAGAGTTCTAAATGGACAGACTGTCACATATAATGGACAGGTAGTATCAAAGGAAGAAGAGATGATACTGATTGCCTTGAATAAACCGGCCGGCATAGTCTGTACAGCGGAAAAAAGAGAAAAAAACAACGTGATAGATTATCTTAATTACCCAAAGCGTATTTATCCTATTGGCAGGCTGGATAAGGATTCGGAGGGACTTTTACTTCTGACAAACAACGGAGAGATAGTAAACAAGATGATGCGCTCCGGCAACAGACACGAGAAGGAGTATATCGTCACGGTAAACAAAACAATATCTGACAGCTTCATCAGAGGACTCGCAGGAGGCGTACCGCTTGTAGAGCTTGGTGTGACAACCAGAAAGTGCCATGTGAAAAAGCTGTCTTCAAAGCAGTTTAAGATTATTTTGACACAGGGCTACAACAGGCAGATAAGACGAATGTGTGAATACTTTGGCTACCGTGTGGTCAAGCTCGAAAGAGTGAGAATCATGAATATTGAGCTCGGCGACCTGCCAAGAGGAAAGTACAGGGAAGTAACACCACTTGAATATAAGGGGTTAAAAAGACTTATTGCGGATTCATCGAATCAGCCGGTTATGCCTGATGCGAATAAGAAGCATTCTGATAAGAAATATCCGGATAGAAGAGCAAAGTAAAGCAGACAGGGGATTATTACAGCATGGAAAATAACAATATAAAAGATAAGATAGATGAGCTTGTTGAAAGTCTTAACCGCGCATCCAAGGCCTACTACAACGGTGCGGATGAAATCATGCCAAACTACGAGTGGGATGCAATGTTTGATGAGCTTACACAGCTTGAAAAGGAGACAGGATATATCCGTCCGGACAGCCCGACACAGAATGCAGGCTATGAGGCAGAGGCTGGAAATCGTGAGCCGCATGAGTATCCGGCGCTTTCACTTGCTAAGACAAAGAGTGTTGAGGAGCTTAAGAAATGGGCAGGCGATATGCCAATCTGGCTTTCGTGGAAGCTTGACGGTCTGACACTCGTGCTCACATATGACGGTGGCAGGCTTGTGAAAATATTGACAAGAGGAAATGGAACTGTAGGAAGCAATATCACCTTTTTGCAGGATGCCATAAGTGGTTTTCCGAAGAAAATACCATACAAGGGGCATATGGTTGTAAGAGGAGAAGCGACAATTTCCTACACGGATTTCAAGCTCTTAAATGATACAATCGAGGACGATGATGAGAAATATGCCAATCCAAGAAACCTTGCCTCCGGTACATTAAATCTCGATGATGTGGAAGAGGTGAAGCGCAGACATGTAGTGTTTTATGCATTTACACTTGTGCATATAGATGATGATATCGTATCATGGGGCGATAGAATGAGCTATCTTTGTGATATGAAATTCAATGTTGTCAAAAGGGAGGCAACTGATGCGGCAGGTCTTGAGGAGGCTATAGAGCGTTGGACAAGGGATGTCGAGAGCGGAAAGATGGATGTGCCTGTGGACGGGCTTGTCATTTGCTATGATGATACAGCCTACGCTTCAGGTGGAAGCATCACGGGACATCATGCGACGAGAGCAGGCTTTGCCTTCAAGTGGCAGGATGAGGCTGTAGATACGAGGCTTCGCTATATTGAGTGGTCGTGTGCGGTTTCGACGATATCGCCGGTGGCAGTTTTTGAGCCGGTGCAGATAGAGGGAACGACGGTTTCGAGAGCCTCGCTTTGCAATCTGACTGAGATAGAAAGGCTTGGAGTGGGAAAGGAGTGTACGCTCTCTGTCATAAAAGCCAATAAAATTATTCCAAAATGCATAGCTGTAAAGGATGCCGTGGGAGCCGTTGAGATACCGAAGGAATGCCCGGTATGCCATCATCCGACACGCATATTTGTCAGTAAAAACAGCGGTGTAAGGACATTGCACTGCACCAACCCGGACTGTACAGCAAAGAATGTGAAAAAATTTTCAAGATTTGTAAGCAAAAGCGGAATGGATATAGATGGACTTTCGGTACAGACAATGTTAAAATTTATAAATGAGGGCTTCATAAAACAGTTCCCAGATATATATCATCTGCCCGAGCACTTTGATGAGATAAGCAGCATGGAAGGCTTTGGCGAGAAGTCGTGCATGAATATGCAGGCTGCCATCGAAAAAAGCAGACATGTACACCCGGTCAATCTGATATTTGCACTCTGCATACCTCTTATAGGCACCGATGCCGGCAAGAAGATTGTCAATGCAATAGGCTTTGATGCCTTTGCGGACAGGATGAGAAATGCCAATGCCTTTGTGGACATAGACGGCATAGGTCAGGAAAAGTCAGGCTCCATACTTGAATGGTATGCAAATCCTAAAAACAGCGCAATGTTTGAAGCATTGATTAAGGAACTTGACATAGAGCAGGTGGCTATAAAGGATATGTCAGAGGGCAGCTTAAACGGCAAGACCTTTGTCATCACAGGCGATGTGCATGATTTTGCAAACAGAAGCGAGTTTAAGGCCTATGTGGAGTCACAGGGCGGCAAGGTGACGGGAAGTGTGTCAAAAAAGACAGACTATCTGGTCAACAACGACACAGAATCTACTTCATCAAAAAACAAAAAAGCAAAAGAATTAGGAATACCTATCATCTCGGAGGATACATTTATAGAGATGTTTGGGCGTTAGAAAAGAGGTTATAAAATGCCTATAAAGACACAAAATGATTTACCTGTAAAGGAAATACTTGAGAGAGAAAATATATTTGTGATGGATGAAAACAGGGCATCACATCAGAACATCAGACAGCTCGAGATTGCGATTGTAAATCTCATGCCGCTTAAGGAGGATACTGAGCTTCAGATACTGCGCTCATTGTCAAATACTCCTATACAGGTCAATGTGACTTTTGTAGCTACTTCGACTCACGAGGCTACACACACATCACTCAGCCATCTGAACAAGTTTTACGAGACCTTTGAGGATATAAAGGACAGATATTTTGACGGCATGATAATTACAGGAGCACCGGTTGAGCTCATGGAATACGAGGAGGTAGACTACTGGGACGAGATATGCAGGATAATGGAGTGGAGCAAGACACATGCTTTCTCTACACTTCATCTGTGCTGGGGTGCGCAGGCCGGGTTGTATTATCATTACGGCATACCAAAGCGTGTGCTTCCAAAGAAGAAGTTCGGTGTATATGCGCATCGCGTAAAGAACAGAAAAATCCCGCTTGTCAGAGGCTTTGATGATGTATTTTACGCACCGCATTCAAGGCATACCGAGGTGTTAAAGGAGGATATATTAAAGCATCCTGAGCTTACCATACTTGCAGAGTCGGATGAGGCAGGAGTATTCCTTCTTATGGATCAGGACGGTAAAAAGATTTTTGTGATGGGACATCCTGAGTATGACAGATATACTCTTCACAATGAGTACGAGAGGGATAAGAATAAGGGGCTTGATATAGATATGCCTGTGAACTACTATCCGGATAATGATGATACACAAAAGCCGCTTTTACAGTGGAGGTCACACGGCAATATACTTTACTCCAACTGGCTTAACTACTATGTGTACCAGGAGGTACCGTACGAGTTCATAAACAATCGCGAGATAATTGGAAAATAATGACAAAAATTATAGTTATTTTTAGTTAATTTTGAATTGCATAAATGCCAAAGTGTGGTAAAATATAACTATAAACCATTATAAAAAACCAAAATAATTGCAAAAGCTAACAAAATTTAATAAAATTTAACAAGGGGGATTTTAATATGGCAAAAGAGCTAGTTGCGATGCTTCTTGCCGGTGGTCAGGGCTCAAGACTTTATGCACTGACACAGAAACTTGCAAAGCCGGCAGTTCCGTTTGGAGGCAAATACAGAATTATTGATTTTCCACTTTCTAACTGTGTTAATTCAGGCATAGATACAGTTGGTATACTGACACAGTACCAGCCGTTTGTTTTGAATGAGTACATAGGAAATGGACAGCCATGGGATCTTGACAGATTATATGGAGGAGTGCATGTGCTGCCACCGTATCAGAAGGCTTCAGGCTCTGACTGGTACAAGGGCACAGCCAATGCGATTTATCAGAATATAGCATTTATCGAGAGATATGATCCTGAGTATGTTATCATACTTTCCGGAGATCAGATTTGTAAGCAGGATTACAGCGATTTCCTTAAGTTCCATAAGGAAAAAAATGCGGAGTTTTCTGTAGCGGTTATGGAGGTTCCGTGGGAGGATGCATCGCGTTTCGGTCTCATGGTAGCGGACGATAACGACAAGATCACAGAGTTCCAGGAAAAACCAAAGAATCCTAAGTCCAATCTTGCATCTATGGGTATTTATATCTTCAATTGGGATATACTTAAGAAGTATCTTATCGAGGACGAAAATGATCCGGATTCAGAGAACGATTTTGGTAACAATATCATTCCAAACCTTTTGAGAGATGGCCGCAGGATGTATGCATACCACTTCAATGGATACTGGAAGGATGTAGGAACAATACCGGCTCTGTGGGAAGCCAATATGGAGGTGCTTGACCCGGAGCACAGCGGTATCAACCTGTTCGATGAGAACTGGAAGATATACAGCCGTAACAGCGGTCATACAGGACATTTCATCGGCAACAATGCAGAGGTTACAGACTCTATGATTACCGATGGCTGTGTAGTGAAGGGTACAGTAAAGCATTCGATTCTTTTTGGCGGTGTCGTCGTAGAAGAGGGCGCAGTGGTAGAGGATGCGGTTGTCATGGGCGATACTGTGATAAAAAGAGGCGCTAAGGTCACACACTGTATAGTTGCAGAGGGTGTAACAGTAGGCTGCGATGCAGTTATTGGAGAAAAGCCACAGGAGGATATAACAGGTGATGTTGCCACAATTGCACCGGGAGTTACAATTGGCGACAGAGCGGTTATAGGACCGAAGGCTATGGTATATAATGATGTTGAGGAGGGCCAGGAACAATGCTAAACATGAACAACGAAGAGGCTTTGGCCGTTATTTTTGCAAACAGCTACGATGCCCTCATTCCTGAGATGGTATCCGAGAGACTTATGGCTTCCATTCCGTTTGCAGGTCGTTACAGACTCTGTGATTTCCTGATTTCAAGCATGGTGCATAGCGGAATCGACAATATATCTCTCATAGTTAAGAAGAATTATCACTCTCTGATGGATCACCTCGGCTCAGGCCAGGAGTTTGATCTCGCAAGAAAAAATGGTGGTATCAATATAGTTCCGCCGTATGCGCAGAAGCAGATTAAGGTATATGAAGGCCGTGTTGAGGCAATTGAAAGTCTTAAGGGCTATCTGAGAAAGTGCACACAGAAGTACGTTATCATGGCTGATGCCAACTACGTATTCAACTTTGATTTCAGGGAGCTGATTGAGGCACACAAGAGCACAGGAGCTGATATCACTGCAATGTACCGCAAGCAGGAGGTACCAAAGGTATTCCTAAGACCAAACGGCAACAATGATGAGCTGTACTATACATTTGATATAGATGACGGACGCATTAAAAAGATATATATCAATGCCAGGGATATGGGCAAGGTAAACTTTGGCATGAATATCTATATCATGGAAAAGGAAAAGCTCATGAGAATAATCGATGATGCTTTTGTGCATGGATATTCTTATTTCACAAGAGATCTGATGGCTGCAAACACTGATTCACTCAATATCCAGGCATATGAGTACACAGGCTATGCTTCACAGATTACAGATATGAAGAGCTATTTCGAGGAGAATATGAAGCTCCTTGATGAGGATAACAGGGCAGCACTGTTTAAGAGTGGCAACTCTATCTATACAAAGATCAGGGATGATAACCCTACAAGATACATAAATGGCTCAAAGGCCAAGAATGTCATGGTTGCCGATGGCTGTGTCATCGAGGGAACCGTGGAAAACAGCGTCCTATCAAGAGGCGTCAAGATAGGAAAGAATGCAAAGGTCAAGAACTGCATCCTGTTACAGGATACGGTGATTGAGGATGGCGCCAATCTGGAGTACGTGATCACAGACAAGAATGTTCGCGTATCAAGCAATAGATCACTTACGGGTAATGACTCATTCCAGGTTTACGTGGCAAAGGGACAGACCGTATAGCCGGTTAAGGAGGAACATGGACATGGCAGAAAATAGAAACACAATAAATATCAAATCAGATGAGTCTGGCGAGATCAAGGTAGCGGATGAGGTTGTAGCTATCATAGCAGGTCTTGCTGCCACTGAGGTTGAGGGAGTAAGCTCCATGGCAGGCAATATCACAAACGAGATTGTCAGCAGGCTCGGTATGAAGAATCTCTCAAAGGGAATTCAGATTGAGATAGCAGACAATGAGGTAGTAGTTGATGTTGCACTCAATATTGCTTATGGATACAGCATCCCTGAGGTTTCTACAAAGGTACAGGAGAAGGTTAAGTCTGCAATTGAGACAATGACAGGGCTTTCTGTGGCTACTATCAATGTTCGTATAGCAAGTGTTGATATGGGAGAGAATTAAATAGTTCTTTTTAAATGAGCACAAATGTAGTATAATTAAGGATGTCGTACAGACATCCTTAATTTATATAAAATACTATTCACGAGAGGAATTTAAATGACAAGAAGCAAAATAAGAGAAAACGTTTTTAAGATGCTTTTCAGGGTTGAGTTTCATGACAAGTCTGAGCTTGCAGAGCAGATGGAGCTTTTAAATGATGAGCTTACAAATCCTACAGACGAGGAAAAGCAGTATATTGATGAAAAGTGCAGTGCGATTATTGAGCACATGGCTGAGCTTGATGCACTCATCGATGAGAAGTCTACAGGCTGGAAGACCAATCGTATGGCAAAGGTCGATCTGGCAATCATCAGATTGGCCGTTTATGAGATAAAGTTTGAGGATGATATTCCTACAAAGGTTTCAATAAATGAGGCTGTTGAGCTTGCAAAGAAGTATGGCGCAGATGAGTCAGGTGCATTTGTGAACGGAGTGCTTGCAAAGTTTGCATAGCTTAAGCTAACAGCGATACAGAGCATTAATATGACAAAGAAAAATATATATTCGGTAGCACAAGTAAATAGCTATATTAAAAATATGTTCGCTCAGGATTTTATGCTCAGACAGGTGAGTATAAAGGGAGAGGTGAGCAACTGCAAGTATCACACGAGCGGTCATATTTATTTCACAATAAAGGACGCGGGAGCGGCCATGAACGCTATCATGTTTGCCGGCAGCAGGGCAGCAGGACTTTCCTTTCGTATGAAGGAAGGAGACCAGGTTATTGTGACAGGCTCTGTTGAGGTGTATGAGAAGACAGGTGCATACCAGCTTTATGCCAAAAAGATAGAGCTTGACGGAGAGGGCAATCTGTATCTCAAATTCGAGCAGCTAAAGCGTGAGCTTGAGGAGATGGGCATGTTTGCCGCAGAGTACAAGCAGCCCATTCCGCAGTATGCAAGCCGTATCGGTGTGGTTACAGCACCGACAGGCGCGGCTGTGCAGGATATAAGGAATGTATCATCGCGCAGAAATCCATATGTACAGGTCATACTTTACCCGGCACTTGTGCAGGGCGAGGGTGCGGCTGATAGCATAGTGAAGGGCATACAGACATTGGATGCGATGAAGCTTGATGTGATAATAGTCGGCAGAGGAGGAGGCTCCATAGAGGATTTGTGGGCCTTTAACGAGGAGGCTGTGGCGAGAGCCATATTTGACTGTCGCACGCCAATCATCTCGGCAGTAGGTCATGAGACAGACTGGACAATAGCGGATTTTGTGGCAGACAGGAGAGCTCCCACACCTTCAGCGGCTGCAGAGCTTGCAGTCAGTGACTACAGGCAGACATTAGAGCGTCTTGACAATCTGCGCCGCAGGATGGACAGAAATCTGACAGGCCGGATTGATTTTTTTAAGGAAAAGCTGTCACATATTAAAACAAGGCTTAATTTCCTTAGTCCACAGAATAAACTAAATGAGAATAAAAGGCGTCTGGCAGATATCGAGGATGCACTTGAAAGGATTATGAAGCAGAGGCTTTCGGACTGCAGACAGCGTCTGGCACTGCTTTCAGGTACACTGGATGCATATTCACCGGCCAAAAAGCTGGCACAGGGCTATGCATATGTTGAGGTGGAGAAGAAAGGTGCACTGCACAGTGTATCCGATATCAATGCAGGCGATGACATAGATATATATCTGATAGACGGTCATGCAAAGGCCGTAGTTTCGGAGGTTATTAAAGATGAGCAAAGAAAATGAAAAAACACTGACACTGGAGGAGCGCTTTGCACACCTGGAGCAGATAGTGGCGAGGATGGAGGATGCGGATGTATCCCTGGATGAGGCCTTTGAGCTCTACAAGAAGGGGATTGATGAAGTAAAAAGTGCCAATGATATGGTGCAGGGCATGGAAAAGGCCATGCTTGTGCTAAACAGCGACGGACAACTGGAGGAATTCTGATGAGCTTAAACGGTAATTTAAATAAGTCTCAATTCATGGAAGAGCTGCAGAAAAAGGCAGAGCATATTAACGGCGTGCTTGAGAAGTTTCTTCCTGCTGAGGAGGGACAGCAGCGTATTATATTTGAGGCCATGAACTATAGTGTGAGAGCCGGTGGAAAAAGGCTTCGTCCTATGCTCATGGAGGAGACATACCATATGTTTGGCGGAAGCAGTGCAGTGATTGAGCCATTTATGGCTGCGATTGAGATGATACATACCTACTCGCTGGTGCATGATGACCTGCCTGCCATGGACAATGATGAGTACAGGCGTGGAAAGAAGACCACACATGCTGTGTACGGTGAGGCTATGGGTATTCTTGCAGGTGATGCACTTTTAAATCTGGCATATGAGACCGCCTCAAAGGCATTTGGCATGGAAGTGGCTGATGCGCGCGTGGCAAGGGCATTTGTAGTACTTGCAAAAAAGGCAGGCGTGTATGGCATGGTCGGAGGACAGGTGGTTGATGTGGAAAGTGAGAAATCCGATGACTGTCCTATCACAAGGGAAAAGCTTGACTTTATCTACAGGCTTAAAACCGGTGCACTTATAGAGAGCTCGATGATGATAGGAGCAATCCTTGCGGGAGCATCGTCTGATGAGATATCACGCGTGGAGCAGATAGCGGCAAAGCTGGGGCTTGCGTTTCAGATACAGGATGATGTGCTCGATGTCACAAGCTCACTTGAGGTGCTTGGAAAGCCGGTAGGCAGTGACGAGAAAAATAATAAAGCGACATATGTCACATTTGAGGGATTGGATAAGGCAGTTTCTGATGTGGAACGCATCTCTAAGGAGGCAGAAAAGCTGCTTGATGATTTGGGATACGACGATGCATTTCTTAAGGAGTTATTTGAATATCTGATCCATCGGGAGAAATAGGATGGTTTTAGAAAAGATACAAAAGGAAAATGATATAAAAAAACTGACACCTGAGGAGCTTGAGCTGTTAAAGGATGAAATCAGGCAGTTTCTTATAGAGAGCATATCGGTGACAGGAGGTCATCTGGCATCAAACCTCGGAGTAGTGGAGCTTACCATGGCGCTACATCTGTGCTTTGATCTGCCGAAGGATAAGATAGTGTGGGATGTAGGGCATCAGTCGTACACACACAAGATACTCACAGGCAGAAAGGATGGATTTTCATCGCTCAGACAGTATGGCGGCATGAGCGGCTTCCCGAAGGCGGATGAGAGCGACTGTGACTGCTTTAATACAGGACACAGCTCCACATCAATCTCAGCGGGACTTGGGCTTGCAACAGCCAGACAGGTGACCGGAGATGACTATCATGTGGTTTCTGTAATAGGAGACGGTGCGCTGACCGGAGGCATGGCATATGAAGCACTCAACAATGCTTCAAGCGTGAAGGGCAATTTCATTATAGTGCTAAACGACAACAATATGTCGATTTCAGAGAATGTCGGAGGTATCAGCCAGTATCTTTCAGGCTTTCGCACAGCGGATGCATACAGGGATTTAAAGAATAATGTCATGAATTCCCTAAACCATATACCAATCTACGGAGAGCGTATGGTAAAGCATATCAGGAATACAAAGAGCAGCATAAAGCAGCTTTTTATTCCGGGAATGTTCTTTGAGGAGATGGGTATCATCTACTTGGGACCTGTGGATGGCAGTGATATAAAGGAAATGTGCCGTGTGTTTGATGAGGCAAAGCGTGTGGATGGCCCGGTGCTGGTGCATGTGCTCACGAAAAAGGGGGCAGGCTATGGTCCGGCAGAGCGTTATCCTTCCAGATTTCACGGTGCAGAGCCGTTTGTCATAGAGACAGGGCTTCCAAAGAATAAGCGCACGAAGGCCAATTACACAGATGTTTTCTCAACGGTCATGAAGAAGCTGGGTGAGAGAAATCCAAAGGTGGTTGCGATAACGGCTGCCATGGCAGAGGGAACAGGGCTTCGCAGATTTCACCGCAATTTCCCGGAAAGGTTTTTTGATGTGGGAATAGCCGAGGCACATGCCACGACCTTTGCGGCAGGTCTTGCAAAGTCAGGACTTATCCCGGTTTTTGCGGTGTACTCGTCATTTTTACAAAGAGCGTTTGACCAGATACTTCACGATGTTTGCATACAGAATCTGCATGTCATCTTTGCAATCGACAGGGCAGGGCTTGTAGGCAGCGACGGAGAGACACATCAGGGTATATTTGACATATCATATCTGTCGGTCATCCCGAATATGACAATCATGGCTCCGAAGAATAAGTGGGAGCTGTCCGATATGATGAAATTTGCAGTGGCATATGACGGTCCGATTGCGCTCAGATATCCAAGGGGTGCAGCCTATGACGGTCTCAAGGAAATCAGACAGCAGGTAGAGCTTGCAAAGAGTGAGCTTATCAAAAAAGGAAGCACGGTGGCTATCATGGCACTCGGCAGTATGGTAAAGACTGCCGTTGATGTAGTAAAGCTGCTTGAGGCAGAGGGAATCTCTGCTACACTTATCAATGCGCGTTTTGCAATGCCTTTTGACAAGGAAGCAATAAAGGAGCTGCCGGCTGAGCACAGCCTGCTTGTGACCATGGAGGAAAACGTGCAAAGCGGCGGTTTTGGTGAGCATGTGACGGAGTATGTCAAGACTAACGATATAGCTCTAGAGGTGTTGACAGTTGCACTTCCTGACTGCTATGTGGAGCATGGCAATGTCGAGGTGCTCAAAAAGGAGCTGCATGTGGATGCCGAATCGGTGGCTAAGCGTATAATAGCAGCATTATAGATAGAGGTAACATACAGTATGAAAGAAAGATTAGACGTATTACTTGTAAACAGAGGCCTTGCACCATCACGGGAAAAAGCAAAGACCATGATTATGGAGGGCAATGTTTTTGTAAATAACAACCGTGAGGATAAGGCGGGAAGCACATTTCCTGATGACTGCAATATTGAGATTCATGGAAAGACACTGCAGTATGTGAGCCGTGGAGGTCTAAAGCTTGAAAAGGCTATGAAGCACTTTGATATCACGATGGATGGCAAGGTGTGCATGGATATAGGTGCTTCAACAGGCGGTTTTACAGACTGTATGCTTCAAAATGGTGCTAAAAAGGTGTATGCCGTGGATGTCGGATATGGCCAGTTTGCATGGAAGCTACGCCAGGATGAGCGCGTGGTGTGCATGGAAAAGACAAATATCAGATATGTGACGCCCAATGACATAGATGATGCGCTGGATTTTGCATCGGTTGATGTGTCATTCATATCACTTACCAAGGTGTTAGGTCCTGCAAGAGCACTGTTAAAGGACGGTGGCGAGATGGTTTGTCTTATCAAGCCACAGTTTGAGGCAGGCAGGGAAAAGGTAGGTAAAAAGGGCGTGGTCCGTGACAAGAGCGTGCATGAGGAGGTAGTGAACAATATCATATCCTTTGCACTTTCAAATGGATTTAGCGTGTTAGACCTTGAGTATTCACCAATCAAGGGGCCGGAGGGCAATATAGAGTACCTCGTACATATCAAAAAGACAGATGATCCTATAAAGGAGGAATCAGTGGATATTCATAGTGTGGTCGAGGCCGCGCATGGAGAGCTGGACAGGAAATAGACTATGAAACATTTTGTTGTGATAGCAAATGCCTATAAGGACAGGGATTTTGCACTTACAAATAAAATAGTGGCATACATAGAGCAAAAGGGCGGCACGGCAAAGGGTCTTATGAGCAATGTCGAGGCTATATCCGATAACGAGTTTGAGCTGGAGGATATACCACAGGACACGCAGTGTATTCTTGTGCTCGGCGGAGATGGTACACTGATTCGTGCAGCCACAAGGGTGGAGACACTTGAGATTCCGCTTATGGGAGTGAATCTCGGCACACTCGGCTATCTGTGTGAGGTGGAGGAAGCTACGGTATTTGACGCTATTGATTCGCTCATGGCTGATAAATACATGACAGAGGATCGTATTATGCTCACAGGGCATAAAAGAGGCAGTGAGACCTCGAGAGTTGCATTAAATGATATAGTCATCCATAGAAAGGGCAATTTGCAGATATTAAGCCTCAATGTGTATGTAAACGGTGAGTTTTTAAACAATTACCATGCCGACGGCATCATTGTTGCGACTCCAACGGGCTCTACAGGCTACAGTATGTCGGCGGGAGGTCCGATTGTGGATCCGAAGGGCGATATGATACTGCTCACACCGAATAATGCTCACAATCTTACGTCAAAGAGCATTGTGCTTTCAGGCGATGATGAGATAGAGATAGAGATTCTAAGCCGCAGGGAGCAAAACGATGAGCTGGCGTGTGTCAGCTATGATGGCGACACCACAGCAGAGCTGGCTGTGGGAGACCGTTTTGTTATTTCAAAGGCAGCCAATCATACAAAGATTTGCAAGCTTCACCAGAGAAGCTTTTTGGAGATACTCCGCAAAAAGATGGGAAATTATTCATAACACAGATAAGGATTGTTATAATGAATAGTTACAAATAATATTTATGAGGTGACAGGACATGAAAACAAACAGACAATCCAAGATAATTGAGATAATCCAAAAGAATGAGGTAGAGACGCAGGATGAGCTGTCTGCGCTTCTTGAAAAAGATGGTTTTCGCGTGACTCAGGCCACAGTATCCAGGGATATCAGGGAGCTTAAGCTCACAAAGATTCCTACCGCAGGCGGCAGACAGAAGTACGCCGTGATAACGGATGCACCTGAGAATCTCTCAAAGAAATACGAAAGAGTACTCAGAGAGGGCTTTTTGTCAATGGATATGGCACAGAATATCCTCGTTATAAAGACTGTATCGGGAATGGCAAGCGCTGTCTGTGCTGCAATAGATGCCATGAAGATGAGAGAAATCGTCGGTTCGATTGCAGGAGATGACACAATCATGTGTGCAATCCGGACTGTTGATGATACATATGCGGTGATGAAAAAAATCCGCAGAATTGTGGAATAATGTTACATGAATATCAGATTATAGCTGAACTGTAACAGAAAATAACATATATCGTCATGCCTGGGAGAGGAAGGAGAAAATATGTTACAAAATCTACATGTAAAGAATCTGGCACTCATAGATGAGTGTGAGGTTGAGTTTTCCGACGGACTAAATATACTGTCGGGAGAGACCGGAGCCGGAAAATCAATCATCATAGGCTCTATCAATCTGGCGCTTGGTGAAAAAGTGCAAAAGGAGATGCTAAGAGACAATGAAAAGCCTGCTTTTGTAGAGCTTATTTTTTCAGTTGAGGACCCAAAGATTATAGAGGCTTTAAGGGAGCTTGATGTGGAGGTCGAGGACGGATGCGTGATTTTAAGCCGTAAAATCACACAGTCGCGCGCAGTCGGCAGGGTAAACGGTGAAGCCGTGTCTGTTTCGCGAATGAAGGAAATAGCCTCATATCTCATAGATATCCATGGTCAGCATGAGCACCAGTCACTTTTATCAAAGAAAAAACACCTTGATATACTTGATGAGTACGCAAAGCAGCCGCTTGGAGATAAAAAGCAGCAGCTTTCAGTCACATACAAAGCATATAGGGCGCTTAAGGATGAGTATGAAAAGTCAAATATCGACAATGAAGAAAGAAGCCGTGAGCTGTCATTCCTTGAGTACGAGGTGAAGGAGATAGAAGAAGCTTCCCTTGTGCCGGGGGAGGATGAGGAGCTTGAGGCGCAGTTTAGGAAGTTTTCAAACTCAAAGAAAATCATGGAGGGCGTAAATGCTGCATATTCTGCCACAGGAGGCGAGATGGAGAGTGCCTCAGAGCTTATTGGCAGGGCGGTAAGAGAGTTGTCACTGGTATCAGGCTATGATTCGGATGTGGAAGCTCTGGAGAGTCAGCTGTCAGAGATAGACAGTCTGCTTTCTGATTTTAATCACGAGATATCAGGATATATATCACAGGCTGAGTTTGACGAGGAGACCTTCTATGAGACACAAAAGCGTCTGGATGAGATAAATCATCTAAAAAGCAAATACGGCAATTCGATTGACGATATACTGATAGCACTCAATGAAAAGAGGGAGCGTATCAGTGTCCTGAATGATTATGATTCTTATTTACAGAAATTAGAGCAGCAGCTTGCGAAAAAGGAAAAGGAGCTGGCACAGATATCGGATGAGGTATCAGAAATCAGACAAAGGAGTGCTGTAAAGCTTGTGTCAGAAATTAAATCAGCACTTAATGATTTGAATTTCCTTGATGTACAGTTTGATATGCAGTTTGACAGATTGTCTGACTATACGGCAAACGGCATCGATGCGCCGGAGTTTCTCATATCAACTAACCCCGGAGAGCCGCTTAAGCCGCTCGGCAGGGTAGCATCGGGAGGAGAGCTGTCGCGTATCATGCTTGGCATCAAGACAATCATGGCAGAAAATGACCACATTGAGTCGCTTATTTTCGATGAGATTGATTCTGGAATCAGTGGACGTACAGCTCAGATGGTCTCTGAGAAGATGAACGAGCTTGGCCGTAACCATCAGATTATATGTATCACACATCTGCCACAGATAGCAGCTATGGCAGATGCACATTTCCTTATTGAAAAAGCAGTTGAGAACAAATCCACGGTTTCAAGGATTCGAAGACTAACTGACAATGACAGCGTGGCTGAGCTTGCCAGAATGCTCGGTGGTGCAAAAATCACGGATACTGTGATTGAGAGCGCACGAGAGATGAAAGCACTTGCCATGGAGAAAAAAATCTGACATTATCAGTTTACGGCGCGGTTGATTACCAGTATATCACCGGTGGTCAGCCGTACGTTTCCGTTTGGGATGATTACCTGCCCGTTTCTTTGGATCATTATTATAATCTCATTGTGTTTTTTTGATATTTCAGACAGCAGTTTATTATTATATCTGCTGTCTTTTTCTATTATTTTTTCCACCAGCCTTATACCATGCACCTCATCAGGTGTGATGGCACTAAGCACGAGCACATCATTTTGCAGAATTATTGTTTCACCGTCCGGTATTATATTCTGCTCACCTCTTCGTATAAGCACAATCAGTGTCTCAGGAGGCAGCGTCAGGTCCTTTAGCTTGTGGCCGCACCACAGATGATTTTCCGGTATGGTAAGCTGTATGAACTGGATGTCTGCTTCCTCGGAGTAATCATTGAAGGTCTTCATTACATCGGCTGTTTTATCAAGCATGTCAAGCTTTCGTGATATCCATGGAAGCATTGAGCCTTGAAGCAGTATTGAAAAAAGTACTATCATAAATATTATGTGGAATGTGTCGAGGTCATCATTGGTGACGGTATATGCCATGATGGAAAACACTATGGATGCAGCTCCTCTTAAGCCGGACCATGAGACAAGCAGCTGCTGTTTTATTTTGCTGTGAAATGGTGTGAGCACAAGTGCGACAGAAAGAGGTCTTGCCACAAAGGTCAGCCACATAAATATTAAAAGTGCCGGTACTATGACGTGTGGCAGCTTTGATGGGAAAGAAAGCAGACCAAGTAGAAAGAAAATAAGCATCTGCATGAGTCCCGTTATGCCATCAAAGAAATTCACCAGATTCTTTTTATTTTCTATTTCTGTGTTACCGAGTATAATGCCGACTATATAGGCACTTAAGAAGCCGTTTCCGTCAAAGTAAGCAGGCAGGGCATACGATATCAGAGCAATTCCCACCATGAAAATCGCATCAAACCCTGCGCTTTTGAAGCATATATATCGAAGGAGCATGATGGAAAGCTTTGCAATCAGGATGCCGAAGATTATGCCGAAGGCAAGCTGCTTTACTATGAGTATGGCAATATTTCCCGCGCTTGCGCTACCCTGGGATACGGCTATAAAAGCAACTGTGAGCATATAGGCACATGGGTCATTACTACCGCTTTCCACTTCAAGAAGAGAGGCAGTATTGTATTTCAGATTCAGCTTTTTCGAACGCAGTATGGAGAAAACGCTCGCCGCATCAGTTGATGAAATCAGCGCACCGAGGAGAAAGCTTATTTCCCAGCTCATATTAAGGGCAAAGCGACAGAACAGCCCTGTGAGAAAGCATGTGATAATAACACCGATGGTGGACAAAAGCACAGACTTAACGGCAACAGCCTTTGCACGCTGCCAGTTGGTGCCAAAGCCACCGTAGAACATGATAAAAATAAGGGCGGTAGAGCATATCTGTTCGGCAAACGCATAATTATCGAAATCTATCTTCATGATGCCGTCAGAGCCAAAGAGCATGCCGAGCACGATAAAGGCTAAGAGCGCCGGAATACCTATGCGGTTTGAGACACGGTTTAGCAGGATACATAGGAAGATGACTATTGATGTGATTAGCAGGTATGTATTCATGAAATCCCTCCTTTATTAAATGGTGATTTAAGAATTGTAAAGCAATTGCTGTATTTATTTGTAACTGACAATATGGAAATTATATATGAAATTTATAATAAACATATAAATATAACGAAATTATATAGGAAAACACCTAAGCTGTCAAACTATATCGTTTTTTCTCAAAATGATTGGAATAGTTACAATGAGATAATAAGATAATAAAAGAATAAAAGAAAAATGACAGGCGCATACTAACCAAAATGGAGGTAACAGTATGCGGAAGTTTTTTGGAAAATTTGTGAGTGTCACTCTGGCGGCAGCAGTGATAGCTATGTTTGCGCTAAGCAGTGATGATAAGTGGTGCAGCAGGGTAGATAAGGCATTTGATGAGAGTGTTTTAGGCAGTTTTTTAAGCGAATCAAAGGGAGACTATGGGAGATATGCGACCGGTCTTTCAGGACAGACGGCGAGTGTATCGGCTGATTCGGGCGAGAATGGTGGAAATGACGGAAATGGTGGAACAGGACAAGTCATAGGACAGACAGCAGATACAGCATCAACTGACAGAGCTACTGACAGTGATTATCAAGAGACCGGAAAAATATGTGATAGCACAGGCGTTGAGGGTGTATATGCCTGCGGCAGACTGACCGGTATATATGAGCAGACAGAGGGAGTGCTTGTAGTGAATACGACAGAGGTGACGAACGAGGATGGCAAAAAAGTCAATCCGGCAGATAAAAAGGTGAAGTGCGGTGATTATATCATGTCTGTCAATGGGCGCACTGTGGCAGACAAGGAGGAGCTTTCTGAGGCTGTGAATGATATCATGAAGCAGTATGATGAAAGTAATGAAGATAAAAGTACCGTAAACATCAAATTTCTTAGAGGCGGTGAAGAAATGTCAGCGGATATCGCGCCTGTCAGGATGGACGATGGCAGATACTACATGGGAATATGGGTGAAGGATGATCTGGCGGGAATCGGTACTATCACTTATTATACAAAGGACGGTCGTTTTGGTGCGCTGGGACATGGAATAGGAGACGGAACACAAAGCGGCAATCTCTTGTATGCAAACAGCGGTGATTTGTACAGCATGAAGCTTACCAAAATCAAAAAGGGAAAGGCAGGCACGCCGGGAGAGATAGGCGGAGTGGTGTATTTTGGCAAAAAAAGTCATATAGGCACACTTGACTGCAATAGTAATCTGGGAATTTACGGACAGCTTGACAGTGATGAATTGTCGGAATATGCCGCAGAGGATACGTATTATCCGGTTGCAGACAAGGATGAGATACACACAGGCAGTGCACAGATGATATCGGAAATATCGGGAAAACTGGAAAAATATAATCTGGAAATAACAAATATAGACAAAAAGGCAACAGATACCAATAAGGGAATGGAGCTTAAGGTGACAGACGAAAGGCTGATAGAGCTTTCCGGTGGAATAGTGCAGGGCACATCCGGAAGCCCAATCATACAGGATGGCAAAATAATAGGAGCAGTCACCCATGTGTTTGTCGATGATCCGACAGGAGGCTATGGCATCTGTATTGATGAGATGCTGTAATTACTGCTCCATTTTGCGAAGCTCCGGCAGTACTGTACTAAGCATGGTTACAAAGCAGATGCTTCCGCCAATCACGTTTGATACAGGCTCTGCCATAAACACACCGTCCGTTCCCATGCCAAAGGAGTATGGCAGAATATATGTCAGCGGTACAACGATGAACACCTTGCGAAGCAGGGAGAAAAATATAGCCCGCTTCTTTTTGTTAAGTGATTTGAAGGTGGTCTGTCCGATGTACTGCAGATCCATAAATATGAATGCCGCAAAGTAGATATTTAAAGCCTTTACCGCATCATCCATGAGTGTGGCATCGGAGCTGAAAATTGCAATCAGGGCATGCGGAGCAAGTATGATTACGCTCCACATGATAGCTGTGTACAGAAGCACGAGCAGTCCCATAGTGAAAATGGATTTTCTCACCCGGGCAGGCCTTTTGGCGCCATAGTTGTAGCTTAAAACAGGAGACGAACCCTCCACGATAGCATAAATTGGAGTCTCTACCATCTGCCTGATGCTTGATACGATGGTCATTACCGATATGTACAAATCGCCACCGGTCACTGAAAGCACATTGTTGCAGCATATAGATACCAGACTGTTGGTGAGCTGCATGACACAGCCGGAGGTGCCTAGGCTTATGATATCCTTTGCATAGCGTGTATTTTCACTAAATTCAGAAGGATTCAAAAGACGCACCTTAAGCTCGGCATTTCTCCTAAGGAAGTGAAGCACAAAAAGTGCAGACAGAGTCTGTGAAAGGACTGTAGCAATAGCCGCTCCCTTGATGCCAAAATTAAATCCAAATATAAAAAGTGGATCCAAAACCAGATTGGCAACGGCTCCGATTGCCACGGACAGCATGCCTGTTGTGGAGTAGCCCTGAGCGTTGATAAATGGATTCATGCCTGTTGAAATCATGGATGGGAGTGTTCCAAGCAGATAAATCAGCAGGTATGGGAGAGCATATTTAAGTGCATTCTCAGATGCACCAAAGAGTATTAAAAGGGGCTTTGCAAAAATCATGCACAAAGCTGTAAAAATGACTGCAAATGTGCAGACCATTGTAAAGCTGGTATTCATTATAGTATTTGCGGCCCTGTCATCACTCATGCCTCTTTTTATTGAAAAAAGCGGAGCGCCGCCGCTGCCAAAGAGATTTGAGAAAGCGATTGTCAGCATTATAATAGGAAAGCAGAGCCCCACAGCACCGAGTGCAGTAGTTCCGACATCAGGTATGCGGGCGATGTATATGCGGTCCACTATGTTGTACAACAGGCTTAGAATCTGCGCTACCAGCATGGGAAGAGCCGCCTGCAATATGTTTTTCTTTATCGAGTCGTTATCGAAATCTATTTTTTTCATAAGGTACCTCTTTTGGATTTGCTTCGTTCATTATATCACCACATATAAAAAAATCAAAGGTTCAGCAAGTTTTGATATAGATTTTATTTATGACAAACTAGAAGAAAAATATATTTTACAATGACAAAAAACTACAGTAATATAAGGACTATATTATTACGAATTCTGAAATGATCATATATACCGGAGGATAACATGAAGATTACACAGATACATACAAACAAACCACAGTCACTTTCTTTTGAGATTTTTCCACCAAAGAAGGAGGAGGACTTTAAAAATATCGACGAGATGCTTGAGATACTCTGTGATTGTCATCCTGAGTACATCAGTGTGACTTTTGGCGCAGGCGGCAGCTCAAACAATAACAAGACAATAGAAATTGCAAAGAAGATAAAGAACCAGTACCATGTGGAGCCGGTAGTGCACCTTACATGTCTGTGCTATAACAAGGCAGAGATAGATGAGTTCACCAGACAGCTTTCATATGAGGGCATTGAGAATATCCTCGCTTTAAGAGGAGACAGAAATCCAAATGTGCCTGCAAAGGAGGATTTTCTCCATGCAAGCGATTTGATTAAATACATAAAGGATACCACAGGCAATCAGTTCTGTATCGCAGGTGCGTGCTACCCGGACATCCATCCGGAGGCAGGTAACAAGGTAGAGGATATTAAGAATCTTAAGAAAAAGGTTGATGCCGGAGCAGAGCTTCTTTTATCACAGCTCTTCTTTGACAATGATACCTTCTTCAATTTCGCTGAGGACTGCAGGCTTGCAGGTATCAATGTGCCTGTTATCCCGGGCATCATGCCTTGTATCAATGCGGCTCAGATTCAGAGAATGGTCACAATGTGCGGTGCTAAGTTCCCTGAGAAGTTCCAGAAGATTGTACACAGATACGGAGACAACAAGGCAGCACTTTTTGATGCCGGAATGTCTTACTGCGAGAGCCAGATAATTGAGCTTTTAGCTAATGATGTGGAGGGAATTCACCTTTATACTATGAACAATGTGAGAGTTGCAAAGCGTTTAACAGAGGGAATTAAGAACCTTATTTAGGACTTTTATTAGTACGGAACGCAAGCCCCGGGTACCACGGGCGCACACGTACTTCCGCCATCGCTACGCTATGTGGCTAAGATACTGTACGAAATTATGCTTGATGGTTTTCTATGCTTGACGAAACCGTCGAAACGCGCCTTCCGTGGCGCGGTTCTCCTCGCCCCTGCGTCCATGCAGGGGCGTTTCTGCGTCTTGTGGGCATAATTTCTACAGTATCTAAGCCGCTTCGCTATGCGCTCCGGCTGGAGTACGTGTGCGCCAGCGGTACCCGGGGCTTACGTTCCTTATGTTGTGGTGAATTTGCGTTACGTGTGGTGGCACATGGCAGGTGTCGTGAGAGCGAATAGCGGAGCTGTCTAGATACTGTTGAATTATGCCAGATGAAAATCAGAAATGTCCCGGCATGGATGCCGGGACAAGGAGCTATCGAGCCATGGAGGGCGAGTAGCGACGGTTTCGTCAAGTTATGAAAGTCTTTGAGGCATAATTCTTACAGTATCTTGACAGTGTAGCGTAGCACTCACGACATCTGCCATGTGCCACCACACTGCAAATTCGAATAAATAATATCAACCGTTGCAAAATGTACTCCGGATGATTATAATAGGTATATTAGATTTGTAAATGGAAACAATGTCCATATTAAATCGAAATTAAACTATATAATTATATAAGGAGACACTAGAAAATGAAAGAAAAATCAAGAAGCACTTTTTCCGGCAATATTGGGTTCGTTCTTGCGGCAGCCGGCAGTGCGGTAGGACTTGGAAATATATGGAGGTTTCCGTATCTGGCAGCAAAGGACGGAGGAGGACTTTTTCTGCTGGTGTATCTGATACTTGTTCTGACCTTTGGTTTTACATTGCTTACCACTGAGATTGCAATAGGCCGTAAGACCGGACAGGGACCGCTCACAGCGTATGGTCTTATCAATCCAAAGGGCAAGTTTATCGGTGTGCTGGCGTGCACAGTACCGGCTATTATTCTGCCTTACTACTGTACTATAGGTGGATGGGTTTTAAAGTACTTTACACTTTTCATTACAGGAAGCGGCAAGAATGCGGTTGCTGACGGATATTTCACAGGCTTTATCACAGGCCAGTGGGCACCGATCATATTTGGAGTGGTTTATCTGCTTTTGACAGCAGCTATTGTCATTGGCGGAGTCAATAAAGGTATCGAGCGATTCAGCAAGGTGCTTATGCCTATCCTTGTTGTGCTTATATTTGCTATAGGTATTTTCTCACTGACGCTCAACCATAAGGATGCATCGGGCGCAGTAAGAAATGGTCTTGAGGGACTTAAGATATATGTGATTCCGGATTTCAAGGGGATTACAATGCAAAAGCTTGTCACAGTATTTGTTGATGCGCTCGGTCAGCTTTTTTACTCAATCAGTGTTGCTATGGGAATCATGGTTGCATACGGCTCGTATGTCAAGAAGGAATCAAAGCTCATGGGTTCAATCAACCAGATAGAGATTTTTGATACACTTGTTGCATTCCTTGCAGGTCTTATGATCATTCCGGCAGTATATGTATTCATGGGTCGTGACGGCATGTCAGCAGGACCGGGGCTTATGTTTATATCACTTCCAAAGGTATTTGATGCAATGGGAATAGCAGGAGATATTGTAGGCCTGATATTCTTCATGATAGTTGCATTTGCGGCAGTTACATCGTCTGTATCTATTATGGAGGCTATTGTATCGAGTCTTATAGACAGATTCCACTGGAGCCGCAGGAAAAGTGCCATTCTGGTCACAGTATATGGCCTTATCGCAGAGATAATAGTCTGCCTCGGCTACAATAAGCTCTATATGGAGGTTAAGCTTCCAAACGGAACAGTCGGACAGATACTTGATATCATGGACTATGTCAGCAACAATGTGCTCATGCCAATCGTCGCACTTGCTACATGTATCCTCATCGGCTGGATTGTAAGTCCAAAGGTGATAATAGATGAGGTGACACGCGGAGGCAGCAAATTTACCAGAAAAGGGCTTTATATAATCATGGTTAAATTTATTGCACCGGCATTCCTGCTTATATTATTGTTGCAGGCACTCGGAATCGTTACTTTTTAGTATTTAATTAAATTTATTGTATATTTTATATAAATACCCTTGAAATACAGCCATCATAATGGTAGTATTTTACTAAATGATGAAAGAGGGGGGAGCCACTATGGCTTTTAGACGTGAGAAAAAGCGTATCGGTGATATGCTTATAAATGAAAATGTAATTACTCAGGAGCAGCTTGAAAAAGCCCTGCCTATAGCTAAAGAACGGCATAAGAAGATAGGAGAAACGCTCATTGAGCTGGGGTTCACCAATGAGCTTGAGATAGCAAAGGCATTGTCACAGCAGCTGGGACTTGAGCTTGTGAATGTGAGCGCAATCAACATACCTGAGGAGGTGCAAAATCTTGTCAGTGAGACAGTGCTCAGAAAGCATGTCATGATACCATATGCCTTTGACAAGAATAATGCCAATATAGTGCATGTGGCCATGGCTGATCCTATGGATATGGTGGCGCTTGATGATTTTTCAATCGTTACAAATCTGCAGGCTGAGCCTGCGGTAGCAACAGGCAGAGACATACTTTTGACGCTCGACAAATATTATGGTGATACAGAGGCCATGAAGGCGGCTCAGGAGTATGCGAGGGAGAGAAAAGAGCGTGAGCAGAAAAATGCCGAGGCTGAGGAAGCTACCAGCAAGGATGTAAACAATTCGCCGGTCGTTCTGCTTGTCAACTCTATCATTGAGCAGGCAGCCAGACTCAGAGCATCAGATATACATATAGAGGCACTGGAAAACAAAGTCAGGGTGCGATACAGAATTGATGGTGCGCTTTATGAGAAGGCGGCATATAGTATACATCTGCTTTCTGCAATTATTACACGACTTAAAATCATAGGCGGTATGGATATTTCCGAGAAGCGTAAGCCACAGGACGGCCGTATCACTATGGAGATAGACAAGACAGAGTATGATATCCGAGTTTCAATCCTTCCGACAGTATTCGGTGAGAAGTGCGTTATGCGACTTGCGCAGAAAAAGGCACTTACAAGAGATAAAAAGGAACTGGGATTTTCGGATGACGAGCTTAAGGCCTTTGATCATATACTGATGAATACAAACGGCATCATACTTGTTACAGGACCTACAGGAAGTGGTAAGTCAACCACACTATACACGGCACTTTCTGAGCTCAACAGGGAGGATGTAAATATCATCACGGTTGAGGATCCGGTCGAGGCCAATATAGACGGAATCAACCAGGTACAGGTAAATAACAAGGCGGATCTGACATTTGCATCAGCACTTCGTTCCATTCTGCGACAGGATCCGGATATCATTATGATCGGTGAGATCCGAGATCAGGAGACAGCACAGATTGCAGTACAGGCTTCAATCACAGGACATCTTGTGGTCAGCACACTGCATACCAACAGCTCGGCAAGTACTATTTCACGACTGGAGGACATGGGAGTGGAAAGCTACCTGCTTGCGGATTCGGTAAAGGGAATAATTGCACAGCGACTTGTAAGAAGGCTCTGTCCGGCATGCAAGAGAGAGCATCTGCTGACAGAGGATGAGAAGGCCTTTATGAATATACCGGCATTCCGCCCGGTAAAGATTTATGAGCCATGTGGCTGTGAAAAATGTGCCAATACAGGCTACAAGGGACGAATCGGTATATATGAGATAATGACCATAACACCAAAGCTCAAATCACTTATTTCAAAGGGTGTTGACATCGAGGACATAAATAAGGCTGCATGTGATGAGGGCATGCATACGCTTAGACAGAGTGCAGAAAAGCTTGTACTTGAAGGAGTTACTTCATACCAGGAAATGTTAAAGACAACGTTCGAAAACTAAGGGGGAAAAGAAAATGCAGATAGTAGACATTTTAAAAGCAGCACAGCAACAGAATTCATCGGATATACATATCGCGCCGGGAAATCCGGTTATGCTTAGAATTGACGGAACACTTGTACCGCAGGGCAATCAGGTACTCACCAATGTTGAGACGGACAACCTGCTTTCTCCGATTGTTCCGCAGGAGCTTAAAGAGGAGCTAAAGGAAAAGGGAGAGCTTGATTTCGCCTTTTCGGTGGAAGGCTTTTCACGAGTCAGAGCCAATGTGTTCAGACAGAGAGGCTCATATGCGGCAGCACTTCGTATTCTCTCATATGATGTGCCAACACCACAGCAGCTTGGCATACCGCAGTCGGTTGTAAATCTGACCACAAAGATGAGAGGACTAGTCCTCGTGACAGGAGCTACAGGAAGTGGTAAGTCAACTACGCTGGCAAGTCTTATAGATGTCATTGCATCAAGAGATTCCAAAAATATAATCACGCTTGAAGATCCTATCGAGTACCTGCACTCAAGGAGACGCTCAATAGTGGCGCAGAGAGAGGTTGGAAAGGATACACTCTCATATGCTGCAGCTTTAAGAGCTGCACTGCGACAGGATCCGGATGTAATACTTGTAGGAGAGATGCGAGATCTTGAAACTATATCTACAGCTATTACAGCAGCGGAGACAGGACATCTTGTATTTTCTACACTGCATACCAACAGTTCATCTGACGCAATTGACCGTATGATTGATGTTTTCCCACCGCATCAGCAGCAGCAGATACGAGTACAGCTCTCAGGAGTTTTGGAGGGAATTGTTGCACAGCATCTGCTTCCAATGGTAAATGGCGGACGAATTGCAGCCTTTGAGGTGCTTCTTGCCAATAATGCCATCAGAAACTTGATTCGTGAGGCGAAAGCATTTCAGATTCCATCTATCATACAGACATCAAAGAGAGAGGGTATGATGATGATGGATGACTGTATTTTACAGTATTACAGTCAGGGGCTTATAGCACCGGAGACAGCGGTGGCATATGCACATGATCCGGTAGGCATGGCCAGCCGTGTGCACCTTTACTATTGATAGTATAATCGTATGTATTTTACTATTATGGTATAATGTTGTGGAGTCTTAAATAAATTATGATTTAATTTATCCGGAGGCTGCACAGTATAGGGATAAGGAGGAGAAGAAAGTGGCTGACTGGACATATCAGATTATAGACCAGAGCGGAAAAGAAAGAAAAGGAAATATAGTAGCCGAGTCAGAAGCAGAGGCAAAAAATAAGCTTAAGATGGATGGCAACATGGTCATAAGCCTCACCAAGGCAACAGCATTGACCAAGGAAATCTCATTCAGCGTAGGAGGAAAGGTAAAGCCGAGAGATTTATCGGTATTCTGCCGTCAGTTCACCAGTATGGTCAATGCCGGTGTTACTATCCTTGATACATTGGACATGCTATCTGATCAGACTGAAAATAAGGTCATGGCCAAGGCTATCAGAGGTGTTCATGCCGAGATTCAAAAAGGTGAGACTCTCTCGGATGGCCTCAAAAAATACCCGAATGTTTTCCCTGATATCATGGTGAGCATGGTTGCAGCAGGAGAAGCATCCGGCAAGATTGATGTAGCCTTTGAAAGAATGTCTGCGCACTTCGAGAAATCAGCAAAGCTCAACGGCATGATAAAAAAAGCGGCAGTTTATCCGATTATTGTTGTGATTGTAGCTATTGCGGTTGTTATTGTAATGCTTGTAAAGGTTATACCGAGCTACTCAGAAATGTTCAATGACCTGGGCACAGAGCTTCCGGGCATCACAAAGGCAGTTGTTGCGATGAGTGATTTCGTCACCGGATACTGGTATATTGTGCTTGCTGTCATAGCAGCGATTGTTATAGCCATCAAGCTTTACAAGCAGACTGAAAGCGGCCAGATGTTCTTTGGAAATCTCGCCAGAAAGGTGCCTATTTTCGGAAAGCTGAACATCAAGACAGCAGCCAGCAACTACGCGCGTACACTTTCCACACTTGTGTACTCAGGACTTCCGATGATAGAAGCTCTTGGCATCACTGCTGACACCATGAAGAATGCCGTTTACAAAAAGGCTCTGAAAAATGCGAGGGAAGAAGTAAGTAAGGGTGTTCCGTTGTCTGAGCCAATCACAGCATGCGGACTGTTTCCGCCTATGGTTTCACATATGACTAAAATCGGTGAGGAGACCGGTGATCTCGAGGGTATGCTTACCCGACTGGCAGACTACTATGATGAGGAAGTTGAGATGGCTACCCAGACAGTTATGGCAGCTATTGAGCCTATGATTATCCTTGTTCTGGCACTTATTGTTGGTGTGCTTGTGGCAGCCGTTATGGCTCCTATGCTTACCATGTATCAGGCTATGGACAGCTTATAAAATGAAAAAGAAGCAGGCTTTGAGTGTGAAATTCAAAGGCTGCTTTTTTTGTGCAGGTACTGGCGGTAGAACGGGGCTTCATCCCATGAGTCCTGGCTGGTGCACACTCTCTCGCTTGAGCTACGCTACACTGCCAAGATACTGTAGGAATTATGCTTTATAGCTTTACGATGCCCGACGAAACCGTCGAAACGCGCCGTCCGTGGCGCGGTTCTCCTTGAGCTCCCATCCGTGGGAGCTCATTTCTGTGTATCGTGTGCATAATTCGACAGTATCTAAGCAGCTTCGCTATTCGCTCATGCGAGAGAGCGTGCCCCAGCAGGTCTCAGGGGATGAACCCCTTACACTGTGGCAGAGGACTGTGCGGAAAAGAGCCTCAAAAAATACATTGACAACTGTTACACAATAGGCTACAATTCGAATACATGGTTCGGGTATGTTCTTTACCCGGTGATTTATCATGCTGTGTCAGCAACAAATCCGATTGTGCGTTAAAAATAAATATCAGCTAAAGTACCAGTCTATTCGTTTCTATGCGTGGCAGACATTTATTTGAGGAATATAAAGGGTTATTATCATTTGAAATTATGTATGCACAAAAAATGGGGCTATAAAAAAATGTGTATACAGATTTTATGTGGAAAACAGGAGAAGTGTATGATATACAGAAAAGTGAAGACAAATTTGTCCAGAACTCTTAGCTCTATAGAGCAGGACAAGGCAACCAGCGATGACTACGTGAAGTGTATTCTGGCAGATCCGCAGATAGCAGCCTATATAGTTCAGGCACTCGTGCCGGAATTTAAGGAAATGGAAGTCGAGAAAATAATTCCGTGTATTGGTGAGCCGACAGTAATGCTCAGATTTCCGGAAAGGCTTGGAGTTAAAATCCAGAACGTAAATAATGAGTCAGTTGATGAGGATGATGGAAAAATTATTTACGACATCAAATTTCCATTGTATTATAATGGAAAAAGAAGAGAATTTATCATCAATATTGAAGCACAGAAGAGCAGCAAAAAATCAAAGCTGGGCTACCGGTTGGAAAACAGGATTGCCTATTACATGGGAAGAATGATTTCTGAACAGAAGGGAACGGAGTTTGTAAATTCGAATTATGATGATTTAAAATCCGTATATACTATATGGATATGTATGGATACGAAAAAATCAGAGGACTCAATAATCGAATTTGGGATGAAATCCAGCCTGATTTATGGTAAAATAAAGAAAATACCACAGATTGATAAACTAAACGGTGCACTGATAAATGTCCGAACGAGAGCAACAAAAAATAAAAAGCAGTCTAAGAATAAACTCATAGGAATGCTGGAAGAGCTGTTCTCAAAGTCAGAGTTTATCGAGAAAAAGAAGATACTTGAAGAAGATTATGGACTTAAAATGAGCATGGAACTCGAAGGGAGGATGAGCGAGATGTGTAATGTGAGTGATTACTGGGAAGAGGTTGCAACAGAAGAGGGTAAGGAAATAGGTAAGGAAATCGGAGAAAGACAAAAGATAATCTCACAGGTTGTAAAAAAGCTGCAAAAGGACAAGAGTGTGGCGGAGATAGCAGATGACCTGGAAGAGAAAGAGGAGGTTATCGCTCCAATTTACGAAGCAGCATTGTCAATGAAGCCGGATTATGATGTTGAGAAAATCTATGAGCTTCTTGAGAAAAATAAGAAGCTGGCATAGCAGCTGCAGGTACTGACAGTAGGGCGGGGCTTCATTCCCTGAGACAGGCTGGTGCACATTCTCTCGCGTGAGCTACGCTGCACTGCCAAGATACTGTAGGAATTATGCATTATAGCTTTATGATGCCCGACGAAACCGTCGAAACGCGCCGTCCGTGGCGCGGTTCTCCTTGAGCTCCCATCCGTGGGAGCTCATTTCTGTGTATCATTTGCATAATTCAACAGTATCTAAGCAGCTTCGCTATTCGCTCACGCGAGAGAGCGTGCCCCAGCCGGCCTCAGGGGATGAACCCCTTACGCAGTGGCAGAAAAAGAAAAAATATGATGACAAAGCACAGCCTCTATGCTACAATCAACTCAAAGCATTATATTTCTGTAAGCGGCACCACATAACAATTTTTTACAGGTGCACACCACTTTGAAGAGGGCAGACCACTTCGCATCATTCTACAAAGGACATGGAAGTTTTCGATGCTTTATTTACCAATCAACAGCAGGAAAATTGAAATGCCGTATGTAGGCGGAATGCAGAAAATGCAGTAAGAAACAGATAAATGCAGTCAAAAAAGGCAGCAGAAATATACAGCGCGTTAATCATAATGTAAACATAAAAAAGAACAGCACATGTATATTTCATAAACTGTACCACTGTACCCTCATTGGCACCAAATTTTCCTGCTCACACAAGAGAACAGGAGGAGAAGGATTGAGCGCAAAAGACTCAATGGCAAAGGAATACTTTGCTGACAATGCCAGGTTTGCGGATCTGTGCAACAATATACTGTATGGAGGAAGAGAGGTCATCCTGCCGGAAAACCTTAAGGAAAGGGATACCACGGAGGTTCTGACCGCACTGGGGCTTGACAAAAAGACCATAGCGATGCAGAAGCTGAGGGATATCTTCAAAAATGCCAGCATCAAATATACCGGCAAATCATATGTCGTACTGATAGGAGTAGAGAATCAGTCTGATATACACTATGCCATACCTGTAAAAAACATGTTGTATGATGTCATGGCATACGGCAATCAGGTAAAGGAAACTGCAAAAAAACACCGCAGGGAAAAGGATACCGCAACTTCGGATGAATTTCTCTCGGGATTTACGAAAGAAGATAAGCTGATTCCTGTAATTACGATTACAGTGTATCTCGGGACAAAGGAATGGGATGGTCCAAGAAAGCTGTCGGATATGTTTGGTGATGTGGATGAGGAGCTTCTGCCATTCATACCGGATTACAGGATTAATCTGCTGGCACCGAGGGAGATAACAGACTTTACCGGATTCAGGACATCAATCAGGCAGCTTTTCGAGGTACTGAAGAATGCGTATGATAAGGAAAAAATGCAGGAAGTGCTGCAGAATGACGAGAAGTTTAGCAAGGTGGACAGAGAGACGGTCGAGGCAATCAACCTGTTTGCAGGAACGGATATAGACATAGATGAGAAAGAAGAGGTGATTGATATGTGTAAGGCGTGGGAAGATCAGAAAAATGAAGGCCGAGAATTAGGCCGAGAAGAAGGCCGAGAATTAGGAGAAAGACAAAAGATAATTTCTCTGATTGTAAAAAAGCTGCAAAAGAACAAGAGCGTGGCAGAAATAGCAGATGACCTGGAAGAAAAAGAGGAGGTTATCGCTCCAATTTACGAAGCAGCCTTGTCAATGAAGCCGGATTATGATGTCGAGAAAATCTATGAGCTTCTCGAGAAAAATAAGAAGTTGGCATAGCAGCTGTAGGTACTGTCAGTAGGACGGGGCTTCATCCCATGAGCCATGGCTTGTGAACATTCTCTCACGTGAGCTACGCTACGCTGCGAAGATACTGTAGGAATTATGCCTTATAGGTTTACTATGCTTGACGAAAACGGCGAAACGCGCCGTCCATGGCGCGGTTCTCCTTGAGCTCCCATCCGTGGGAGCTCATTTCTGTGCATCATGTGCATAATTCAACAGTATCTAAGCAGCTTCGCTATTCGCTCACGCAAGAGAGCGTGCACCAGCCGTTCTCATGGGATAAAGCCCCTTACGCTGTGGTAAAAAAAGAAAAAATTTGATGACAAAGCACCACCTCTATGCTACAATCAACTCAAAGCATTATATTTCTGTAAGCGGCACCACATAACAATTTTTTACAGGTGCACACCACTTTGAAGAGGGCAGACCACTTCGCATCATTCTACAAAGGACATGGAAGTTTTCGATGCTTTATTTACCAATCAACAGCAGGAAAATTGAAATGCCGTATGTAGGCGGAATGCAGAAAATGCAGTAAGAAACAGATAAATGCAGTCAAAAAAGGCAGCAGAAATATACAGCGCGTTAATCATAATGTAAACATAAAAAAGAACAGCACATGTATATTTCATAAACTGTACCACTGTACCCTCATTGGCACCAAATTTTCCTGCTCACACAAGAGAACAGGAGGAGAAGGATTGAGCGCAAAAGACTCAATGGCAAAGGAATACTTTGCTGACAATGCCAGGTTTGCGGATCTGTGCAACAATATACTGTATGGAGGAAGAGAGGTCATCCTGCCGGAAAACCTTAAGGAAAGGGATACCACGGAGGTTCTGACCGCACTGGGGCTTGACAAAAAGACCATAGCGATGCAGAAGCTGAGGGATATCTTCAAAAATGCCAGCATCAAATATACCGGCAAATCATATGTCGTACTGATAGGAGTAGAGAATCAGTCTGATATACACTATGCCATACCTGTAAAAAACATGTTGTATGATGTCATGGCATAC
This sequence comes from Agathobacter sp., assembly GCF_977054825.1. Taxonomy (NCBI): domain Bacteria; kingdom Bacillati; phylum Bacillota; class Clostridia; order Lachnospirales; family Lachnospiraceae; genus Agathobacter; species Agathobacter sp. Next base: position 134,318 of record NZ_CDRTEH010000005.1, read on the forward strand.
GGCAATCAGGTAAAGGAAACTGCAAAAAAACACCGCAGGGAAAAGGATACCGCAACTTCGGATGAATTTCTCTCGGGATTTACGAAAGAAGATAAGCTGATTCCTGTAATTACGATTACAGTGTATCTCGGGACAAAGGAATGGGATGGTCCAAGAAAGCTGTCGGATATGTTTGGTGATGTGGATGAGGAGCTTCTGCCATTCATACCGGATTACAGGATTAATCTGCTGGCACCGAGGGAGATAACAGACTTTACCGGATTCAGGACATCAATCAGGCAGCTTTTCGAGGTACTGAAGAATGCGTATGATAAGGAAAAAATGCAGGAAGTGCTGCAGAATGACGAGAAGTTTAGCAAGGTGGACAGAGAGACGGTCGAGGCAATCAACCTGTTTGCAGGAACGGATATAGACATAGATGAGAAAGAAGAGGTGATTGATATGTGTAAGGCGTGGGAAGAACAGAAAAATGAAGGCAGAGAAGAAGGCAGAGAATTAGGAGAAAGACAAAAGATAATTTCTCTGATTGTAAAAAAGCTGCAAAAGGACAAGAGTGTGGCAGAGATAGCAGATGACCTGGAAGAAAAAGAGGAGGTTATCGCTCCAATTTACGAAGCAGCATTGTCAATGAAGCCGGATTATGACGTTGAGAAAATCTATGAGCTTCTTGAGAAAAATAAGAAGCTGGCATAGCAACTGTAGGTACTGGCAGTAGGACGGGGCTTCATCTCATGAGCCATGGCTTGTGAACACTCTCTCACGTGAGCTACGCTACGCAGCCAAGATACTGTAGGAATTATGTCTTAAAGATTTACGATACTCGACGAAAACGTCGAAACGCGCCTTCCGTGGCGCGGTTCTCCTTGAGTTCCCATCCGTGGGAGCTCATTTCTGTGTATAGTGTGCATAATTCAACAGTATCTAGGCAGCTCCGCTATTCGCTCACGAGAGAGTGTGTGCGCAAGCCGGGCACATGGAATGAAGCCCCTCACACTGTGCCAAAATATAGCCTGAAATATAATTTTTTTGAAAAAATATGATTTAAATGCAATAAATCGGTTAAAATTTGGTTAAAATTGCTAAAAAAGGCGAAAAAAATTATACAGTAATGATACTATTGTACTAGAAAACAACTTGCATTATGCTTTGATTTATGGTACAATGAGCGCATACAAACCAAAGAGATGCTGATAGGGCACAGCTCTTTGCACAAAAAACCATGTTATAATGAAAAGGAGAAAAGAACTATGGTAAAGAATGTATTTAAAAAGTTAGGAAAGAAACAGAAGAACAACAAAGGTTTCTCTCTCGTAGAGCTTATTGTTGTAATCGCCATCATGGCAGTGCTTGTAGGTGTACTTGCTCCACAGCTTATTAAGTATGTTGAGAAGTCAAGAGAGGCTACAGATATCCAGAATGCTGATAGCATTGCAACAACTGTAAAAGCTTATTATGCAGATGTTGAAAATGCTGATAATGTAACGGTAAAACTGACAAAAGCTGCTGCACCAGTAGTTACGGTTGGCGCCACAGAGGATACGGGTAAAAAATGCTTGACTGGATCAGGACTTGATGCTACTCAACTTAAAGGTAGTGGCTGGAATGATGGAATAACAATAACATATACCGGAGCTTCTGGCAAAATCACATATAAGCTTTCATCAAGTTATTATAAAGCAGACAATTCAGAGAGTATTTCAAAAAATGAATAATAAAAATTACATCAAGGGTAATTTAGAAACTATTTTTTAAGGACCACCAACCATGACCACAGAACTGATACCCATCTACATCTTAATATTTGCATTCGGTATAGCTATAGGCAGCTTCCTAAATGTCTGTATCTACCGCATACCGCAGCATGAGACAGTGGTGACCGAAAGGTCCCACTGCATGAGATGCGGGTATCAGCTAGCGTGGTACGATATGGTGCCGGTTTTCAGCTGGCTGTTTCTTCGTGGCAGATGCCGCAAGTGCAAAGAACCGATATCACCTCAATACCCTATTATTGAGGCGTTAAACGGTATATTATACATAGTAGTATTTGCAGTAAATGGACTTGAGCTTACGAGTGTCATCTACTGCTTTCTTACATCTGCACTCATAGTTTTGAGTGTGATAGACTGGAGAACATATGAAATTCCATTCGGAATCAATATATTTATACTGGTGCTTGGAATCCTGCATGTGTTTATAGACCACGACAACTGGTCTGAATATGTGATAGGATTCTTTTGTGTCAGCATATTTCTTGAAATCCTCCTTCTTGTAAGTGGGGGAAGAGCCATAGGTGGCGGCGACGTCAAGCTCATGGCGTGTGCGGGCCTTACAATAGGCTGGCAGAATATTACATTAGCATTTTTCCTGGGATGCATCATAGGTTCCGTGATACATCTGATTCGTATGAAAGTAACAAACGCAGGCAACAGGCTTGCGATGGGACCATACTTGGCAGTCGGAATATTTATTTCGATGCTATGGGGTGAGAAAATGATAACGGCATATTTGGCACTCGCAGGGTTTTGAAAAGTGTGTTATAATAAAGCGTGCTTGACACAAGCGCAGGCAATATGACTTACGGTGAGATAAAAGCAGAGTAAAGCACAGATATACCGAAATTTATATAGAAAGTTTGTAACTGTTCAGTACAGTTATGAAAGTTTTACAGACGTATACAGTGTAAAACAAAGATAAACATGGAGGATTAGGTTATGGCAAACAGGGTACTCGGCATTGAAATAGGGGAGAACCTTACCAGAGTAGTTGAGATTGATTACAAAGCAAAAAATCCAAAGATTTACAATATGTTCGGCTTCCCGACACCACCGGGGATGATTAGTGATGGAGTAGTACAGCCGGATGGGATGTTTCGTTCTATCTTATACAGTAAGCTTAAGGAAAAGAAGATTGCCACCAAGAAAGCTGTTTTTGTTTTAAATTCAGCGCGTATAGCAAGCAGAGATATTGAGCTTCCGCTTGTTAAGGAAAAGCAGCTTAGGGAAATGATTGCAATGAATGCATCGGATTATTTTCCGGTGGATTTGAGCCAGTACAAGCTGGTACATCAGATTATAGAGAAAATTGACAGACCGGAAGAAAAGAAATTACGTCTTTCGGTTATTGCTGTACCTAACGATCTTATTTTGTCGTATGGGGCTCTTGCGGCTGATTGCAGACTGCAGCTTGTAGCTCTTGACTATAGTGGAAATGCCATCAAGCAGCTCATGAGAAGAGAGATTCCGGGAGATGTGAAGGTGACTGTCAAGGTGGATGAGGTTTCTACCACACTGACTATCATGGATGGAAGCATGGTAAAGCTGCAGCGCAATGTCAATTATGGACTGGCTGATGCTATCGAGGAGATTCAGGATAGTGAGCTTTTCGGAGAGTACCTGTCATTTACCGATGCCGTCGATGTGGCACGCAGAAAGACCTGTCTTGCAATAAAGCCTGATGGCACAGTGCCGGATGAGCCTGCAGGCAGTGTCATGGATCCTATGGGGCATGAGATTGATTCGGAACGCTTTAAGAAGCTTCGCCTGAATGTGTCATATGCACTTTCTAATCTGATAAGCAGTCTCGGACGAGTGATAGACTACTATCAGTCGAGAAACTCGGATACTCCTATCGAGAGAATTTTCCTCATTGGCTTAGGTGCTGATTTCAGTGGACTCTCAAAGCTTTTGACCAATGAGCTGAATGTCAAGGTGGTTCCGCTCCAGCAGTTTGACGGCATACATGTGGCAAAGAACATCAACCTCGCAGAGGCAAAGCTGGCAGAGTATTTTAACTGTGTCGGATGTTCACTGAGCCCGCTTGATATATTAGACAGTAGGAAAAACAAGGGAATCGGTGCTCCGCTTATGGCAGGGGCAGCTGCAGGTGCTATGCCACCCGGCGGCGCACAGGCAGGTATGCAGGGAAATCCACCTGTTGGTCCAGATGGGAAGCCTCTTCCGGTACCGGCAGGGGAGGAAGCTGAAAAGCCTGTTTCTTTTGCAGTGCAGCTTCTCATTTTTGGTTTGTGCGTGGTAGTTGCAGTTGGTATCACGGCATACAGCATTTTTTCAAATCTTGTTTTAACTTCAGACAATATGACGCTTAAAGCGCGTGTCTCTGATTTGTCATATGCACAGAATATATATGATGTGTACAACCAGACCAAGAAGGACTATGACTGGACCAAGCTTCTTGAGAGCGCTTCATCCAACAAGAATGATGAGATAACAGGCTTTGTGGATGAGCTGGAGCAGAAGCTTCCGTCAGAGGCCAAGCTTGTGAATATGTCTGTTACGACTGATGGTGTTTCGATGACCATCAAGACAGGCAGCAAGGATATAGCGGCTGATGTGATTGCACAGCTTCGTACATTTGAGAGTATCATGGTATCCAATGTGTCAACCATCACGGAGGAGGTTGATGAGACCGGTGCTTCAAAGGTTCAGTTCACAGTAGATTGCACATATGTAAAGGCTGATGACAGTGCTGCCTCTGAATCGGGGGATGGCACAGGCAGTGAGTCGGCTGATACATCAGGGGATGCGTCATCACAGGCACAGTCGGATAGCAATTCATCATCAGATACAGACAGTACAAATCAGTAGGGGGTGTTAGGATGTCAACTAGAGATAAAAAGTTACTTATTATATTAGCGGGTGTTGCCATTTTAGCACTGACATATTTTTTTATTTTTATACCACAGTCCAATAAGAGGGATTCACTCAAGAGTGAAAATATGAACCTGAAGTCACAGTACAATCAGCTTTCAGCCCTTGCGGCAAAGGCGGATGACTACACAGAGAAGACAAAGGATATGTCTGATGCCATGCAGCAGGTGTATGACAATTTTCCTTCATATTTACAGATAGAAAACGGCATCATGGATGCGGTTGCTATCGAGAAATCTACCAATACAAATATTACAGAGCTTACAGTCGGCTCACCGACAGCTATTGATGTGAATAATCCGACCGGCGATGCAGGTACAGCTTCTTCGTCAGGAAGCAGTACAGACAGCAGTACCACGGATAGCAGTAATGCAGACAGTTCACAGGCCGCAGACAGCAACAGCTCTCAGTCACAGACAGGCGACGGCAGTGCAGCTGATGGCAGCACATCAACAGGCTCTGCAAAGTCTACGGTTACAGGCTATCAGCTTTATGATGTCAGCACAGTTATGGCATTCAAGACAGAGTATCATGGTCTTAAGGCTATGCTTGGAGAGGTGATTGGTTCATCACAGAAGAAGACTATCAGCACACTCAATGTGAGCTTTGACGATTCGACAGGCAAGCTGACAGGTGAGATGCTTGTGGATTCATATTTCCTGTATGGACTTGATAAGCCATATGAGGCACCATACATACCTGCAGTACCACATGGTACAAATAATCTGTTCGGTACAACAAACTAACTGATTATTATAATATTAGATTATTAGATTACAGGGCTATTGAGACATTAAGTGATAAATATTAAATGTTAAATTATTGAATTATGAGATAACAAAATACAAGAGGGGAGGAAGCAGATTTGAGAAAGCTAAAAAACGATGATCGAGGAGTAACACTTGTGGAGATTATTGTGTCGATTGCTATTCTCGCAATAATCGTGCTTCCTTTTTTGAATGCATTTGTTACTGCTACAAAGACCAATGTGAAGGCTAAAAATGAGATGAATGCCACACATCTGGCGACAAACATTATGGAGGGTATCGAGAAGAACTCCATGAAAACTCTGGCGTATCAGTTTAACTATCCGTCTGAGGGCTTTGACGTGACGGACGGCTTTAATATATCAGATGGAAGCAGTGCATGTGAGCTTCTCAAGAAATCGGATAAGTTTGATAATGTAAAGAGGCTTGAGGATATCAGTGCTGAGATTGTAAACAAGGACGATGTCATCACTAGCTGTATCCATAAGATTGACGCATCAGCCCAAATAGGCGATACATCACTTTGGGATTTCAGAGAGTCGGATGCGCACAAGTATTATTTTTATATGTCCGGCGTGCAGTCAGGCACAAAGAAATATAATGCACTTGTGACAGTGGATGCAAAATCTGACGCATCAAATAAAGATGAAACCGGAAAACCGAACAATAAGGTTACAGAGTACAACATGGACGAGGTGGCAGATATGTCGGCCATGGATGCAAACTTCGACTGCATGAGTGCAGATAGGTATTCTGCTACGAATATTATATCTGCATTAAACAATATGAATCCGGGCCTCAGTGTACAGCAGAGTGATATAAAGAGAACTATCACAATTGACATAGAAAAGAGTGGAGCTGCGAGCAATAAGGCTACCAAGGTGACGGTGTCGTATTCGTATTCTATCAAAAATGGAGTAAAAAAGACTTTTCCGGATCCAACCAGTGCGCTGAAGGATGATTATACCATGGTGATTTACGACAATTCTTCAGACACTGTGAACCATAATCTGAGAAATGTCTATCTGTTTTATAATCCATGGTACACATCGACCGGCAACACCTGGGATACGGCAAATGATGTCATCATTGTAAACAACAAGGACAAGGTCGACTGTACAGTAAATATTGTAAAGCAAAAGACTATATCGGATCAGTCAGAGCTGAGCACGAAGGAGAGTACATATAAGGCATATGTGAAGGTAAGTGAGCCGGGAAACCGTACAGGTCATGCTTATACTCATATAGCCACCAATCTGAATGTGGATATGGGAGCACCGGATAAGACACCTCAGCCAAATCAGGCTATATATGGCTTCAATAACAATGTAATTCAGAATGAGGTAAAGGCTATTGTCGATATAAAGAATCTGACAAGAAGCAAGGCATCTGAAAGGCTGTATAATGTGAAGGTAGCTATATACGAGAGTAAGGCTTCACTGGATGATATATTTAAGGATAAAGATCCGGTTGTTACGATGACCGGAAGCATGGGGTATTAATTATGAAGCGTAACGATAACCGTGGTGCTTCCTTTGTGATGGTTGTAGTTGCAATGGCTATAGTGGCTGTTTTAGCTGTGACTGTGCTGTGGATAGCGCTTATGAACCTCCAGATGAAGGTGACAGACGAAAAAAATACAGATAACTTTTACTCGGCAGAAGGTGTGCTGGATCAGATATGCACCGGTCTGCAGAGTGATATTTCCAAGGCTTACTCAGCAGGATATACCAAGGTTATGGAAAATTACTCTGACAGCAGCATAAATGAGGCCGGCAGACAGAGCAACTTTGCGCAGGAGTATTTAAAGAGCTTAAAGACCAGCCTGGAGTATGACAGCACCGGTATGACGTTTAATATTGGAAAGCTCATACAATATGTAGACCCGAAGCTTCTCGAGAATAAAGACAATCAGCCACATGCTGTTATCAAATCGACCAATGCCGATGTATACGGCAATGGTCAGCTCAAGGTGTACCAAAACCGTGTCGTGCTGAACGGACTAAGGGTAGAGTATACCGATGAAAAGGGATTTAAATCAATAATAGAAACAGATATTTCTCTGGGAGTTCCATCCATGAGCTTTACAGCATCGGGAGGTGTTCCGGAGCTTTTTACATATTCTCTTGTAGGAAACGAAGGTCTGAAAATTACATCAGGACTTAATAAAGTAAATCTATCCGGCAATCTCTATGCCGGCTGTGAAAATGCGGCAGACACAGGAACTTCTACTACGAGTGTTACTATTCCAAACAAAGCCACACTTGATGTAAAGGATACCAGCTATATGATTGCAGAGGGCGATATAGAGGTGGGAGACTTTGCCGGAAAAGATACTGGTACAATAAAAAAGAATATGGCGGGTGTACACAATGACAGTACACTTTCTGTTGATTCACAGTGTCAGCTGTGGACAAGCAATATAAATGTAAATGGTGCAACAGTCAATCTGGATGGCATGACATATGTGGCAGATGACATGACCTTAAAGGGTACAGGCTCAAAGGTCACACTTGGCAAGAATAATAAGAATAACAATGCAAAGTACGTAGGCTTCGGTAATGGAGGCGATGACAAGGAAAATCCTGTCGCAGGCGATAGCTCTGCTATTATCATAAACGGCAGGGAGGCATCGCTTGATATGTCAAATATCAGGGAGCTTATGTTGGCAGGAACCGCATATATCAATACACAGGCTATTGTAAACTCAAGTGGTGTGGAAAACAGCAATGTGGCTATGGGTGAGTCAATTTCTGTAAAGGGTGACCAGATAGCATACCTTGTGCCGCCTGAGTGCATAGGAACAAGTGGAGATGGTGCGGATGCCAAATCGCTTTACAATAAGAATCCACTCTCCTATAAGGAGTACAAGGATATCACGGCAACAGGACAGGATCAGACAAAGTATACTGAAGTTAATGCCAATGTGGTCAGCACAAAGACAGGCAAGGCTCTCTCGGCATATCTGCCGGAGTCAAAGACAATCGACAACTATATAAAGAAGGTCTTTGTTCCTTCTACCGGTAAGAATGATGATGGACTTGTATACTATTATGTCAATCTGCCAACGAACAAGGCTGCTGAGTATTACAGAGACTATTTTGGTGCAGACATTGACAAGCTCAAGAGATACACTAACTTCTATACTGACAGCATACAGGTAAATGAGGCTGCAAGCATCTATACTGCCGGAAATTACAGCATCTACGATGGCAGCAATTTAAGCCTTTTGAAGGGTATAGCTGATGGTGTAGACATGGATGCACAGTCAGATGCCTTACAGCGCACATATACTGCACTAAACTCAAAGCTTTTGACGAATTATGCTGATTTACCGGCAAATGCAGCAAGTGTTTCGCTTTTTACAAATATAGTTAACAATACCAATTTGCTGCAAATAGTGCCAAATTCCGGTAATAAACATATATTTGAGACTGAGTATCAGGGGAAAAAATATCAGGCAATTGTCAAAAACGGCAACTACACCTATGATGCAAATGACAAATCACACAATGTGGATATAATTGTTGCTACGGGAGATGTGACACTGAATGCTGACTTTACAGGTACCATAGTTGCAAAGGGCAGGATAATTGTAAACAAAGACCAGTGCGAGATTGATAATGGTACTCAGGAGCTATTTAAGGCATTGCTTCTTGAAAAGGTAAGTGATGCAGACGATGCACTGCACCTGTATGATGTGTTCATGGACGGTGCCAACTATCTGGGTAATGTTTCTTCTTTTTCAAATAAGAAAGAGGCAGATACAAAAATAGATTATGCTACGCTCATTACATACCAGAACTGGACCAAGGAGTAGAAAACAAGCGGCTTCTAAGGCGCAAAACAGCTGCGAAATATTTATATTTGACAAATTTTGACGATATATACAAGGGAGGAATCCAATATGTCTGTAAAAGAAAAAAAGAATAATGGTGGTTTCTCTCTGGTAGAGCTTATAGTAGTGATAGCGATATCTGTCGTACTTATAGGTGCGGCAACTATATCCATTCGCTCGGTCATGGGTGTTGAGGTGAAGCAGTGTGCCAGAAATATTGAATCGATAATTAATAAAACAAGAGTCACCACTATGGGAAAGGACAGCGCAGTTCTTGAGATATATAAGGATGCATCAGATGGTGCCTACTATTATAAGACGACCATAAATGGTACAGTATCTGCTCCGAGCAAAGTCGGAAAGAGCAGGATTGATGTTTACTATTCCATGAAGGATGATTATAGTGATAAGACACAATTGAACAGTTCAGGCAGTATAGTGCTTCAGTTTGACAGAAGCTCAGGTGCACAAAAGCCTGATGCCAATGGTAAGTACTGCAGCCGTATCTGGATTCAAAAAAACAGCACCGAAAAGGTTATCACGATATACAAGGAGACCGGCAAGGTGGTATGTGAGTGATTTACATAGTTTGATGTTTTATATTTTATTTTGACGCAAGGCTGTTATAAGGTTGTATGATGAAATCGGAGAGGAAGATGAACCATGAAACTTTTAAGGCGCATGAACAAATCAAATAATAGGAAAAACAGTGGCTTTACACTTGTTGAGCTTGTCATTGTCATGGCGATAATGGGAATACTCGGACTGGCTGTTGCAGGCTTTATCGGTACAAGCACGAAGCAGTATAAGTATGCTTCAAAGGACGTAGATTTACAGTATGAGGCACAGCTGACCATGAATCAGATAGGAGACCTCATAATTGATGCGCAAAAGGGTGTCAAGTATGAGCCTGCTACAGTGGCGGCGCCGGTGGAGGTGGCATCAGCAAATCCTGAGGCTGGTTATGTTGCAACTGCATCAGCAGAAGAGGGACAGGCAGAAGAAACATCATCTGAGGAAACATCATCCGACAGCAAGCTGATTATCTACAACAAGGATTGTACATACAATATCATATACAGACCATCAGAACACAAAATCTATCTGCGAAAGGATACACTGGATCCCGCAACAGGTGTGGTGAAGGCAGATGGTCAGGGCAAGGAATCTCTTATGGCAGAAAATGTCACAGGCTTTACCCCTGATTTAAGTGAGGCAGAAAGCAAGAACTCTGTCGGACTTGTTGTGGACTTTAAGGCAGGAGACAAGAAGTATACTTCAAAGCAGAACTTCACTATGCGCAATAAGGTACCGACCGGAGCAGATGTGGAGTATGTGGCACCGGTAGAGCCGATTTCTGTACATATATACTATGGTGGCAGAGATGTTTCAGGTCAGAGCATTTCATATGTCAGAAGAGATAATAGCAATGTCCTTGAATTTACATCTAAAATATTGGGTGGAAATAATCCAAGCCAAGAGGTTATATGGTCATACACCGGCAGGGCTGATGATTTGAATGGAACAACGTTTAATTCTTCCGGAAATACAGCAAAATTGTCTATCGCAGAAAATGAAACATCAAAGCAGTTTGTGGTTAAGGTGACTTCAAAAGAAGATGCTACCAAATATACATCTGTAACGATAAATGTGGTTGATACACGTAATTGGCTGACTAATCAGGAAATGCAAAATGTGTTGGTGCCAGGGGCAACATTGAAAACATGGCTCGAACCGGAAAATGTCAAAAATAGCGGAATAGAATACGATCCTGACGATTTTGAATGGCATATGGAATCCTATCAATACATAGATGGAACGAAAACTAAAATAAATAATGATTATATTTTAAATAATAATAGTGAAGAAAGAGTAGATTATGGTGGAGGTATTTATCTTAGTTATCATATTGATAAGACTAAGCACTGGAATGGGGATTTTAACCAGACAATTGCTGTTACGTCTGGATTCAAAAATAAAGAGTATGATATATTGATTTGGGTAACATTGAAATCAGATCCATCTATAGGATCAAATATTATTACATTAAGATGTAGGCCATATAACTAAAAGGAGCAATCGCAATGAGCAAATTAACAAAAAAAATAGTGGTTCCAATATCGCTCACACTTACAGGATGTCTCGTTGTGGCAGCTTTTGTGCTGAATGACAGCCTTACAAAGGTCGATGCAAATGTAGCATTCAATGGAATATCTGATATAGTCAGCTCACATGGCAAGGACAAGCCCTTCAATATAGTGGAGGTGGTGCCTGACAAGAAAATGGCATCCATTGGCTATCTGATCGACGGTCAGGAGCCTGACGATTGGTTTGGTACACTGTCAAAGATGTCTGACAAAGATGGTGCCGGTGTAAAAAACAGGTCTGCCTATATGGAAGGTCTGAAAACAAAGCTTGCGCCTATTACTACCGAGAAAAAGGATAATACAAAGCCTCTTTATTATGAGCCATATGAGGAGAGCTATGTCAGTCAGGGCGATGACTGGACAGAGCTTGCCCTTGTAGATATGGACAGAATAAACAAGGGTACCACCGGTTATAAGATGACAAAGCAGGCAGAAGGAGATTATAAGTTCAATACCGATTACCAGCTTGCTGTAAATGAAGATGGACTGCCTACAGGTCATTACAGACAAAATGTTGACCATTATGTTTTCATGCAGGGCGAGGATGAGACAGAAGATGGCTCAAATACAGAGACTGAAAATGGCAATCAAATTAAGGCACCCGGAAAAAGAGGCTACTACAGTGTTGCTTTTACTGCAGTCAAATTGCCGGATGGCATGACAAATACCCAGTATCTGGTACCGTCTGATAATTCACAGAAAGCTGATGGAAATACAGACAGCAGTACAGATAATACACCAGATACAGGCACAGCTGACGATACAGTTGAGAAGCATGTAGTCTATGCTATAAAGAGTTCATATGCAATCGTTTCCGATGAGAGCATGCAAACCATCGCAAAATATGACCCAAAGGCATATATTTATAGGACTGACAATTCAGATACTACCTCACCATATGAATTTGTTGCCAGGGCTGACCGGATGGCTGGTCTGCCTGATGGCAGTAAGCCGGATTATGAGAAGTATACATACTATACGGTTGAGATGGAGTATGTGCCTGCAGATAAAATCACTGATGATGAGACCTACTACGAGGTGAACACTGAGGTACCTATTGAGTTTAATTACGATGAGACCGGCGAGTATGGAGCAGTGCTTGATTCACAGAATCCATACGAGAAGATAGATGATGGCACACCGGACAATCAGTCGGCAGGTAACAAAGGAAAGGTAATCCTCACTGATACAGACGGATATTTTGATATAGTTAAGGACAGCCAGACATACACCTATGCGGGTAAGGGAAAAGGTGACTATATAATGGTGGCTGATAAAAACGGCTCGCTTGATTATCCTGTAAATACCACACACATATATTATAAGGGTGGTTTCAAGAACAATAACTGGTTCAGAAACGGTGTATTTAACCAGGAGGGAAAGACAGGCGATGATGATAAGACTGCCAATATGACTTTCAAGGTAAAAACGGTCACACCAAAGGAGCTTGAGCAGATAGATGTGTCAACAATTGATTTACTCTATCTTTCCGGCTCAAAGTCCATCCTTTCAAAGGATTTAGGAGACGATGCTGCAAAATATAATGCTGATAATGACATTACATGGGACAAGGTAAAGCAGATAGTCCAGCGTGTACATCAGAGTGGTATCATGATGCCTGTTATAGTGGATAATGGTATTGTGTGGGCTTCTTCATCTGCAGATTACTCAAGTAATATTAAAAAGCTTGCAGGTCTTTTGAGCTGTAACAATTTCAGTTCCTTGAATTTTACAAAGGACTCTGCTGATAATTTTATTAACTGGAATGATAACAAGGTCATAACGTATTACAAAGTTGACAGTTCAACTCGTACACATGGCTATGTGGTTGGCAACGAATATGTTATTCCACGAAACTATTATCCTGATAAGGATGTGCCATTTGTTTTAAGAGATGATTTTGCTTCTGCGTTTATTGAAAATGAAGATGAAACACAGTTTGTCAATGCTGCTAAAAATGAGAATTTTGACGAGATAGCAGAGTACATCAACTCAGAGAATACAAGCAGGAAAAATGAAAATAATACTCTGGGACAGGAAAAGTATGAATACTATGACAAGAAGATTTCAAAGGCAATAGTTTTAAGCTATATCATATCGTATTCTGATAAGAGGGATGTCGCAAAACCGATGGATGAGCTCAACATCCTTGATATAGAGCCGGGCATGAATACCGGAAGCGTCCCGGGTATTATTAGTGACCTGAAAAAGAATCTTAAGTCATGGCTTGGCTCTAACTGCCCGGCTGAAGACAAGATAAATATCACCTGTGTCAACAGCTCAGAGTTTATAGGCCGAATTGAGGATTTGAACAATTACGACATGATACATATGGGGCTGTGTTGGCATAATTTGAATTGGGGTCATGAGAATGGGAACGAAGAGTGGATAAGTGTATATAATGATTCTTCCATGAATGGGCTTATTTATTCTAATGTTGGTGATATAGTTGTTATAGATCCAAGTTCTATAAGTAAAGATGAGAACGGATTTACACGCTCTAACGGACATGCGGGGTTACTTGACAGCGATTATTTGACTAAATATGATGGTGAATTAGGACTTGAAACCAAGTTGACAAAACCAGATGATAAGAACTATGTGAATGCCGTAAATACATATAGGGGCTCCGGAAATGATATTACAATCGAGAAAGTAGAGGCTTTAAACAATTATTTGAAAGCCGGTTATCCTATTGTGGTAGACAAAGGCTTTTATAAGTATGATAATAGTGAAACAGTAAATGATTATTATATTGACAATTGTTCAAATATATATGATTTTTTAAAAACAAATACTTTGGATGATCACATAATAAAGACATACTCTGATAATCACCTGTCAAAGGACCTATATACCAACCTCACTGCCGAAAAACCGCAGATCAAGGTCAAGGAGCAGAAGAAAGAGGAAGACAAGGACTATGTAAAGCTTGAGGATAATCACATAGTACTTGAGTTTAGTATCAATAACCGAGGTGGAGCAGATGCCAATGCATCCTTTGATTTAGGTTTTTATCTTGATACAAATGCGGATGGTAAGTTTTCACCTACACAGGAAAAGATAGCCGGAAACAATGTACAGATTTATCAGGATGGTACTCTTGTGAGTCCACAGCTTGATGTAAATGGAGAATATTACTATAATCTAAAGGCTGGAAAATATAACTATAAACTGGTTTATGAACTGCCTACACAGTTTGTAGGTGTTATTCCGTGGCAGCTTAGGGCATCGCAGACTACGAATTCATATCGTTATGATGTGACAGGAGGATATTTTTACAAGCAGGCAAACAGTAATCAAAAGCAGCATATTAAGATTTTGCAGATTAATACATCAAAAGGAAATAACGGCAATTACCTTGCAGGGGATACTACATTTAATATGCAAAAGGAAAAGGATAATTCAAATTCAGAATTTGCAAAGCTTTTAAAGCAGGTTACAGATTTTGAACTTGACATTACAACTCTTGCGGGAGATTCTGATGAATTTAAGACTCTTTGTAAAAATGACAAGGTCAAGGATTATGATATGCTTGTAATTGGATTCTCAGATTGTTATGAGATTTATAATGATAGTGGACAGGTGGATAAAATAAGAGAATTTATCCAGTCTGGCAAAGCAGTATTATTTACCCATGATACTACATCTCTTAGCAATAATAAGTATACAGAAACATACAGAGTATGGAATAAATATCCATGGGGTGGAAATATAGTAAGAAACAATACCTGGGGCTATGAATTCAACACCATTGTAAGAGATGTCGTTGGAATGGACAGGTATGGTATATTGAATAGTTCTGCTTTGAAAAAGGGAAATACTCTTACTAAGGGAACGGCAGACTTTGAGGCAGCGGTGAGCTATGCAACAGAACATAAAACGGATTTGGCATATCAGCCTAGGTCAAATAAGACAGTAATTACCAGACAGAATCAGGGCTTCGTGTATGGCGATTTGAATTCAAATCAAAATACGGGGTATGGCGGTTACAGACTATATGGACAGTTGTGGAATGATATGGGCCACACCTATAATGCTACAAAGGTGAATTCCGGACAGATTACTACATATCCGTTCAAGATTTCCGACAAGATAAATATTTCTGACACACACAGGCAGTACTATCAGCTCGATTTTAATGAGGACAGTGACAATGATGGTGAGAGTGATATTGTTGTCTGGTATACACTTTCAGATCAGGGGATTTACAATGCTTCACCTAAGGATGTACGAAATAACTACTATATCTACACCAAGGGCAATGTCACATACTCAGGTGTAGGACATTCCAATGTCACAGGTTCGATTGATGAGCTAAAGCTCTACATCAACACCATGATTGCGGCATACAGTGTTGTAGAGCATGCACCTGCTATTTCATTAAAAGAGGGCTACGACCCTAAGTCAGCAGATATCAGTACTATTTACTCGACAATAGATGCTGCTATACAGCAGGATGAGGAAGCAAAGACAAATGGTAATCCTGATGCTGCGAGACTGGATGTAGATAATGATGGCAATATTGCCACACAGGATGTATATTTTACTGTTAAGGATACCAACATGCTTCGTAACCAGGTAGATAAGGATACGACTGTCAATATGAGCTTTTTTATCGAGGGTACAGAGGATGACCATGATAAGGAGATAGATGACGATGGCAATACAATCTACCTGAAGGAGATGAAGAACTGGCAGATTTATTCACTGCATGATGATGGCTCAGAGGCTGACCCTATAGGACTATCAGAAGCAGGAAATAACAGAACCTTCTTTGCAAACAATAAGACCTATAAGGTTAAGGTACCTCTAGCGACTCTGCCGGCAGGACAGAATTCCATCAAGGTATATGCAGTGGCAAGCAGTAATATCACTGTCATGCAGAACAACGAGCCGGTTAATAAGAAGACACCGGAGGCATACAAGACCTTCCAGATACAGCGTGTAGGACTTGCTGATTTGGATTAGTTTTCAAAGGCTCCTAGCTATCACATACTTTTCGATTAAGCGCAATTTATCAAACAGAGACTTATATAAACCATTTATATAGTCTCTGTTTTTTTACTGTTTCTTTATACTTTCTTTATTGAATTATCCGCGCTAATTGATAAAATAGATAGTATGCGCACGATTGCGGATATTTTTTTGCATTCGTGTATGGGGGATAAATTAACCGGAAAGAAAGGAAACGTTTATGAGTAAAATTTTCAAAAACCTGATTCCATATTGGCGATGGATCATATTAATTTTTGTTTTTCTCATTGCTCAGGCTTACTGTGATCTGGCTTTGCCTGCGTACACATCTGATATCATCGATGTGGGTATCCAGGATCATGGCATTGAGCATATCCTGCCAAAGGAGATTACCTCGGAGGATTATCAGATGGCGCAGACATTTATGCTGTCTGATGAGAAAGAAAAGTTTACGGAATGCTACGAGACAGCAGATACCGAGAACACAAGTGACGGCAGCAGTGTGACAAAATACAAGCTGAGCGCTGATTCTGACACACTTGATGAGCTGGATGAGGAGCTTTTGGTTCCTCTTGTCATGGCATATCAGGCTTTTCAGTCGGGTGAGCAGATGGATGTGGATGCATCAGCCATACCGCAGGGAGTAGCACTTGATGATAACATGATAAAGCAGATAAGAAGCAAGGTGCAGGACAAAATCGATGCGGTGGGTTCATCTACTTTAAAGTCCATGGGTGTAGCTTTTGCGACAAAGTGTGACGAGAATGCGGGAATTGATGTGGATGCCAATCAGATTGCTTATCTGTGGAGGGCAGGAGCCAAGATGGCAGCCTTTGCAGCAATTATGCTTATAGCAGCATGTGTTGTGGGCTTTGCGGCTTCTAAGGTCGGTGCCGCTGTCGGCAGGGATTTGAGAGAGAAGACCTTTTCAAAGGTTGTGGGCTTTTCAAATGCCGAGATTAACAAATTCTCTACGGCATCACTGATTACGAGAAGCACGAACGATATACAGCAGATTCAGATGGTTACTACCATGATGCTTCGTATGGTGCTTTATGCGCCAATCGTTGGTATAGGTGGTATCATCAAGGTGGCACAGACCAAATCCGGCATGGAATGGGTGATTGTGATTGCGGTTGTTGCCATAATGGTTTTTATTTTTACACTGGTCGGCATTGCTATGCCAAAGTTCAAGATTATGCAGACTCTTGTAGACAAGGTAAACCTTGTTTCGCGTGAGATTCTTACAGGTCTTTCCGTTATTAGGGCGTTTGGCCGTGAAAAAGAAGAAGAAAAGAGGTTTGATGAGGCTAACCGTGAGCTTACACGCACACAGCTGTTTACAAACCGCGTCATGACCTTTATGATGCCTGGTATGTCCATGATCATGTACTGTATCACACTCGGTATCGTGTGGGTTGCAGCAGGCAGAATAGACAAGGGCTCTATGCAGGTAGGTACCATGACTGCGTTTATTACATATGCCATGATGATTGTCATGTCATTCCTCATGCTCTCAGCCATGTCAATCATGCTTCCGAGAGCAGGTGTTGCTGCAGAGCGTATAGATGAGGTTATAAGGACAAACAGCACTGTAAATGATCCAAAGGAGCCTGTTACTGAGGCAGATCATAGGGGGGTTATCCGTTTCAACCATGTGGATTTCAGATATCCGGGAGCGAAGGAGGATGTGCTTTCAGACATTGATTTTGTGGCAGAGCCGGGAAAGGTTACAGCTATCATCGGAAGCACGGGCTGTGGAAAGTCTACACTTGTAAACCTGATTCCGCGTTTCTATGACGTGACAGGAGGCTCAATAGAACTTGACGGACACGATATCAGAGACTACACACTAAGCGAGCTTCGAGAGTCAATAGGCTTTGTTCCGCAGAAAGGTATTCTTTTCTCGGGAACCATCGCCTCAAACCTGCGCTTTGGTAAAGCAGATGCGAGTGATGAGCAGATAAAAAAGGCAGCAGATATTGCACAGGCTTCTGAGTTTATAGATACAAAGAATGACGGATATGAAAGCTCAATCGCACAGGGCGGCTCCAATGTGTCCGGTGGTCAGAAGCAGAGACTTGCCATCGCAAGAGCAATTGCAAAGGATCCTCATATATATGTGTTTGATGACAGCTTTTCAGCACTCGATATGAAGACTGACGCGCGCCTTCGTGCAGCCTTAGCTGAGGTTACGGAGAATGCTTCCGTAATCATCGTGGCACAGCGTATCAGCACTATTATCCATGCTGACCAGATTCTCGTGCTCGATGACGGTAAAATCGTAGGAAAGGGCACCCACGAGGAGCTTCTTGAAAATTGTGATGTGTATATGCAGATTGCACAGTCGCAGCTTTCTGCGAAGGAGCTTGGACTTGAGGATAACAAAAAGGAGGGCATGTAAGATGAGTGAGAATAATAACGAACAGTTCAAGATGCCTCCTAAGAGGCCGAGAGGGCCAATGGGGCATGGCCCCGGGATGGTCACAGAAAAGGCCAAGGATTTCAAGGGCTCTACAAAGAAGCTCATAAAGTATCTCGGCAGATACTGGGCTGCTATCATTGCTGTTATGATATTTGCAGCAGTTTCGACTGTATTTTCCGTTGCAGGACCGAAGGTAATGGGAAAAGCCACCACAGCGCTTGCCGAGGGACTCATGAACAAGATTGCAGGAACAGGCGGCATAGATTTTGATTATATTGCAAAGGTTCTTTTGTTTACGCTGGCTTTATATGTGGTGAGTGCTATTTTCATGTTTGCCCAAGGGCTTATCATGACAGGCATCACACAGAAGACCTGCTACAGGATGCGTAAGGATATCACAAGCAAAATCAACCGTATGCCGATGAAGTATTTCGAGTCAAGGACATACGGTGAGGTGCTTTCACGTATCACAAACGATGTGGACACACTCGGACAGAGCTTAAACCAGAGTATCACACAGATTATCACATCTGTTGCCACATTAGTCGGTACACTTGTCATGATGCTGTCTATTTCACCGCTCATGACGCTGATTTCACTCATTATCCTGCCTGTTTCGATGATACTTATTTCGTTTGTCATAAAGCATTCGCAGAAATACTTTAGACAGCAGCAGGAGTATTTAGGACACATAAACGGACAGGTCGAGGAGGTGTACGGCGGACACCTTGTCATAAAGGCATACAATAAAGAGGCTGAGACTGTAAAGACCTTCAAGGAGGCCAACAATGTGCTCTACAAATCCGCATGGAAATCACAGTTCCTTTCAGGACTTATGATGCCTATCATGCAGTTTGTGGGAAACCTGGGATACGCAGGAGTTGCCATCTCAGGCGGTATACTTGCCATAAAAAATGTCATCACAATCGGTGATATCCAGGCCTTTATACAGTATGTGAAGAATTTCACACAGCCTATCCAGCAGATAGCACAGGTGGCAAACCAGCTTCAGTCGATGGCGGCTGCATCTGAGCGTGTATTTGAGTTCCTAGAGGAAGAGGAAGAGGATATTACAGTGGAAAATCCTGTAAAGCCGGATCATATCGAGGGAAGTGTGGAGTTTTCGCATGTACACTTTGGATACAATCCTGACCAGATTATCGTTAAGGATTTCTCTGCAAGGGTTAAGCCGGGGCAGCAGGTGGCTATCGTTGGACCGACAGGAGCAGGAAAGACCACCATGGTCAAGCTGCTTATGAGATTTTATGATGTAAACTCCGGTGCCATCCTTGTCGATGGACATGACATCAGGGATTACAACAGAACAGATCTGCGAGATGCATTTGGCATGGTATTGCAGGATACATGGCTCTTTAAGGGCTCTATTATGGAAAATATCCGCTATGGCCGTCTGGATGCCACAGATGATGAGGTCATCGCGGCAGCAAAGGCAGCACATGCGCATCACTTTATCCAGACACTACCGGGTGGCTACGATATGGAGCTTAATGAGGATGCTTCCAATGTGTCACAGGGACAAAAGCAGCTTTTGACTATCGCAAGAGCTATCCTTGCAGATAATCCTATACTCATACTCGATGAGGCCACATCCTCTGTCGATACACGTACAGAAATCCGTATCCAGAAAGCTCTCGACAATCTGATGAAGGGCAGAACAAGCTTTGTCATCGCCCACAGGCTGTCTACCATCAAGAATGCCGATATGATTCTTGTCATGAAGGACGGAGACATTATCGAGCAGGGTACACATGATGAGCTTCTTGCAAAGAACGGATTTTATGCAGACCTGTATAATTCTCAGTTTGAAGAATAGAGACATAAAATTTAAAAAAAAATTCGCTCTCGACAAAATTCGACAAAATGTGCTATCATAAAAGCGTACAATTTGTTTTGACATGACAGTAATTGGCGGCATAGGAGAGTTTGATGAGCACTTTAAATGTCGCAGTAGCAGACGAAAAGAAAAACATGCAGAGTTTATTAAAGGGCATGGAGTTTTTAGGAACAGCAAAGAGTAGTGATGAGGCATACAGCATGATAAACGGTAATGCCGGTTCTGATGTGGTACTTGTGTATGTAAAGAGAGCATCCGGTGACATGGAGCCACTTGACGATACATATATGCAGAAAAAATCCCTTGAGACACAGGTGACGGATATCATTCATGAGATAGGTGTTCCGGCTCATATAAAGGGATATCAGTATCTGAGAACTGCGATAGTGATGTGCGTGGAGGATATGGAGATGCTTAGCTCTATCACAAAGCTTTTGTACCCCACTATTGCAAAGAAGTACAAGACTACCTCAAGCAGGGTGGAAAGAGCCATAAGGCATGCCATCGAGGTGGCATGGAGCAGAGGCAGGATGGATACGATAGACTCCATGTTTGGATACACCGTAAACTATGGCAAGGGCAAGCCTACCAATTCGGAGTTTATTGCTCTGATTACAGACAAAATACGTCTGGGGATGTAAAAATCGTCATTATAGACAAATAAAACCACGTTTTGACAAAATTTACTAGGCAAAATGTACTCCCGCGTGATATAATATGGTATACATTCTATTGGTATCAGGATGTATACTATATTTTTTTATCAGATTAATCGTTGTTTAAATAACCGTAATCTGGAGGGGGTATCAGCATGGACAAAATTAAAATACTAATGGCCGCATCAGAGGCAATACCTTATATGAAGACAGGTGGACTGGCAGACGTAGTGGGATCTTTACCGAAGTATTTTGACAAGGACAGATATGACGTGAGAGTTATTCTTCCGAAGTACAAATGCATGAGTGAGAATTTACTGCCACAGCTTAAGTACGTCTGTCATTTTTATGTCAATCTCAACTGGCGCAGGCAGTATGTGGGGATTTTTACATCACAGTACGATGGAGTGACATATTATTTTGTCGATAATGAGTTTTACTTTGCGGGAGATAAGCCATACAATAATATATACGAGGATGTGGAGAAGTTTGCTTTCTTTTCAAAGGCGGTGCTTGAGGCTCTGCCGGTTATAGATTTCGCCCCGGATGTGATACATTGTAACGACTGGCAGACAGGACTTTTGCCGGTATTTCTAAAGACCGTGTACGGCTCTGACAATTTCTATGCCGGAATAAAGACGGTCTTTACCATTCACAATATGAAGTTTCAGGGGCGCTGGAAGATTAAAGAGGTGGCTGATGTCACAGGACTTCCGGAGCACATTTTTAATTCAGGGGAGCTTGAGTTCTATGGTGAGGCTAATTATTTAAAGGGCGGCATAGTATATGCAGATGAGGTTACGACTGTCAGCCCTACATATGCAGATGAAATCTGTACACCTGAGGGCGGCGAGGGCCTGGATGGCCTGATGCTCGAGCGACGCAGGCATTTGAGAGGTATAGTAAACGGCATAGATTATGAGGTCTTTAATCCTATGAAGGATACATATCTGGATAAGCATTTTTCTGTAAGGGATATGAGTGGAAAGGTCGTTAATAAGCGTCAGCTGCAGGAGAAGTATGGTCTTGCTGTGGATAAGGATGTCATGCTGATTGGAATAGTTTCGCGTCTGACAAATCAGAAGGGCTTTGATTTGGTGGCATATGTGATGGAGGAGATGCTTTCCACCATGAATGTGCAGTTTATAGTGCAGGGTACAGGAGAGCAGCAGTACGAGGAGATGTTTAATTATTTCCATGGCAGGTATCCGCAGAAGCTTGGCGTATATATTGGCTACTCGGAGGAAAATGCACATGAGATATATGCAGGCTGTGATGCGTTTCTCATGCCGTCTCTTTTTGAGCCGTGCGGCTTGAGCCAGCTTATGTCTATGCGATATGGCACGCTGCCTATAGTCAGGGAGACCGGTGGTCTTAAGGACACTGTAGTGCCGTACAATGAGTACGAGAATACGGGCGATGGATTTTCCTTTGCAGATTATAATGCACACGATATGCTGCATGTCATCAAATATGCTCTTGATGTGTTTGAAAACCATAAGGACAGATGGCAGGAGATGGTACAGCGCGCCATGAGACATGACTTCTCATGGAAAGCATCTGCGAGAGAGTACGAGAAGCTCTACGACATGCTGCTTGGTAACTAGTACATCGTTTGGCAAATAACCGACTAATAGCTTTCATGAATTTCCAACTACGTTATTAGAAAGTAAATGGGGCTGTAAAATAAGTCCCTAATTAAGAAACGCCAACTCCGGCAAATGTCGGTTTTGGCGTTTCTTTGTATGAATTTTTCTATTTTTGAACAGGATTTTGTGTTATCGGGTTACATGATTATCAGTAGACAGTGTCTGTTTTACTGTCGTATATGTAGTACCTCTCACCGAGCACTTCCTCGTCACGTACCTCTGTCGAGTTTACCTCACAGATGAACTCGCTCAGGTTGCAGACATCTATATCGCTATCCAGCGGCATTACCAGAAACTCATGGATGCTGCTTGGTATGAGCAGCATATTGCCGCCTAGCTTTTTAGCCAGCGAGCTTAGCACACCCGGGTAAAGTACGGCGGATGCACCGTTTGTCTGCCTGCTGTTTGTCAGGATGTACATAGGCAGGCTGTCAAAATCACAGACTGCGCGCATCTGACTGGCATAGCCCGGGCATTTTTTGGCTAGAAACTCTGCCATGTTGATTATTGAACAAGGAAGTATCCTTGGGGTATTTTGCATTGAGGCGCGGATTAGTGTTTCTGTATCTATGCCCCATCGTGACAGAAGCGCATCTGTGACTGTGATAGTGCCAAACTCCGGAAGCTGTGCTCCAACATACACTTCAAATATGATGGCAAAATCCAGATATTTAATATAGGGAATATCCTTTAGCTGCTTTTGATTTTTCTCGTAGCTTATGAGCTGGAAAATTATTTTGTCCTGCACCTTGGAAAAATCATCACAGAAGCTGATGTCAAAATCTTCAGTTGGCTTGAAATCATTGTAGGTGGATAAAATCGCATCGAGAATAGAATCAATGGATACACCATCAAGATACCAATGGTAGTAAGGATTGAGATAAATAGTCGGTGCTATATTGAATTTGGGATTGATAATCACCAATCCGTCGTAGATCATCCCGTTGTTCTTTTTTACAGGATGGATAGTGAGCTTGAAATCATTGTCAAGTCTTGAGGTTATTTCTGTTTCTATAGTATGTAAAAACTCCGTGTATTTCATGAATCTCCTTGCGGAGCATAAAAATATCGGATCCCGTGGAAAAGTAAAACCCACGAAGCAGGGCGCTTCGTGGGTTTTACTCTATCATTGTTTGATGTAGTTTGCAATATGTATTTTTGTACAATTTTTAGGCTTCATTTTTGTGACATCATACAAAATATAGCTGTGCTATTCATTTTTAATCAGATTTGAGCCTCTGCCACAGTGTGTTGTACATAGTGGCATCCTCATCGTTTAATGCTCTGTATACCTCACAGTTTTTGATCATATCGGAAGGAGGATTGATTGCCTCATTTTCCTTCGTTTCCTCATCCTGATTGTCGATTACAGACTGGATAGGTGATGCATAGTATACATACTCAAAGTTGAGCTGTGCAGGCTCATCATTGCAGATATAGTTCAAAAATTCCTGTGCGCCCTCTTTATTCTTGCAAGTCTTTGGAATGAACCATGAGTCAATCCAGAGGTTAGAGCCCTCCTTTGGCACGATATAGTCCAGGTTGTCATTTTCAGCCATGGCGGCAGCAGCCTCACCGGAGTAGCACACTGCGATTGCAGCATTTTCCGCAACCATCTCATCGCAGGTCTCATCCACGTAGTAGGCGAGCACATCACTGCTTTGCTTGTTTAGTATATCGAAGGCTTCATCGAGCTTTTCAGGGTCTGTCTCGTTTATCGAGTAGCCAAGTGTGCGAAGGGCAGGAGTAAAGGCATCACGGACAGAATTAATCATAATCATGTTGTCCTTGTATTTGCCATTCCACAGGCAGTCCCAGGTATTTAGGTCTGATGCATCAGCCAGCCTTTTATTGTAGAGTATGCCGAGTGTACCGTAGAAATAAGGCACAGTGTACTCATGCGTCGGGTCAAAGGATGCGGACATATCAATTATATCCTGATTTACATTTTGATAGTTTGGCATAGCGCTGTAGTCTATCTTGTTGACCTCGCCCTCACTTATGAGCTTCTCGATGATGTAGTCGGAGGTGCAGATGACATCATAATCGATGGCACCGGACTTGTACTTCGTGTACATCTCCTCAGGCTCCTCGTATTCCTCGTATTTTATGGTGATTCCGGTTTCCTGCTCGAAGCTGTCGATTACTGATTCATCGATGTATTTACCGTAGTTTAGCACTGTTATGGTATTGTCATTGTTCGTGCTTCCTGCGCTTATGGTAAATACCGAAAAGCAGCCTATTACGAGTACCGCAACAATTGCGAGGCTTACACTACGCTTTACGATGCGAAGCTTTTTAGCCCTTGCAGGCTTCTTTGCGGCACTTACGGGTATCTGGTTTGAGTTGATGTTTACCACAACCAAAAGCAGCAGCACTGTGAAGAAAAGTATGGTCGACAGAGCATACAGCTCCGGCTTTACACCCTTTTTAAGCTCTGTGTAGAGCATGGTTGAGAGGGTATTGACTCCGGCACCCTTCGTAAAGTAGGTGATGGAGAAGTCATCGAGTGACATGGTGACCGCCATCATAAAGCCGGAGAACACTCCGGGACTTATTTCAGGCCAGGTGACCTTGAAAAATGCATATAGAGGCGATGCACCCAGATCAAGTGCGGCCTCGTAGGTGTATTTGTTGGTCTGCTTGAGCTTTGGCAGCACATTCAGTATCACATAAGGGATATTGAAGGTGATGTGCGCGATTAGCACTGTCACAAAGCCCAGATTTATGAATTTTACAAACAAAAGCATCATTGAGATACCGGTCACGATATCGGCATTGAGCATCGGGATGTTTGTGGCGCCCAGATAGATTGTCTGGTTTCTTTTTTTCATGGCGCTTATACCCATGGCTGCGAGAGTTCCGATTATTGTGGAAATCACAGCCGCAAGCAGCGTAATCTGCAGGGTTGTCGAAAATGCCGACATGATCCGCTCACTCTGAAAGCACTTTATGTACCAGTTGAGCGTGAAGCCTCCCCATTTAACCTTGGATTTGGAGTTGTTGAAGGAGAGTACTATTAATACAACGATAGGCAGATACAGGAACAAAAATATCAGTCCCATATATACCCTGGATGCTATTTTCTTTACCATAATGCGCTCTGGTCTCCTTCCTTATCAAACAGATTGACTAGTGCCATGCTGATTAATACAAATACCATGAGCACGAGTGAGAGACCGCTTCCTGCGCCCCACTGTGAGCCATGGACGAAATCCTGTTCTATGATATTTCCGATGAGCAGGACCTTTCCGCCACCGAGTATCTGTGAGATGGCAAACGATGTGAGTGATGGCACAAAGACCATTACGATTCCGCTTATGACACCGGACACTGTAAGTGGCAGTATAATTTTGAAAAATATTGTGACTTTATTTGCACCGAGGTCAAGAGCCGCCTCAATCCAGTCGTTTTTGATTCTGGTCATTGAGTTGTATATAGGCAGCAGCATGAATGGCAGAAAGTCATAGACCATGCCAAGCACGACAGCTCCGGAGGTATTCATGATGTTGAAGCCCGGCAGTCCGAGAGTGGTGAGTATCGAGTTGATGACACCGTTTTTGGACAAAAGCTGCTTCCATGCAAGTATTCGAAGCATAAAGTTCATCCACATAGGAAGCATGAAAACAAATACCACAAAGCTTTGATTTTTAATCTTTAAGCCGTTTAAAATCATTGCAAGAGGGTAGGACAGCACCAGGCATATTATGGTGCATATGATTCCAAGCCTGAGGGATAAAAGCAGTGCCTTGATATTGGTGTGCTGTGCTATTGCAGCCACATATTCAAATGTAAAGCCGCCGTCAGAGCCTTTAAAGGCATAGTACACAATCATGAAAAGCGGAAGTATGATAAATCCGATAATCCATATAAGGTACGGCCCTGCGAGCAGCTGTTTCTTTATTTTAGACATCTATCTCCACCGCCTTTTCATCTGAGGACTCAGGCTTGTGCATTACCTGGATATTAAATGGAATCACCCTGATACCCACATGGCTTCCGACCTCGACATATTTGGTTGTGTGCACCATCCAGTCGTAGCCGTTTGCCTTTACCTCAAGCTCATAGTGCACACCCTTGAAGATATTGGACACGACATCGCCCTGCATGTAGCCGTCCTCCGCAGGCACCAGCTCCACATCCTCCGGGCGGATGACTATATCGACAGGTGTGTTCTCACCAAAGCCCTCGTCCACACAAGGCATTTTTACACCGAGTATCTCGACAAGCTTATCCTTTATCATAATACCGTCTATGATGTTGCTGTGTCCGATAAAGTCAGCGACAAAGGCATTTTCAGGCTCATTGTAAATGTCCTCTGG
Source organism: Agathobacter sp. (assembly GCF_977054825.1). Classification (NCBI taxonomy): domain Bacteria; kingdom Bacillati; phylum Bacillota; class Clostridia; order Lachnospirales; family Lachnospiraceae; genus Agathobacter; species Agathobacter sp. Next base: position 161,621 of record NZ_CDRTEH010000005.1, read on the forward strand.
TGTGCCAATCTGCTGGATGTAGCCCTGATTCATGACTACGATGGTGTCAGACATGGTAAGTGCCTCCTCCTGGTCATGTGTGACGTAGACGAAGGTGATACCGAGCTCATTTTTTAAGCGGATGAGCTCATACTGCATGCTCTGGCGCAGCTTTAGGTCGAGAGCGCCAAGCGGCTCGTCCAAAAGCAGTACCTTAGGCTCGTTTACAATAGCTCTTGCAATGGCGATACGCTGCTGCTGGCCTCCGCTAAGAGAATCCACAGAGCGGTTTTCAAAGCCGTCGAGATTGACGAGCTTTAGCGCATACTTTATTTTGTCATCGATGTAGGCCTTGCTTTTTTTCTTTATTTTGAGACCAAACGCGATGTTTTCAGCGATAGTCATATGAGGGAAAAGAGAGTATTTCTGGAAAACAGTGTTCAGATTTCTCTCGTTTGCAGGTACATTTGTGATGTCCTTTGAATCAAACATGATTTTTCCCTTGTCTGGAGTCTCAAAGCCGCCGAGCATGCGAAGCGTAGTGGTTTTTCCACAGCCCGATGGTCCAAGCAGCGTCAGAAACTCATTCTCCCTGATATATAGATTTAATTCGTCGAGTACAACATTGCCGTTGTACGACTTTGTGATATCGATAAAATCAATTAATTTCTTTCCCATGGTGTAAACCTTTTGTTGCTGGTCATATTGATGTGTGAACAGTAACAACCTTTCTCATGTAATCTATGGTATTGATATGGCTTCTGCAGGGCATCGTCAGAAGCTCGGAGGATTGCTGACCCATATGAGCACAGCATCCTTTGAAGACTTATTTTCAATAAAATGCTTCTTGCCGGCTTTAAAATAAAAGGACTCACCGGTCTTTACAGTGTGCACCTTGCCACCATAGCTAAGCTTCACTGTGCCCTTTATCACATATCCAAACTCCTCACACTCCTGTGGCAGATATATTTCAGAGCTGCCGCCCGGATGAAGAGTGAGCCTGACAGGCTCCATGGAGCGGGTCTGTGCGTTTGGAATGACCCATTCCACCTTGCTGTTTTTTTCCTCGTCAATTTTTTCAAAATAATCGTTCGCCTTGTAGACAATCTGCTCAGGCTCCGAATCTGTAAAAAACTCCGCCGGTGTCATACCCAGGCACTGGATGATATCAAGCAGGGTGCCGACTGACGGTGAATTCTGATTTCGCTCAAGCTGGGAGATAAATCCCTTCGTCAGCTCAGCTCTGTCAGCAAGCTCCTGCTGGGTAAGTCCGTACTGGATACGAAGCTCCTTCATACGATGTCCGATATCCATGTTTACTTCCTTTTCTAATACATTTTACACTATATTTACTGTAGGCTTAATAATAGATTTTTTGTTTACTAAAAATAAACCAACGAGATAATTTTAATATATTTTTTATAAATGTCAAGAGGGATTTTTGTAATAAAAAAACACCTCATTCTGTTTTGAATGAGGTGCTTTTTTTGAGAAGCCGATAACCGGGATCGAACCGGTGGCCTACGCATTACGAGTGCGTCGCTCTACCTACTGAGCCATATCGGCAAGCTATATTATATTATCAGATATAAGAGTGTATGTCAAATCAAAATTTTTAGGGATAATTTCATAAAGGTATTGACAATAGAATGTATATAGCGTATATATAACACATGAACAGTTAATATATACAGTACGGAGGTAGCATATGAAGCTGATGCAAAATTCAGGAGTGCCCATCTATCAGCAGATAGCGGACAGCTTCAAGACAGATATTTTGACCGGCAGGTATGAGCAGGGGGAGTTCCTTCCGTCGATAAGAGGGCTGGCGAAGGACTTGAAAATCAGCGTGATAACCACGATGAAGGCTTATGAGCAGCTTGCAGATGAGGGACTCATCACAGCGGCGCAGGGCAAGGGTTTTTATGTCAATGCACAGGACAGTGAGATGATAAAGGAACAGCACCTGCGCAAGGTGGAGGAGTCGCTGACAGACGCGATAGCCGCGGCTGAGATAGCCGGAATCTCAAACGACGAGCTGAAGGGGATGCTTGAGGCATTACTTGATGTAGAATGACAGGAGTAGATTGGTTATGAGTATGATAAACATAGTGATGACAGCATTAGGTCAGCTATTAATGCAGTTTGTAACACAAATTATATCCAGATTTATTTAATACAATGATTATGGATAGCTATAAACAATGAAAAATTTAAGTAAGAATTAGTTCATATTAAACAATGATATGAAAATGAATAAGGAGAAATGAAAATGACAACACAGAATGCAATTGAGGCAGCAAAAATCACAAAGAAGCTTAAAAACTTCACACTGGATGTGGAGAATTTCGCAATACCGCAGGGCTTTGCCACAGCTTTAATCGGAGAAAACGGAGCAGGAAAGACAACACTTTTAAATATCCTGGCAGGAATCAGGCTTGACTATAAAGGTGAAATCACTTATTTCGGACAGTATTCCGACAAACAGAAGGAAAACTCGGGAGATATTAAAAACCGCATAGGCTACACTGGTCCGGGCAAATATTATCTGCCACAGTGGACGGTTAAGGATATCGAGGAAATTAGCAAGCTGATGTTTGATGACTTTTCTGCAGAGGATTTTCACAGATATTGTGAGGAGCTTGCAATATTTTCACATGGCAGCATTGATATGAAGAAGGCTAATAATTCATTTTCGGATGGTATGAAGATGAAGCTCATGCTTGCAGGTGTCATGGCACGAAAGACAGACCTTCTTTTGCTGGATGAGCCGGCATCGCCGCTAGATCCGCTTATGAGAGATAAGCTGTGCCAGATGATTGGCGAGTATATCCATGAGGGCAACGGAAAGCGCAGTGTATTTTTCTCTACGCACAATATTTCTGATATGGAAAATATCACCGATTACGCCATTATTATGGAAAACGGACAGATTGTGGAGCAGGGCTTTGTCGAGGATTTGAAGGAAAAATATATCCTGATTAAAGGAGATGCAGCAGATACAGAGGCTGCCGGTAAGGTGCTTTATTCAATGACCAAGAATCCGTACGGCTTCGAGGGCATATGCTTGGCGGAAAATATAGATAAGCTCGCAGGGCTTAATGTAACAAAGGAGATTCCGACACTTTACCAGATAAGCGTTGCGGTCATGAAAAATAATACAAAGATTGTGATGCGCTAGTGCGAGGTGAGGTGTTATGGAAAATATGTCAGGAAGTATGAATGAAAAGATAGTTTCACAGGAACATAAAGATTACAAAGCAAAGAATAAAGCTCTAACATACATCAGGGATTACCGTGTTATGACTAATCTCAAGTATCGTCTGATAACAAATATACTGATTCCTCTTTTGGCAATTCTGGCATCAATGCTAATTGCCTGTTCAAAAACAGTCTGGACATGGATAGGAGTTATAGTAATTGTTTATGATTTTTATATGATGTGCGAGGTGGTACAGGACTATTTCTGCTTCGGCTGTATGTGCAAGAAGAATGCATTTGGCATGCATTTTTTAAAGACTGGTTTTAACGGAGTAAGATACTTTGAGAATGCAGTTCTTGTGGATATACTTGTGAGACCGATTCGTATTGGAATTACGGTACTCATTGCATCAATACCGTTTATTAAATTAGGAGTTAATGTTTGGTCGATATTTGACATTATTATGATATCTTCAATTGTGTCGGTTGGCTCGTTAAATATATTCAGATACATGGATCTGGGAATGTATATTTATCTGCTGGCGCTTATAGTTATCTTCCCTGCAATTGCCGGCAGTATAGCTGTTTTGATTTATGGTGGTACACTGAAGTTTATTGCACCTTTACTTGCGGTAGCACTCGTTTGTGTGATAGCAGCGACATACTATCACATGGTGGTTCGTATCCGCAGATCATATGTTGATGTGTAGAGGCGCTTTAAATTGGAAGTATATTTGAAGAAGTATATTTGAAAAGGAGAAATATTATGCTGAAAGATATTAAATTAGGATTTAAATTATTGAGATATGGCTATAAACTGAAGTTGAATGTGATCATGCTTGTATTCTTTGCAATAATCGGAATTGCATCTGATATAATGAGCAAGGGAACTTCCATCATAGGTGGTGTATACTTTATGATGTGCGGGATGTTCACATTTCAGCTCATCATGTCGATGGATGTGTCAGAGCTTATCCAGTCCACATCACTGAAAAAGAAGCTGCAGATATACATTCCGGTGATGTCAAGCACGGTAATCAATCTTGTTGTTTTCACATTTTTGGTAATAGAAAGAGTCATTCTGATACAGAATTCCGTGGCAGATGAGAAACAGCTTATCTTCACACTTTTTACGCTCGATGTTGTGCTGTTGACAGTATATCTGTACACAAGCATATGCTATAAGTATTTTGTACTTGGCTTTATTGTATTCATGGTTTTGTTTATGGGCGTTTTTACTGTGCTTTCAGGAGTGGCGTTTGTGCCGGTTTCTAATGCTGTTTTTAAGCTTGGACTCCCGGTGGTGGCATTGCTGGGCTATATTGCTATTTTTGCAGGTGGGGCGCTTGAGATATTGATAGGAGAGCTGCTTTACAAGAAGCCTTTGTCAGAATTCGCATTCAGGGGATTTTTCCGTGATGCAAAGTAGTGATGTTACTGTTCCCGCATAACAGTGTGACCAGCAACATAGTGATTTCAAAAAATAAGAAATATTTATGTAAAAATATTGAAAAATTGATTACTTTGTAGTATGTTATCATTGTCGGTGCAAAAGCCGGCAATGAGACTAATTAACATATTATCAGGAGAAAAATATATTAAATGGATAGTGACAGTTATAGTAAACAACAGTTAGACGATTTGTTTATGGATATGATTGCCTACTATGATGGCGATCCAAAGAGAATCCAGCATTTCACCAAGGTGCACAGCTATGCAAGGCTTATCGGTATAGGAGAGGAGCTTGATGATGCCTCGCTCTTTATACTTGAGGCAGCGGCTTACACACACGATATCGGCATACGTGTGGCGGAGGAGAAGTATGGCAGGTGCGATGGAAAGCTTCAGGAGCAGGAGGGACCGATAATCGCCCAGAAGATGCTCTCACAGCTTGGCTTCGAGAATTACATAGTTGAAAGAATATGTTTTCTCATAGGTCACCATCACACATATGACAATATAGATGGTCTTGATTATCAGATACTCGTTGAGGCTGATTTCCTCGTAAATCTGTATGAGGATGATGCGGGAAACCGTGCAATCGACAAGGCATACAAGCGTATATTCAAGACAGAAACAGGAAAAAAGATTTTTAGACTAATGTTCGGATATGAAGAGGATTAGTATGAGCCGGGCCGGGAGGAAACTTCCGGTCCTTGTTCGTATTATGCGGCCTATATATTATGCAGCTTATATCAGAAATAGTAATTAATCAGAATAGTAAATATGCAGAATAGTTACCTGAAATATATTTGAGGATGTGTTAAATAATTTTGTATTTGGAGAAAAAATATAATATGGCAAATAAAATTAACTATCAAAAATTAATGGAGGATTTAATAAAAGAAAATTGCATAGATAATAGCTGTACTCCACGACTTTTACTTCATAGCTGCTGTGGGCCGTGCAGCACGTATTGCATACAGACTCTCTCAGAGTATTTTGAGGTGACGGTATTCTATTATAATCCAAACATTTATCCGCCAGAGGAATATCACATGAGAGCACATGAGCAGAAGCGCTTTATAGATGAGTTTCCGGTGAAAAATCCGGTTCACTTTGTGGAGGGCGTATACGACACAAAGCGCTTTTACGATATGGCGCGCGGCATGGAGGCAGTTCCTGAGGGTGGCGAGAGGTGCTTTAAGTGCTACAGGCTGCGTCTTGAGGAGAGCGCACAGTATGCAAGGGAGCATGGCTTTGACTTTTTTACCACGACGCTTTCCATCAGCCCGTTGAAGAATGCCGAAAAGCTCAATGAGATAGGAAAGGCGCTTCAGGAGGAGTATGGAGTGCGATATCTTTTCTCTGATTTTAAGAAGAAGGAGGGCTATAAAAAGTCCACGGAGATATCAAAGCAGTATGATATGTACAGGCAGTACTATTGCGGCTGTGTATTTTCCAAGGAGCAGCGTGACAGGGAGATAGCAGCGCGTGGATGAAATTGTGGTTGCGTGACAGCAAAAATTATTATATAATTTAGCACAGTAAAGCGGCTGTATAGGGCAGACGGCGGTATCACACTTTGGTTTTACTCAATGTTTTATGATACCGTGAAAATAAATCATCATTTAATAATCAAGGAGGAATCTCATGGCACAGTTATGGGGAGGACGTTTCACAAAGGAGACAGATCAGCTCGTTTACAATTTCAATGCGTCCATTTCATTTGATCAGAAGTTTTATAAAGAGGATATAGAGGGCAGCATCGCCCATGTCACGATGCTTGGAAAGCAGGGCATTATCTCTCAGGCAGAGAGCAACGATATAGTAGCATGCCTAAAGCAGATACTTAAGGAGGTAGAGTCGGGAGAGCTTGAAATCAGCTCAAAATATGAGGATATCCACAGCTTTGTTGAGGCTACACTCATAGACAGGCTTGGAGATACCGGAAAGAAGCTTCACACAGGCCGAAGCAGAAACGACCAGGTGGCTCTTGATATGCGTCTTTTCACAAGAAAGACCGTAAAGGAGACAGATGATGAGCTTAAGGAGCTTTTAGCTGTTATCCTTAAGATTATGAAGGAAAACACTCAGACTATCATGCCGGGCTTTACACATCTGCAGAAGGCACAGCCAATCACTCTGGCTCACCATATGGGCGCATATTTTGAAATGTTTAAGAGAGACAGATCAAGACTTTGCGATATATATAAGAGAATGAACTATTGTCCGCTTGGCTCAGGAGCGCTCGCAGGCACCACATATCCGCTGGATCGCGACTATACAGCACAGCTTCTGGATTTTTACGGACCGACACTTAACAGTATGGACGGTGTGTCAGACAGGGATTATCTGATTGAGTTTTTATCTGCTCTTTCCACTATTATGATGCATCTGTCACGTTTTTCCGAGGAAATCATCATCTGGAACTCAAACGAGTACCAGTTTGTTGAGATTGACGATGCATACAGCACAGGAAGCTCAATTATGCCACAGAAGAAAAATCCAGATATAGCAGAGCTTGTCAGAGGAAAGACAGGCCGTGTATACGGTGCGCTCATGTCGCTTCTTACCACCATGAAGGGTATTCCGCTTGCGTACAACAAGGATATGCAGGAGGATAAGGAGCTGGCATTTGATGCATTTGACACTGCAAAGGGATGTATCGCACTGTTTACAGGAATGATTGACACAATGAAGTTTAACAAGGAAGTGATGAGAAAGAGCGCAAACAATGGCTTTACAAATGCCACAGATGCAGCAGATTATCTCGTTAAAAAGGGTGTACCATTCAGAGATGCACATGGTATTGTAGGAAGAATAGTGCTTTACTGCATAGACAAGGGTATTGCAATCGACGATATGAGCATCGATGAGCTCAAGGCTATCTCTCCGGTATTTGATGAGGATGTGTACGATGCCATTTCAATGGAGACTTGTGTCAGCACAAGGTGTACAGTTGGAGCGCCATCAAAGACATCAATGGACAAGGTTATTGCCGTTTACGACGAGTATATGAAGTCAAATTGGCAGGATGAAGTGTAGTTTTTGTGCATATTTTATAAAAAACAGGGAGAAAAATTATTAATTTAATATAGTTTTTTCCTTGTTTTTCATTAGAGTTTCAAGTAATATATTTCCTATAAAGACAGTTGTACGTGACGGACGGACAAAATGAGAATAGTCAATATTAAAAATGAACGTATGACAAGGTCGAAGAAAATCTAGAAGATAGGGAGATTAGAGTAATGAGTGAAAAGCTTAAAGTAGGTATCCTCGGTGGAACAGGAATGGTAGGACAGAGATTTATTTCTCTTTTAGAGAATCATCCATGGTTCGAGGTAACAACAATTGCAGCCAGCCCAAGAAGTGCAGGCAAGACATACGAGGACGCCGTTGGTGATAGATGGAAAATGGACACACCAATGCCTGAGGCAGTTAAGAAAATCATCGTAAAGAATGTCAACGAGGTAGAAGAGGTTGCTTCACAGGTTGACTTCGTATTCTCAGCTGTTGATATGTCAAAGGACGAGATCAAGAAGATCGAGGAGGACTATGCAAAGACAGAGACTCCTGTAGTTTCAAACAACAGTGCCCACAGATGGACACCTGATGTGCCAATGGTTGTACCTGAAATCAATCCACAGCACATGGAGGTTATCAAATATCAGAAGGAGCGTCTCGGTACAAAGAGAGGCTTCGTAGCAGTAAAGCCAAACTGCTCAATCCAGTCATATGCTCCGGTTCTTACAGCATGGAAGGAGTTTGAGCCATATGAGGTTGTTGCTACAACATATCAGGCAATCTCAGGTGCCGGAAAGACTTTCAAGGACTGGCCCGAGATGGTTGGAAACATCATTCCATTCATCGGTGGAGAGGAAGAAAAATCTGAGAAAGAGCCACTTCGTCTCTGGGGATATGTGGATGATGAGAAGAAACAGATTGTTCCTGCAGAGTCACCGGTTATCACATGCCAGTGTATCCGTGTTCCTGTATTAAACGGTCATACAGCAGCAGTATTTGTTAAGTTTAAAAAGAATCCTACTAAGGAGCAGCTCATCGAGGCACTCGAGAAGTTCAGCGGAGTACCACAGGAGCTTGAGCTTCCAAGCGCACCAAAGCAGTTCATCAGATACTGTGAGGAGGATAATCGTCCTCAGGTTGCACTTGATGTGGATTATGAGCATGGCATGGGAATCAATGTCGGACGTCTCAGAGAGGATACAGTCTATGACTGGAAGTTCGTTGGACTCTCACACAACACAGTACGTGGTGCAGCCGGTGGAGCAGTGCTTTGCGCAGAGCTTCTTAAGGCACAGGGTTACATCACAAAGAAATAGATTTAGCAAAAGTCGAGCCTCTTAAAAGAGGCTCTCTTTTTTTGTTACGCTTGAATTTATATTATATCGTGGTAAAATAGATAGGCTGAGGAGAATAATTTTTAAGAGGTAGATATAAGTGAAGAATAATAAGTATGAAATTGATATGGTGAACGGTTCAATAATGGATAAGCTTATTTCATTTGCGTTGCCACTTATGATTTCGGGTATTTTACAGTTAGCGTTTAATGCGGTGGATATTATTGTTGTTGGACAGTTTAGTGGCAGCAAATCACTTGCGGCGGTAGGCTCGACTACGGCTCTCATCAATGTGTTTGTCAATCTGTTTATTGGTATATCACTTGGGGCGAATGTGCTCGCTGCCAGATTTTATGCGGCAGGCAAGGATGAGGAGATGTCTAAGACAGTGCATACTGCCATTATGATTGCGCTCATAAGCGGTATTGTGATGGGCATAGTCGGTGTCATTTTCACAAGAGGTGCGCTAGAAATCATGGGAACACCGGATGATGTCATAGGTCTTTCCACTATTTATATGAGGATTTATTTTTGCGGTATGCCGTTTTTTATGCTTTATAACTATGGTGCGGCGATTTTACGTGCAGTCGGCGATACAAAGAGACCTCTTATCTTTTTGATTATTTCAGGCTGTATCAATGCAGTGCTCAATCTGTTTTTTGTAATAGTGTGCAAAATGGGTGTGGCAGGCGTTGCAATCGGTACAATTGTTTCGCAGTTCGTATCCTGCGTGCTTGTATTATACTGTCTGAGCAAGGCAGATACCAGCTACAAGCTCTGCTTTAACAAGCTTGCGATTGACAGGGAATATATGCTTCAGATATTCCAGGTGGGAATACCTGCAGGCATACAGAGCACGGTCATAAATATCTCAAATGCCATGCTGCAGTCATCAGTCAATTCCTTTGGCTCAATAGCCATGGCAGGATATACGGCGGCAAACAATATACTTGGATTTTTATATGTATCGGTCAACTCAATCACACAGGCCTGCATGAGCTTCACAAGCCAGAACTATGCGGTAGGAAAGCAAAAGAGAATGGACAGAGTACTGATAGACTGTCTGTTTCTGACGACTGTGGTAGCACTTGTGATGGGAAGTGCCTCATACATATTCGGAACGCAGATACTTGGTATATATACAAGCAATAGCGAGGTAATTAAATCAGGACTTGAGATTATTTCGATTACAACAATCCCATATTTCCTGTGCGGCATCATGGACCTTTTCCCGGGAGCACTAAGAGGAATGGGATACTCAACAGTACCTATGATACTTTCCATAATAGGAACAGTCGGAGTCAGAATCATCTGGATATATGGTCTGTTCCCAAGCCACAGGTCGCTGTTTTTCCTGTTTATATCATATCCCGGTTCATGGATAGCGACTATCATCATGCAGGTTATCTGCTACATGTTCGTCAGAAAAAAGGTGAAGGCTACTATAGGAGCCCGGAAAATATAATTAAAAATATATTTGTATATGTGTTAAATTGTGATATAATATTTCCAGTTGATTATTTTGGAGGAATATTATGAAAGCAAAACACACAGATTTAGAGAAACTTGAGCAGCTCTATAAAGAGTCAGGCAACCAGCTCGTAGTGCTCTACGGAAGGAGAGGCTGTCAAAAGGAGGAGCTCATAAAGGAATTTTGTAACGGAAAGAAATTCTTTTACTACAGATGCAGACAGGCATCGCCCGAGCATCAGCTTGAGATGATGGGAGAGGAGATAAGCCGTCAGTACAAGGTAAGTCTGAGCAGACAGACCTATGAGGAGTACTTCGCGAGAATCAAGTCAGGAGACCCGTCGAAGCTTGTAGTGGTAATCGATGAGGCGCAGTTTATTGCAAAGAGGGATGCATCATTTATGGAGGCAGTTGCAAAGCTTAAAAAGCACAAGCTGTATCCGGGACCGGTACTTATAATACTGGCTACATCATCTACAGTATGGGCTACACAGGAGGCAGCAGAGCAGTTTAAGGGAGCCGAAATGAAGCTTGAATCGCTCAATTTCCTCGAGGTCGTAAGACATTTTGAGAATCTTCCGGTTGCGGAAATCGTGAGGATTTACGGAGCAATCGGTGGAGTTCCGGCATATCTGGATAAGTGGGATGCAGCTAGATCCTTTAAGGAAAATATATGCAGGCTCGTATTGACACCATCAGGAGCACTGTATGGTGAGGCGGATGCTGTCATATCCGCAGAGCTTCGAGAACTTTCAGCGTATAGCACAATACTTGCAGCAATCGCAAGAGGAGAAAATAAACTCAATGATATTTTCCATGCGACAGGATTTTCGCGTGCCAAAATCAGCGTATATTTAAAAAATCTTGCCGCCTTCAATATCGTGGAGAAGGTGGTTTCATTTGAGACCGGCGGATGGGAAAATGCCAAGAAGGGTGTATATCAGATAAAAGACACATTTGTTAATTTCTGGTTTAAGTTTGTCTATCCGAATATGTCCAATCTGTATCTGCTTTCACCGGAAGAGTTTTATGATACATATATAGAAAAAGAGCTTGATGCATATCTCGAGAGATACTTCAGGGAGGTCTGCACAGAGTATCTGCTCATACTCAATCAGATGGGACAGCTGCCGTTTGCCATAAAGCGCGTGGGTACATGGATTGGAAAGACAGGCCGTATAGATATCGTGGCACAGAGCGAGGATAGAAGAAGCATCATCGGCTTCTGCAACTGGGACAAGCCAATGATGACCATGGATATGTGCGAGAATATGGCTATGGCTATGGAGCAGGCAAGGCTTACATCTGACGACTATTATCTGTTTTCAGCAACGGATTTTGAGCCTGCACTGCAAAGCTATGTGGTCAGAGACCCTAGGTTCAAGCTCATAAACATGAATGAATTATAGAGGAGCTTATGGGAAAATCACTGATAATAACAGAGAAGCCATCCGTGGCACAGGAATTTGCGAAGGTGCTGCGGGTGAGCGGACGCAATGACGGTTATATAGAAAATGGAGAATATGTGATTTCATGGTGTGTGGGACATCTGGTCGGACTGGTCTATCCTGAGTCCTACGACATGAAATACAAGAAATGGCGGCTTGAGGATCTGCCGTTTCTGCCAAAGGAATACAAATATGATGTGATAGACAGCGTGCGCAAGCAGTACAACATTGTGCACGCTCTTTTACAGAGAGAGGACATTGACCGGGTATACTGGGCAGGTGATGCCGGAAAAGAAGGACAGACCATCGAGGAGAATATCAGAAACTTTGGCGGTGTCAGGGAAGGCATGGAGGAGCTTCGAGTCTGGATAGATTCGCAGACCGAGGAGGAAATCCTAAGAGGTATAAAAGAAGCAAAGCCGATGAGTGAGTATGCAAACCTCGGAAAGAGCGGCATCATGCGTACCATCGAGGACTATGCGATGGGCATCAACTTCTCGCGTGTCATGTCGGTTAAATACGGCAATCTGCTAAACGATGCAGCGGGTACGCGCTCGTACACGGCAATCGCGGTCGGACGAGTGATGACCTGTGTGCTTGGAATGGTAGTAATCCGTGAGCGCGAAATCAGAAACTTTAAGGAGACTCCGTTTTACAGGGTGATCGGCAGGTTTACGGATGCCGGTGTGGAGGCAGAGTGGAAGGCTGTAGACGGCTCGAAGTACTTTGAATCACCGCTTTTATACAAGGAAAACGGCTTCAAAGAGGAAAAGGATGCACTCGCTTTAATTGAAGAATTAAACGGCAAACCGGCAAAAGTTAAATCTATAGTTAAGAATATTACCAAAAAAAGAGCACCGCTTCTTTTCAACCTGGCTGAGCTTCAGGCAGAGTGTTCAAAGAAGTTTAAAATCAGCCCGGATGAGACATTGCAGGTGGCTCAGGATCTGTATGAGAAAAAGCTCACCACATATCCGAGAACTGATGCCAGAGTGCTCTCAAGCGCTGTGGCAAAGGAGATTGGTAAAAATATAAGCAGGCTAAAGGGATTTGAGCCGACAGCAGACTTTGTGGAGCATATCATGCAAAAGAGGCTATATGCCAACATAGCAGATACGCAGTATACGGATGACAGCAAGGTAACAGACCACTACGCTATCATCCCGACAGGTCAGCTTACTGAGCTTTCGGGGCTTACATCGCTTCAAAGAGCGGTATTTGAGCTGATTGTCAGGCGTTTTCTTAGTATTTTTTATCCGCCGGCAGAGTATGAGAATGTGAAGCTTGTCGTAAATGTGGATAAGGAAAGCTTTTTTGCATCATCGAAGGTGCTAAAGAGCGAGGGCTATTTACAGGTGGCGAATCCACCGAAAAAGAAGTCGTTTGAGGAAGCAAACGCACGTATACTTGGTAAAAACAGTGAGACTGCAGATGGTGCCGATGAAAACGGCACAGCAAACGGCGGTAATGATGAGATAGTCGTAAATCCAAAGGTGATGCTTGAGCTTGCCGATAAGCTAAAGGCGGGCGATGAGATAGCATGCTTAGGCTACAATATCAAGTTTGGAAAGACCTCTCCGCCAAAACGCTACACCTCAGGCTCCATGGTGCTTGCCATGGAAAATGCAGGACAGCTTATCGAGGACGAGGAGCTTCGTGAACAGATAAAGGGCTCGGGAATAGGCACCTCGGCAACGAGAGCGGAGATAATCCAGAAGCTTGTCCGTATAGGATATCTGAATCTGAACAAAAAGACACAGATACTCACACCTGAAAGCCTCGGCGAGATGGTGTTTGAGGTTGTATACATGACAGTTCCGGCACTTCTTAATCCAAAGATGACAGCCAACTGGGAAAAGGGACTGGACGGAATCACAAGGGGCACTGTGGATTTCTGGGAATACAGGGGAAAGCTTGAGAGCTTTATCCGCAAAGAGACAGAAAAGATGATAGAGCAGAATCTGCGCCCTGAGATTGCAGACCGCATCAGCAGCTTTGCAGGCAAAAATGCAAGAGGTGCGGCAGCCAGACGAAAGATAGGTGTCAAGTGTCCGGTGTGCGGTGGCGAGATAGTGACCACACCGTTCGGCTACGGCTGCGCCAATTACAAAAATGATAAATCAGGATGTAATTTTAATATCGGACAGGTGGCAGGACTGGATATTCCGGAGGAACAGGTCAAAAAGCTGATTGAAGAGGGAATCACCGATACAATCCGTGGCTTTAAATCAAAGAGCGGCAAGCGCTTTGATGCATGCTTAAAGCTCAACAAGGATGAACAGACGAACAAGGTATCAGCCACCTTTGATTTTGAAAACGTAAAGCCGCAAAAGGTCGAGGGCATTGTATGCCCGGACTGTGGAGGCGATATATATGTGTCGCCATATGGCTACAGATGTGCGAATTATAACAGACAGACAGAGGACGGCTGCCATTTCTTCGTTGGAAGGATAGCCGACAAGCAGCTGTCGCAGGTACAGTTTTTAGAGCTCATGGCAAACGGCAGAACCGAGACGATAAAGGGCTTTAAATCAAAATCGGGAAAGCGCTTCAACGCATGTCTTGTGTTAAAGCAGGAGCCGGTCACAGAGGGCAGTGAAAAAATGCACACCGTCGTAGCATTTGACTTTGACAATGTGGAGGATGAAATCATAAAGGATGTCGTCTGTCCGATTTGTGGAGGCCAGATAAAAAAGACATCGTTTGGCTATGGCTGTGTGAACTACAAGGGCGATGAGCCGGGAAGCTGCCGTTTTTCGGTGGGACAGATTGCGGGAAAGACAATCACAGCCGCAAACCTAAAGCAGCTTCTTAATGATAAAAAGACCGAGACCATACGAGGCTTCAAGTCCAAAAGCGGGAAACGCTTCGATGCGTGCCTGGTGCTTAAGGAGGATGAAAACAAAAAGCTCTCTGTCCAATTTGATTTCGACCATGTAGAGCCAAAGACGGTGAAGGACGTGGTATGTCCGAAGTGCGGAGGCAAAATACAGGTGGCGCCGTTTGGCTTTGTATGTGAGAACAACAGGCGTGACGCTCCTGAGAGCTGCCGCTTTATGGTGGGCAAGGTTGCAAGCGTCAAGATAAAGGAATCGGTCCTTAAGGAGCTTCTGACAAAGAAAAAGACAGAAGTTATATCAGGATTTGTCTCAAAGACAGGCATGAAGTTTGATGCACCGCTAAAGCTCACAGAGGACGGAGATATAGCCTTTGATTTCCCGGAAAAGCCAAAGCCGGTTGAGACCAATGTGCTCTGTCCAAAGTGTGGCAGACCGCTCAAAAAGACACAGTGGAAATATGAGTGTGAGTGCGGCTTCAATGTATGGCATACAGTGGCAAAGGTGGAGCTTTCAGAGGAAATCCTCACGGAGCTTTTTACCACGGGAAAGACCAAAAGGAAGGTCACAGGCTTCACATCCAAGGCGGGAAATGTATTTGATACATGCCTTAAGTTTGAAAATGACCAGATATCATTTGATTTCGATAACCCGGGTGAGGCAGAAGTGCAGAGTAATGTAGATGAACAGAATACGGCAGATGAGCAGAGCAATGTAGAGACACAAAGCACGGCGGATGCACAGAGCAATGTAGATGTACAGAGTAAGGCAGATGAACAAAGCGTGGCAGAAGTACAGAACAAGGCAGATGATGTGCCGGATGATACAGCCCTGAAGGAGATGGGAATCCCTGAGGAGTTCCTGGCTAGTCTTGATATGTCAGCAGAGGATGCACAGGCAGATGATGTGTCGGAGGCGGCACTTGCGGCGGCGCATGAGCTGTTTGGTGAGTAGTTTTGATTATGACTAATTATTAAATCTATAATTAATATTTATATTTTAAAAGAAAGGACGTTAAAATGGAAAACGCAAAAATAACAAACCTCTATAATCTGGATGAAACAATCGCAAAGGAGTATTTATCACAGTTCACTTATCCATGGGAGGCATTAGCCGGAATAAGTGATTTCATAAAGGAGCTCGGACCAACACTCGACCCTGAAATCTATGAGAAAAGAGGCGAGGATATCTGGGTGGCAAAGAGCGCAACAGTATTTGACAGCGCATATCTGCATGGCCCGCTTATCATCTGCGAGGATGCAGAAATCAGACAGTGTGCCTTTATTCGTGGCAGCGCAATCGTAGGCAAGGGCTCAGTAGTAGGAAACTCCACAGAGCTTAAAAATGTAATCATCTTCAATTCAGTACAGGTGCCACATTATAACTATGTAGGAGATTCAATCCTGGGCTACAAATCACATATGGGCGCAGGCTCTATCACATCAAATGTAAAGAGCGACAAGACTCTCGTAGTAGTAAAGGATGTTTACGATACAAAAGAGGAGATTGAAACCGGCCGCAAGAAATTCGGCGCTATGCTTGGTGACCATGTGGAGGTAGGCTGCAACTCAGTACTCAATCCGGGAACAGTAATAGGAAGAAATTCAAACATCTATCCGCTTTCAAGAGTACGCGGAGTCATCCCTGCAAACCACATTTTCAAGGACAAGGACAACGTAGTTCTTAAAAAATAGTAATGTTGTTTGAAAAAATATTGTATTTTTGTTGTTTTTTGTCGATGATACTCTAGACTTATGACAAAAAATATGAGAGAATAAATCGGGTATGTTAAAACCATAACGAAAGGAGTCTTAAGATGATTTACACTAAGGAAGTTGAAAACATGTGTCCTGTAGCTAAGGGCGCAAAACATGAGCCAGCTCCTATTCCAGAAGAAGGAAAATGGGTTCATTCTAAGAAAATTGAGGACATTTCAGGATTTACACACGGTGTAGGCTGGTGTGCACCACAGCAGGGTGCCTGCAAGCTCTCACTCAACGTAAAGAATGGAGTAATTGAAGAGGCATTAGTTGAGACTATCGGATGCTCAGGAATGACACACTCTGCAGCTATGGCAGCAGAAATCTTACAGGGTAAGACAATTCTTGAGGCATTAAACACAGACTTAGTTTGTGATGCCATCAATACAGCTATGAGAGAGTTATTCTTACAGATCGTTTACGGTCGTACACAGTCTGCATTCTCTGATGATGGACTTGCTGTTGGAGCAGGACTTGAGGATTTAGGAAAGGGACTTCGCTCACAGGTTGGTACAATGTACGCAACAAAGGCAAAGGGAGTTCGTTACCTTGAGATGGCTGAGGGCTATGTAACAGGAATCGCTCTTGACAAGAACGATGAAGTAATCGGATACCAGTTCGTTTCTCTTGGAAAAATGACAGATTTTATCAAAAAGGGTGATGACGCTAACACAGCTTGGGAGAAAGCTTCAGGATCATACGGTCGTGTAACTCCAGAGCAGGGTGCTGTTAAGATCATCGATCCAAGACAGGAATAAGAGGAAAGGAGAACGACAATGGCATTATTTGAATCATATGAAAGAAGAATAGACCAGATCAATGCTGTACTTAACAGCTATGGTATCAGCTCAATCGAAGAAGCTGAAAAGATCACAAAGGACGCTGGACTTGATGTTTACGATCAGGTAAAGAAAATCCAGCCAATCTGTTTCGAGAACGCTTGCTGGGCATACACAGTTGGTGCAGCAATCGCAATCAAAAAAGGATGTAGAAGAGCAGCAGACGCTGCAGCAGCAATCGGAGAGGGACTTCAGGCATTCTGTATCCCTGGATCAGTTGCTGATCACCGTAAGGTAGGTTTAGGACATGGTAACCTTGGAAAGATGCTCCTCGAGGAGGAGACAGAGTGCTTCTGTTTCTTAGCAGGTCACGAGTCATTCGCAGCTGCTGAGGGTGCTATCGGAATCGCTGAGAAGGCAAACAAGGTTCGTCAGAAACCACTGCGTGTTATCCTTAACGGACTTGGAAAAGACGCTGCACAGATCATCTCACGTATCAACGGATTCACATTCGTAGAGACACAGTATGACTACAAGGCAGCTAAGCTCAACATCGTATCTGAGCATGCATACTCAGACGGACTCCGTGCAACAGTTAAGTGTTACGGTGCAGATGATGTTCAGGAAGGTGTTGCAATCATGCATCACGAGAACGTTGGTGTTTCTATCACAGGAAACTCTACAAACCCAACTCGTTTCCAGCATCCGGTAGCAGGTACATACAAGAAAGAGTGTATCGAGCAGGGCAAGAAGTACTTCTCAGTAGCATCAGGCGGTGGTACAGGACGTACACTTCACCCAGATAACATGGCAGCAGGACCAGCTTCATACGGTATGACAGATACAATGGGACGTATGCATTCAGATGCACAGTTCGCAGGATCTTCATCAGTTCCGGCTCACGTTGAGATGATGGGACTTATCGGAATGGGTAATAACCCAATGGTTGGTGCTACAGTAGCAGTTGCCGTTTCTGTTCAGCAGGCTGCTGACGAGGGCAAATTCTAAATAGAAAGCTTGATTTTATAGGCTTTTTGGAGACTTCCGTTTCAATATAGACGGAAGTCTCTTTTTATATTCTCATATAAAAAGAGGTGTCTAAATTGCTCCGCGTCAACATCGCGTCAACATTTTTTCGGCTTGTTGGCGCAAAATAATGAAAAATTGCAGTTCGTTGACGTGAGAAGAAATACTTTGTATTTTTGTCGACGCGGAAAAGTAATTTGTTAAATTTTTTAGCCTCGCAGGTCATAGATTTCAAAGAGTCGATTTATTAGTATTACTTATATATTCGTTATGAAAAAGGAGAATTATATGAGTGAGATTATGGTAAGAGAACGTTTTTTGAGGTCTGGCAAAAAAGTATATGAGTATTCATTTGAGATGGCAAGCGTTGATGGAAAAAGAAAACGTAAATCAAAATCTGGATTTGCTAGTAAAAGGGATGCAAGAATAGCTGGAAGAAAGGCATTATCTGAATATGAAAATGTTGGACAGGTAATGGTAGATAGGGATATTTCATATGCTGATTTTCTGGATTTATGGATGGAAAATGATTGTAAACTGACATGTAAGGAAAGTACATTATATGGCTATGAGAAAAAAATCAGATTATATCTTAAACCGGAGTTAGGGGGATATAGAGTATCCAGTATAGATAAAAAGATATTGCAGACTTTTATAACAGATTTATATAATGATGGATTTTCAATAAATACTATTATTTCAATTAAAGGTTTGTTGACAAAATCATTTAATTATGCATTAGAAAATCATTATATAATGACTTCACCTGCTAATAGGCTCGTAATTCCACAAAATATGCAACCCGATAAACCAACAAGACGTAAAGAACATATTTATTTAACAAAACATCCCATTACAAAGGCGGTGCTTGCCCCTATGAAAGCAGTGAAAAAGATGCTTGTATTAATGGAGATTCATTTGGACGCATCCATAGATAAGCTGGATAATCTGGCGATGGATGTGCAGCTTGATAAGGAAAAGCATATGGAGAATGCGAAAGCGCAGAAACAGACAGAGCCGGAGAGGGCAGAAGCTGAGCGAGTAGAAGCAGAGGTTGTATATGCACCAATGGTCGCTGAGCCACAGGAGTATCAGTATAATGCAGATGCATTTGAGGCTAGAGGTGTGGATGAGGTGAAGCAGGAAGCGGCACATAAGGAAGCACCGAAGGTAAGAGACGATAAAGCCAGATAAATGCGAGGACGTGGGAGAGATCCTGCGTCCTTTTTTAATGCGGATATGTTGCAATACTAAACATTAATTCGATATACAAGGGATGATTATTGGACAGTATAAAGTACTATAAGGATCATAAATGATCATAAATGATAGAATCTGCTCTGGCATTTTCAATGAGATCAAGGTTTGGATACTCTTTGACAATGGATACAAGATTCTGCTTTGTATACCAGCTGTCACAAAGTATGATAACATTTTTTTGTGATGAAAATTCAGGCATGACATGACGTACCATGGATGCAGCAAGCTCAAGCTTTGATTCTTTTTTCTGCCACATGCGGTATCCTAACGGCACCGCAAGATATGATATTTTATCACGATTCCACACGGGCACACATAACATCAGACTTACAAAACAGTGTCCATTAAGATAATTACAGCCATTATGCGTTGCATGATCAAACAGCTTTGATACATTTTCAAATTTTGTACCAAATTTGGAGATTATTGTATCATCAATGCAAAGAAACACCGGCTGTGATTTAAGCTGTTCCGGAATAAGGTGCAGTGCCATTTTGGCAGTTACATTCATAAATCTTGAATAATCAGCTTTGGCATAAGAGCAGGCATGATAAAAAGTATTCAGGGATTTTTCTGTTATCACGGCAAGAAAATGCTGGTACAGGAATCTGATTGAATGAGCTGACTCCAATGCGAGTATTTAAAGTACTAGTAAAAATAATGTTTCTGCCGTAGGAACAGAAAAAGTTGCATAATATTCAAAAAATATTTATGAAGTCTACCAATTAATGAGTTTTCGTTTTATAATGTCTTTGTCGTACAGGGTCACTTTCCTTTGTACTGTTTTTGTGCAAATTCATTATACATCAGAAAGCCATGTACGATTTCTTTTTTATGAAAAAGTTGTAAGTGGTGTATATAAAGTGAGTTAATTATTATTAAAAGTATATTTGACAGTTGAAATATATATAAAAACTTTATACTAAACTTAATTTGTGTTTGTAAATCATTAAATATACTGTATTATTATAAGTATAATAAGAAAAATTTGAAATAGAAAGATAATAACCACTTTAAACTAATTTGTTGGATTGACTATATTCTATGAATAAACATTAAAAAAACGCAAGGAAATAAGGAAATGAGGTGTTTCCGATGGTTTATGACAAAGATAATATAATTATCTTATTGTAAGTGTGCTACATCAGAAAAAATTGACTTTTGTGGTGAAGGAGGAATCATTATGTTTAAAAAGCATAAATTTATAAGTTTCTTAATAATATTTGTATTACTTTTTAGTGTTAATATTACAACTTTTGCATATACAACAATGGAACAAAATTCTTCAGTAAATTATACTTCTGAAATTAAATTGTATGATTCTAATGAGAATATTATTGCATACTACTATGAATTAAACCCAACGGGATATGTTATTGTAAATGCTGATAATAATGAAATGATTGAGTATTCTGAATACAACAATAAATACAATAGTTTAGAATCTTCAGATGGCGTTGCTTTGATAAATGCACTTGTTGCAAGAATGGGAACAAGTACTAATTACATTGAGTTAAAAAGAGGATTATCGTTGTATATTAAGCAATACTATAAACCAACTACAGTAACTGCAAATACATATAGTTGGGGAGATAGAATTAGAACAATTATTGGTAAAAATTATCCATGCATATTAGGATTGACATCTCATCCACGATATGGAGAACATTG
>NZ_CDRTEH010000006.1:0-107492 GCF_977054825.1 Agathobacter sp.
ATTCGTTCATTCAGATAAATCTGAATTTACTGTTTTAAAGGTCTTCAATTTTCATTGAAGCGTTCTGATTGATTCTCAAAATCTTTCAAGGTTTCTCACTGTTCAGTTATCAATGTTCTTTGTTTTGTTCTCTTACGACAGCTTGATTATTTTATCAAATCGCTGTTCGTTTGTCAAGCACTTTTTTATTTTTTGAACTCTGTTTTAAGTTCCCTGTCTTGCGACAGCTTGATTATTCTATCAAAATGTTTTTCATTTGTCAAGAACTTTTTTCGTTTTCTTTTGTACCTCTGTTTTAAGGCAAAAGAAAGCGCAGGGGGTGGGATTCGAACCCACGCGCCCTTGCGGACAAACGGTTTTCAAGACCGCCTCGTTATGACCACTTCGATACCCCTGCGTGTCACAATTAACACGTAATTGTTTAGTTGTCTGCACTTGTTCAGCGCAGGATTTATATTATCATCAATGTTACAATATGTCAACACTAATTTCTAATTTTTTTTACATTTTTCAGCGTTTCTTCAAAAAAAGCTCTGCAATCCCCATATCTTCAGGAGTTGTGACCTTTATATTTTCATATGAGCCCTCTATGAGCTTTACTTTTGTGTCACTCCCATACTCTACTATCATTGCATCATCCGTAATTACCGGCACACTTTTACCGTATGACATATCATTAAACAGCTTATCATAGGACCTGGCCAGCAGATTATACTCAAAGCATTGCGGTGTCTGAATCTGCCACAGGCTTTTCCTGTCGGGAGTGTTTGCTGAATATCCGAATTCATCCGACACCTTTATTGTGTCCTTTACAGGCATTCCTGCCACGCAGGCTTTCTCTTTTTCAACCGTATGCATAGAACGGACTATTATTTCATTATCTACCAGAGGGCGTGCGCCGTCATGGATCAGCACATAGTCTGCGCCCTTTGCTGCTTTGAGTCCCTCGTATACAGAGTTGTAGCGTTCTTTGCCTCCCTGTACTATCGCTTTCACCTTTTTAAAGCCATATTTTTCGATTATCGAATGTCTGAAATACTCAATATAATCCGCGCTGCAGACTATAACTATTTCATCAACAGGGCTATCCTCAAATGCTTTTATACTATAATAAATCACAGGCTGCCCTAAAAGCTCCATGTACTGCTTTGGCATATTGCTTTTCATCCGGCTTCCTGTACCGGCTGACAGTATGATTGCCGTGAACTTTTTCTTGTCCATATTCCTTCCTTTTCCTATCCATGACAAAGTCTGCACATTATGTTTGCACCCCGGTGTAACCGGAAACGATTACAGAATCACTCACCAAGCTTTAGATTCGGAACCGCGTTCAGATCAAGCCCGGACCTCTTGCCGGCTATAAAATCATAATATGCTGCCGCACCTATCATTGCTGCATTGTCTGTACACAGTATCGGTGACGGACGATAGAATTTAACGCCCTTGCGCGCGCACATTTCCTCCATGGCATGACGAATGACACCATTAGATGCAACGCCTCCCGCAATGGCAAATTTGTCCATTTTAAACTCATCTATGGCATTCTCAGCGTGTCCGACAAGCACATCCGTAACTGCCTGCTGGAACGATGCTGCCACATCTGCCTGATTTATTTCCAGTCCCTTCATTCTGCAGCCGTTTAAATAATTAAGTACTGCTGATTTAAGCCCGCTGAAGCTGAAATCATAGACTCCGCCTACAATCTTTGCTCTCGGAAACTCTATACTGTGCGGATCTCCCTCATGCGATACCTTTTCTATCTTAGGACCGCCCGGATAGCCAAGTCCTATTGCTCTCGCAACCTTGTCAAAGGCCTCTCCTGCCGCATCATCCCTCGTGCGTCCGAGAATCTCATATTTGCCGTAATCCACCACTCTCACCAGGTGTGTGTGTCCTCCTGAAACGACAAGTGCCAGAAAAGGCGGCTCTAAGTCTTTATTTTCTATATAATTGGCACTGATATGTCCCTCTATATGGTGCACTCCGACAAGTGGAAGGTTTCTTGCATATGCTATAGCCTTGGCTTCCGCCACACCTACAAGCAGTGCTCCTACCAGCCCCGGACCATATGTGACGCCTATTGCATCTATATCATCGAGTGTCATCTGTGCATCTGAAAGCGCCTGCTCTATGACCTGATTAATTTTCTCAATATGCTTTCTGGAGGCTATCTCCGGAACCACCCCTCCATATAAAGTATGAAGAGCTATCTGTGATGAAATAACGTTACTTCGCAGATCACGTCCATTTACTACGACTGCTGCCGCTGTCTCATCGCATGAGCTTTCGATTGCAAGTATTTTAATTTCTTTTTTTGTTTCTGTATTTTCTGTCATTTTATTACACCAATCTTAATTATATTACTCTATTCTGTTTCCGTATCAGAATCTGCTGCCAGCTTATAAAATGCAAGAATCCTCCAGCAGCCTTCATCATCCTGCCTGAGCACATATTCCTGATATGTCTTAGAATAAGAGCTGCCCTCCTTCATAAAGTAAGAGGCCTTGACATATGCAATTTTACTGCCATTATCAGTGACATATTTTACATCGTTGCTATCACACACCCCGGTCTGGGAAAGCGTAATGCCCTGCTCCTTGTAGCTTTGCGCATCTGCCGTGACAGACTGCTTGTAGGTATCCTTCGGATTGTTTGCTGCCAGCTCATCATCAAAAAGCTTAAGCGCCTGATCTGTGAGTGCATCAAGCTCTTCATCGCTATACTGCATGCCATAGTAGCACTTCACAATCCTGTTATAAAGCTTCACCACCTCACGAGGTGTCTGCGGATAATTCTTGTCGAGGTCTTTAGTTGTTATTCTTTGCACCTCTGTCAGCACCTTTTCCTTTTGATTAGCCCTTTTAGACTTATCGTTTACGATATAAAACGAACCACATATAGCGGCAATCAGTGCTATTGTTAAAATAACTATACCTGTTTTCTTCATATCGCTCCTCCTTAGTCCTCGTCAAACATGAGCTCCACGCTCTTTCCGTCTTTTCCAAGATATGCGTTTTCAAAAATATCCCTCACCTGTGACATATAGTCATCTGCCCGGACAAGTGACGGTGAAAAATGTGTAAGCCAAAGCTCCTTTACACCGGCTCTCCTTGCCATGTCTGCTGCCTCGTAAAATGTCATATGCTTATACTGCTTTGCCTTTACTATCTTTTCCTTTTCAGCATACATGCCCTCGCATATAAACAGGTCAGACCCTTCTGCCGCCTCCACTATATGCTCAAGTGGCCTTGTGTCCGTACAATATGTGACCTTTATGCCCTTTCTTGCCGGTCCAAGCACCATATCCGGAGTATACACTCTGCCCTCAAATTCAACGGTATTGCCCTTTTGAAGCGGATTCCACAGGCGCATAGGGATTTCCTTTTCCTTTGCTCTTTCCACGGAGAATCTGCCACCGCGCTTTATCTCAACCGAATAGCCATAGCATAGCACCGCATGCTTTACGCGGAATGCATGGATATGATATCCGTTCATGTCAAAATACTCATCCTGCTCATTGAGCTCTATGCATTTTATCTCAAAGGGCAGCTCCGGCGCAATCGTCCGAAGTGCAGTGACAACCCTTGTAAGCCCTTTAGGTCCAATAATGGTAAGCGGCTCGGTGCGCTCGGCATTTCCCATTGTAAGAAGAAGCCCCGGCAATCCGCTGATATGGTCCGCATGAAAATGGGTGATGCAGAGAATATCTATCGGCTTGAAATTGATTCCGGCCTCCTTCATTGCAATCTGCGTTCCCTCACCGCAGTCAATAAGTATATTGCTGCCGTTATATTTTAGTGAAAGTGCCGTAAGCCATCTGTTTGGCAAAGGCATCATGCCTGCTGTTCCAAGTAAACACACGTCTAACATAAATTTTCCTCCGCAGTATAGGACATGATGACTCCGTCCTCTACCGGATGCTCATATAGATTTTTTCTGATTCCAAGGTTCACAAACCCCATCTTCTGATACAGTGATATCGCAGCCTCATTAGTCACCCTGGCTTCAAGCACAATGCGCTCAACCCCTGACTCCTTTGCCTTTTCCTGCAGGCTTCTGATAAGATGTGCACCCACACCCTTTCCTCGTGCTGATTTTTTGACTGCTATATTGGTCAGCTCTCCCTCATCAAATGACACGTAGGTGCACTGATACCCCAGTATCTCGCCATCCTCCTGTGCCACAAGCATGATATTCTCAGGAAGCCTCATGGCATCCAAAAACCCCTGTCTGCTCCAGGGCTGTGTAAAGCTGTCTTTTTCTATCTGCGCCACCGAGTCTGCATCCTCCGGCTCCATGGGTCTTATTATCATATTCTAAAATCTCTCTCCTTTTCCTGTCTCTCTCGCTCCGCCTGTGATAATCTGAGATACTCAGGCTTATGGTCTGCTGCATTTTCTGCCCTGCCCTGCTCATAGAGCACCTGTCCAAGACATGCTACAGCCGATGCTCTTTGCTTATTGCACATGGCAGGTGCAAAATCATAGTCCACCTTTACGTGCTCATTGATATAATCCCTGAACACATCCACTCCGTCTCCAAGGAAAATCACCTTACGGCCAAGCTCATTGATTTTGTCAACTATCTCTTCTATCATCACTACGCACTGTGGCAAAATGGTGTTCATCCTGCCATCGGTAAAATCATACAGCCCTGTATAGGTCTGCTGTCTTCTTGCATCCATAAGCGGACAGATAACATCTGCACTGCCCCACAGATTGTATGCAAGCGCATCTACAGTAGGCACAGAAACTATCTGCTTATCCAGTGCAAGTGCAAGTCCCTTCGCCGTTGCCGAGCCTATACGAAGCCCCGTAAACGATCCCGGTCCCGCTGAGACTGCAATAAAATCTATAGTCTTAAGGTCAAGCTCTGTCATCTTAGCCACCTCATCAAGCATCGGAAGAAGTGTCTGCGAATGTGTCTTTTTATAATTTATCGTGTATTCTCCTATCAGATTATCGTCCGATACGACAGCCACACTGGCCACAAGCCCTGAGCTGTCAAGCGCAAGTATCTTCATTATAAAACCTCTTTTATTGTTATTTTTCTATAGTCAAAGCCTTTTTCAAGGTCTTTTTCAATCGTAATCTCTTTTCTCTTCTTTGGGAGTATCTCCTCGATGAGATTTGCCCACTCTATCATTGTAAGCCCATCTCCGTAGAAATAATCCTCATAGCCGATTTCATCCATCTCCTCGATGTCACCAATCCTGTATACATCGAAATGATAAAATGGCATCCTGCCATCCTCGTACACCTGCACTATAGTAAATGTAGGGCTGTTTATCGGCTCAGAGATGCCAAGCCCCTCTGCTATGCCCTGCGTGAGCACTGTTTTGCCCACTCCCAAGTCACCCACAAGTGTGCACACATCCCCCGGCTTTGCCTGCTGTCCAAGCGAAACCCCAAGTGCATGCGTATCGTCTGCCGAAAAGCTCTCTATTACTGTTATATTTTCTTCACTACTCATATTACCAGCTTATACCTTTATCTATTTATTTTTATTATATTTTATGTATTTAATATTTAAATTTATTTGATTTTCAGTCTGTATCTCTCCAGTGTGCTGCCTGCCAGCTCCTTTAACGGCTCATAGCTGTCGCCAAGCTGCTCCTTTGAGAGAATGTAGGCATTCTTCCTGTTGCTGAATATAAGTATCCTCTTATCATTGGCCACGAATCTGTACACCTGCTCCCACGGAAGCTGCGCCATCTCCTCGCCCTGGCTTACATTTATGTTCTTTTCGTCTATCTCAAAATGCAGTGGCTTTGAGAAAACTTCATTTGTCTTCATAATCATCCTTACCCTGCTCTTGAGCGAAAACGGCACATATAACAGCACCAGAATGCCAACTATAATATAAAGCACAACATACCCTGTGTTGCCCTTTTGTGCGCTTAATACTGCTGCCGCAGCCAAGAGCACAGCAAACAGCAGCGATATAACGCCCTGACTGCCCTTGTACGCCTGCTCTATATTAAATGAATATAAATCCTTTTCTGTTACTTTTACATCAAATTCAAGCTTCATGTCCTGCTCCCAACTAAATATTTGGGTTTATTATAACATTCCTTTTAAAAAAAGAAAAGAGCGCAATTGACTGCGCCCTTTTTGTTTGTGACTATATATCTTGTGTCAGGTATTTTCTCTATCCTCTGCCCTTTAAAACCGGTGACAGTCTCTTGTATACAAGCACTGTGATAAGTGTTGATATAAGTCCCTTTACGATGGTAAACGGAACATTGAATATCAGAAGTGCCTGCCACAGCTTGCCTACTGATGGGAGAAGCTCACTGTATGCACCAATGATTGCTTCCATTGGCATGAACTTTGTGTATGCCGGATACACGATAAAAAGGTTTGATGGGAAGCTGATGATTCCCATTACCACTGAACCGACTAAAGCGCCGATTATCGCACCCTTTTTTGACTTATTCTTCTTGTAGATAAGTCCTGTTGTTGCTGTAAATACTGCTCCGAGAATAAAGTTTGAAAGCTCTCCTACCGTAAAGCTCTGTGTTACTGTACAGTGAAGCAGGTTCTTGATAAACTCTACAATCACTCCTGCTAACGGTCCATATGCAAATGCGCCGATAAGTGCAGGCAGATCTGAGAAATCAAACTTGATAAAGCCCGGCATGATCGGGATTGGGAACTCAAGGTACTGAAGTACAAATGCGAGTCCGCTTAACATTCCTGTGCCGACTAAAAGTCTGATGTTTACTTTTGATTTTGTGTTGTTTGTTGTTACGTCCATTTTTACACTCCTTTGATGCTTAAGGAATCCTGAGGATATTGTGAGTGCCGCTATCAAAAATTTGAATAGCTCATTTAAAAAATCCCGGAAGAAAATCTTCCGGGACTTAATATCACAGTGTAATGACACCTAATAATCTTCTCTCATCCAGACTATACTGTCGGCTTCGGAATCACACCGAATCATGCCTTGCGGCTCGTGGGCTGTACCACCGGTAGGGAATCGCACCCCTCCCTGAAGAATTCCTATTTATTTTACAAACGTAACTGTTCAGTACCTTCACAGTTGCGAGTCGCAAGCGCATTAGAATCAGCTGCGCTGATGGGCGCTTGCTCCTACATAATATACGTTTTCTTACGAAATATGCGGTACCGCATATTTCTGTACTGAATAGTTACTTACAAACACATGATATGCACTTTGTGGTGTTTTGTCAAGGTATTTTTAATTATCAAGAATAATATTGTCAAAGAAATTATTTTTCTTGCCCTTTATATAGTAAGGCTTTTTGTTTCTGCTATTCTTGCCGCCGTTATTTCTATTGCTTCTGTCAGTCTTGTTATTATGATTAGTTTCACCTGACTTATCGGCACTGCCATCTTTTTTGCCGGTGCCCTGTCCGATTTTCATGGTAAGCTGGATGCGCTGCTTTTTGAGGTCAACGCTCATAACCTGCACATCTACTATGTCTCCTACACTGACAGCCTCAAGCGGGTGCTTGATATAGCGGTCGCATATCTCTGAGATATGCACAAGTCCGTCCTGATGTACTCCTATATCCACAAAGCATCCGAAATCTATTACATTTCTGACTGTGCCCTTTAATACCATACCCGGTGTGAGGTCCTTCATCTCAAGAACATCGCTTCTTAGGATTGGCTTTGGCATATCCTCACGCGGGTCTCTTGCAGGCTTTTCAAGCTCCTTTACGATATCACGCAATGTGATTTCGCCGACTCCTGCCTCGTCTGCGAGTGCCTTGTAATCAGACACCTTCTTTGAGATTCCAACTACATTTCTGTTCTTTACATCCTCCATAGTGTAGCCCAGCTTTTCAAGCACTGCCTTTGTGGCATCGTATGACTCCGGATGCACACCTGTGGCATCAAGCGGGTTCTTTCCGTCTGTGATACGCATGAAGCCTGCACACTGCTCAAATGCCTTAGGTCCAAGCTTTGCTACCTTAAGAAGCTGTGAGCGAGATGTGAATTTACCGTTTTCCTCTCTGTAATCCACGATGTTTTTGGCAATGGTCTTTGAGATGCCTGATATGTACTCAAGCAGTGAAACCGATGCTGTATTTAAGTCTACACCAACCTTGTTTACGCAGTCCTCTACAACTCCTCCGAGCGCCTCTGAGAGCTTTTTCTGGTTCATATCATGCTGATACTGTCCGACTCCGATTGACTTTGGATCAATCTTTACAAGCTCCGCGAGCGGATCCTGCAGTCTACGAGCCATCGAAGTTGCACTTCTTTGTCCCACATCAAAATTCGGGAACTCCTCTGTGGCAAGCTTGCTGGCTGAATATACTGACGCACCTGCTTCATTTACTATGATGTACTGCACCTTCACAGGAATTTCCTTTAACAGCTCGACAATCACCTGCTCAGACTCACGCGATGCTGTTCCGTTTCCAAGTGAGATAAGTGTGACATGATGTTTGTCTATGAGCTTTTTGATTACGGCCTTTGCCTCCTCTACCTTGTTCTGTGGCGCTGTCGGGTAGATTACTGTGGTATCAAGCACCTTTCCTGTAGGGTCTACGACAGAAATCTTGCAGCCTGTACGGAAGGCCGGATCCCATCCAAGCACAACCTGTCCTGCAATTGGAGGCTGCATGAGAAGCTGCTCCAAGTTCTTTCCGAATACCTTTATGGCTCCGTCCTCTGCTTCCTCTGTCAGATTGTTTCTGATTTCACGCTCTATTGCTGGGGCTATAAGCCTGTCGTAGGCATCCTCCACCACCTCTGTGAGTACAGCTGCTGTCGGAGCTCCATCATTTGTGATAACCTGCTTTTTAAGATATTTGATGATATCCTCTGTCGGTGCCTCTATCTTTACTGTGAGGATTTTTTCCTTTTCACCACGGTTGATTGCAAGTGTTCTGTGACCTGCCACCTTGGAAAGAGCTTCATCAAATTCATAGTACATCTCATAGACAGACTCTGCCTCAGGATCCTTTGCTGTCGATATGAGACGGCCATTTTGCATGGTAAGCTCCCTGATTTTTGTTCTGTAGCCGGCATTGTCGGATACGCTCTCTGCAATGATGTCCTTTGCTCCTGCAAGCGCAGCTGCTTCATCTGCCACGTCTTTTTCTGCATCCACGTATTTAGCGGCTTCTGCCATGATATCAACAGACGCTTCCTGCGCTAAAATGGTCTGTGCCAGTGGCTCTAAGCCCTTTTCCTTTGCGATTGTGGCACGGGTTCTTCTCTTCGGACGGTAAGGTCTGTACAAATCGTCAACCGCCACCTGTGTCTGTGCCTCAAGAATTGCCTTCTTAAGCTCATCCGTAAGCTTGCCCTGCTCTTCAATGCTTGCAAGCACTGTCTGCTTCTTGTCCTCAAGATTGCGTAAATATGTCAGTCTGTCGAAAAGATTTCTGAGCACCTCGTCATTTAATGAGCCGGTGGCCTCCTTTCGGTATCTGGCGATAAAAGGAATGGTATTTCCCTCATCTATCAGCTTGACAGCGGCCTCGGCCTGTCCTTTTTTAATCTGCAGTTCTTCTGCAATTGCAGCAATAATATCCATTTTTTTACCTCTTTAAAAAACTTATTCTTTTCGTATTATAAATGAAGTGATACAATAAAATCAACTTTATAGAAAGGAATTTTATCATGGATCCACAAAAATTTGATTATAATCAGGATTATAACTATAATTTCGGCAACAACAATTTCTACAATAAACGCTCACGCAATATGGAGGTTGCAGCACTTGTGCTTTCAATAATTGCCATCGCGTCGTGCAGCTGCATTTATGTATCTATCATATGCGGCTCACTTGCCATGATCTTTGCGTTGCTGTCAAAGGGTGGCGCCACCTCAATGAGCAGCATGGCTATGACCTCATTCTGGATTGCGTTTGCTGCTGTTGTTATCACTCTCATTATATATATCGGTTCGTTTGCCGCCATGCTTCACGAATACGGAAGCATAGAGGGTATTTTAAAGGAATACCAGAATCTGACCGGTATTGACTACAATGAGCTACTTCAGCAGATGAATACCGCAAAATAGTATAAGCATATTTTTGACAATACAGTTTACCACAATAATGGCAAGTGCAAGCCACATATATAATGGCCTGAAGTGCATTCCGATATGCAGCCTGCCGCGGCTTATCCGCTGCAGTGTCTGTGACAGCATAAACCAGCCGCCCAAAACGGCTGTATACGGCACAAACGGATGAAGTACAAACGACCTTATCAGATGTCCGTGCAATAGCGCAAATGTGGCTCTCGTGCCACCGCAGCCCGGACAATAATAGCCTGTATATGCGTGTAGCGGACATGGAGGCACCTTTGTGAGTACCTGCGTACCACATACTCCAATCACTGCTGCAAGAGCCGCAAATATAGCTATGCATATCCAGCCTGTTATATAAAAATATCTGTCGATTGTTTCATCTGTCTGCATGATGAGTGGTCCTTCCTGTGATTTTGTGTAACCATATGAATATAAGTATATGTTATATATCTGCCAATTGTCAAAGCTTTAATTTAGCATTAACTTAAGCATTAATTCAAAACTATTATTTCAGGAGAAATATAATGAACCAGAAAAAGAAATCCAAAGAATTAAAAAGAATATCAAGAGAGAACCTAAACGGAAGATACAGACTCAGCATGAGCGTTTTCCTCACTGTCACACTCATAAATCTGTTCAGTGACCTGCCGTTTACCTACCTGCTCGGAAACGTATATGCCACAAAGGTTCAGACCGTCATATACTACATTGCCGAGGTGCTTTTATCTATCGTAATAGGTGTGCTACAGATGGGACTCATACGCTTCCACCTCAATATGGCCAGAAAGAAAGAGTGCCGTATAAGCGATGTGTTCTACTGTTTTATGAATCACTCCAACAGATATTTCGGAGCATACATCATATATTATGCCATCTCTATGGTCGCAAAGGCTCCTTTCCTTGTAGCTAAAAACTTTTTCAAGCTAAGCGGTGACACCATGGGAATTGCTATCGCTTTATATGCTGCCAGCGCTGTGCTTAGCTTTATCGTACTGATTCTGTTTCCGTTTTACCTGTATCTGGTGCTCTCGCGTGATGATTTATCCGTGTTTGCATGCCTGACTCATGCCTTAAAGCTGATTCGCGGCAACATACTCAGGGTCATCTACATTAACGTAAGCTTCATCGGTATGCTTGTGCTTTGCGTGCTGTCGCTCGGCATCGGCCTGCTCTGGGTGGAGCCTTACTACGAGCAGACCTTTGCAAATCTATTCCTCGATGTGACCGGGGAACTGCCGGCTGTGGACTGCAGGGTGTAGTAATTCTACATCTTAAGCAGCCGGTCCATAATCCTTGCCGCAACGCAGCTCTTGTCCATGATTTCAAGCTCTGTGCAGTCGTCAGCCGTGATGAGTGTGACCACGTTGGTATCTGTTCCAAAGCCTGCGCCTGCTACCTTTAGGTTGTTTGCCACTATCATATCTGCATTTTTCTTTGCAAGCTTTGCTTTCGAGTTTTCAAGCATATTCTGGGTTTCCATAGAAAAACCGCATATGAGCTGTCCCTTAGCCTTGTGTGCTCCAAGGTATGATAGAATATCCTCTGTGCGCTCAAGCTCGATTACAGACTCATATGAGCTGTCCTTTTTCTTTATTTTCTCATCTGCCGGATGTGATGGACGAAAATCCGCTACTGCAGCGGTCATGATAATAATGTCCTGTTCAGCTGCCTTTGATTTCACCACTTCTGCCATATCTACGGCTGATGTCACATTTACCACATCCACAAACATAGGCGGCTCAACCGATACTGAGGCATTGACCAGTGTAACATGCGCGCCGCGGAGCATACAGTTTTCCGCAATAGCGCGTCCCATTTTGCCTGTTGAGTGATTGGTGATAAAACGTACCGGGTCTATCTTTTCCTGTGTCGCTCCGGCTGTGATGAGTACATTTTTGCCCGCGAGGTCCTTTTCACAGGCAATTGTCCTCATTATGTAGTTGAAAAGCGTCTGTGGCTCCGGCATTTTTCCTGCACCGGTGTCTCCGCATGCAAGATATCCTTCAGCAGGCTTTATCATCTCAAAGCCGTAGTGTTCTAGCTTTTTGATGTTGTCCTGCACAATCCTGTTCTCGTACATATTGGTGTTCATGGCAGGAGAAACTAGCTTAGGACATTTGGCTGCAAGTATCGTGGTGGTGAGCATATCGTCTGCGATGCCGTTTGCCATCTTGCCTATCACATTGGCTGATGCGGGTGCCACCATGAAGATGTCTGCTCTCTTTGCGAGCGCCACATGCTCCACGTTGAATTCAAAGTTTCTGTCAAATGTGTCAACGAGGCATTTGTTGCCTGTGAGCGTCTCAAATGTGATTGGATTTATAAAATTGGTTGCATTGTGTGTCATTATGACGTTGACATCGGCGTGTTGTTTTACAAGCATACTCGCAAGGTTTGCTATCTTATATGCCGCGATGCTTCCTGTCACTCCCAAAACTACTGTTTTTCCTTTTAACATGATTTTCACCTCTGTATTATAACTATTTTAGTAACTATTTTTTGTATAAATCACAAACCGCCTTGTAGCCATCCACAGACTTAGCATTTCTTGCTGCATTGGCGATGGCCTTTGCCATGACATAAGCACTCATTGGTCCCACCAGATTGATATCGGCAGGCACGCTGCCCACTGATACAGCATAGATTGAATCTCCGTCTGCCATCGTGTGCACGGGTCTGATTGCTCTGCCATAGCCATTGTGAGCCATGGATGCCACTTTGTTGAGTGCGGTCTTGTCAAGCTTTGCATTTGTTATTATTGTACCAATTGTAGTGTTTCCTGTAAACATATTCTGGATTTTTGCCGCTGCCTCAAAATACGCTGTCTCGTCATCAAAAAGCTGCCCATTCTCATCCAGTGCTCCGGCAATTTTCTTATCTGTATCTATATCATAGATATCACCGAGTGCGTTCAGTGTCACCACTGCTCCTACCTTAAGCTCGCCGAGCTGGACCGCATAGGCTCCTATACCGCTCTTCATGCTGCGCTCACGCCCCATATATTTGCCGACTGTTGCGCCCATTCCTGCGCCGTAATTGCCCTGTAAAAATGTATCATACGAAGCGTTCTCACAGGCTTTGTATGCCATTTCGCCATCAGGCCTTGCATTTTTATCACCTATTACCAGATCAAAAATACACGACTGCACCACAAGAGGCACCTTTGTAACTCCCACATCAAAGCCTATATCGCGCTCCTCGAGATACTTCATCACGCCTCCCGCTGCATCCAGTCCAAAGGCTGAGCCGCCTGACAGCACAAGAGCATGGATGCCCTTTGCGTCTGCCACAGGATTTAAAAGTGGTGTCTCACGTGAAGCCGGTCCGCCACCCCTTATGTCAACTCCCGCCGGTGACTGTTTATCAAAAAGGAATACCGTACAGCCGGTTAAGCCCTTAGTGTCCTCGGCATGGCCTATTTTGAAGCCACCGATATCCATTATGTCTATTTCATGCATATTTTTCACCTTGTATCAAGCCTTTCTTTTAATTCATATATTTATTTTACCGTTCCCGGTTCAGCTTCCTATAAAACAGGCGGACCTTAACAGTCCGCCGTACATACAATTTCACAATTATTTTTAATCTGTCTAAAATTATTTCGCTGCGATTGGTTTGATTGTGTTCAAAACCAATCCAACAAGGTATACGATGATTGCGGCAACAATTGCCTCAATGACTCCGTTAAAGCTGATGACTCCGGTGATAACACCAAGCACTGCATTTCCAGCCACACCGATTGCCTCTGCATAAGCATCCTTGTAAAGCACAAAGATTGAGCCCATTACAAGCAGTGTGTTGGTCATGGCACCTGCTACGCCTGCATATACAAACGGAATAACCTGTGTGCTCTTTCTGATAAATACAGCCTCAACTACGACAAATACTACAGCTCCGACTGCAATGCCGATGCCTAAAGCGGCTGCCTGTGAAAGTGACTCAGCCATCTTGCCGAGGAATGCATATACTCCGAATGCAAGGAATGCTGACATGAGCACATTTAAAACTGTGCCCCAGAGATTTTTCTTCTCTGATGCAAGCACCTTTTTGATGCCTATGTATACAAAATAAGGTATAACACCTACTAAAATTCTTGGAACAAATGCTATGAATAAGCTCTTAAATATACCTGAGGTTCCGACCAGGGATGCTGCAAGCACCGGCGAAAATACAAAGGATGAAAGAGTTCCTCCAACTATTGTTGCCTTTAAACAACTGGTAAATCCGAATACAAATCCAAGGAATGCTCCCTTTTTAGGTCCGCAAAAAAGTGAGCCGAGGATTACCGGAATGTGAATAATCGTAGCATTGATAACTACGAGCGGAATATATCCGAGTGGTGTGAATGCCATGATGATGATAATGGCTGTGAATAAACCTGTCAGTACAAGTTCGTTTGTTTTTGAATTGCGCATTACTTTTCCTCCTTTTGGTAAAAGCCCATATGGGTCTCGTCCTAATTCTGTTATGCTGTGCTTCTGTCACACGGCATAAGAGCGCACATGAAAATTGTATGGTTGCTGGATTCTCGTATGAGTAACCCGCATTTATGTATCATACCACCTGATGCGTGGTGTGTAAATACAAATTTGTTATATTTTTAACAAAACGTATCGGTGTGGTGTATTGACCTATACATCGATGTCTTACATATGCTGCCTTGTATCTCACAAACCTGAAATCAAAAAAATCCCCGGACATCATATAAATGTCCGGGGAAATTATTTATTCTACTGTAACTGATTTTGCAAGGTTACGTGGCTGGTCAGGGTTTAAGCCCTTTCCTGTTGATGTGTAGTAAGCGATAAGCTGACAGATTATAACTGACTCGAAAATCGCAAACTCATCCGGTGCCTGTGGGAGTGAGATATGCACATCACAGATTGACTTATCTGTAATATCCTTATCCTTGCTAAGAAGGATAACGTATGCGCCTCTCGCCTTTACCTCGCGTATATTTGAGATGACCTTGCTGTATACATGGCTCTGTGTCGCAACAGCGATAACAGGAACACCCTCGCTGATGAGCGCGATTGTACCGTGCTTTAACTCGCCTGCTGCATAAGCCTCAGCATGAATATATGAAATCTCTTTGAGCTTGAGTGCGCCCTCCATGCAGAGTGTATAGTCAAGTCCACGTCCGATGTAGAACGCATTTGTTGCATTAACCATTCTCTTTGTGAGCTGCTCAATCTCAGGTGCCTGTGTGATAACCGACTCGATGAGATTCGGAACCTCCTGAAGGTTCTCAATAAACTCTTTTGCGTCTGCCTCTGTCATCTTGCCTGATACAAGACCAAGCTTGCAGCCTAAGAGATAGAAGCTTGCAGCCTGTACTGTGTAAGCCTTTGTACTTGCAACAGCGATCTCAGGGCCTGCATGTGTGTAAAGCACATAGTTGCTCTCTCTGGCGATTGATGAGCCCTTTACGTTTACGATAGAGAGTGTCTTCTTTGTGTATTTATTGGCAAGACGAAGTGCCTCTAAGGTATCAATTGTCTCACCTGACTGTGATACAAATACAACCATTGATTTATCTGAGATAACCGGCTCCTCATATCTGAACTCTGATGCGATTGCAACAGTTACAGGGATGTGAAGACGGTTCTGGATCATGGTCTTTCCAACCATTCCCGCATACATGGCTGTACCACATGCTACTATTGTGATGTCACTTACATCCTCAAAGAATGAATCCGGGATGCCATCCTCTGTAAAATCAGGCAGTGAATCCTTGATTCTTGGAGTGATAGTCTTTGTAATAGCTGCAGGCTGCTCATGAATCTCCTTGATCATGAAATGTGGATAGCCGTCCTTCTGAGCTGCTGTTACATCCCAGTTTACCTCAAGATACTCCGGCTCAACAGTCTTTCCGTCAAGATCCTCGATTGTGATTCCATCTGCTGTCATAGTCATGATAGCATACTCAGGTACGATGAAATAACGCTTAGAGTATTTGATAAATGCTGTAAGGTCAGATGCGATAAATGCTCCGTCATCGCAATATGTTGCAACCATCGGGCTTACATTTCTGACAGCAAAAATCTTTCCCGGCTGATCCTTGAACATGATACAGAACGCAAATGAGCCCTGAAGCTCTGCTACTGCCTTCTTAATAGTAGCCTTTGGATCTCCGTCATAGAGCTTGTTGATAAGAGCTGCTGCCACCTCTGTATCTGTCTCAGATATAAGAGACTCTGCAAGATCAAATTTGTTTACGATCTCGTGGTAGTTCTCAATAATACCATTGTGGATGAGTGCGACATTTCCAACCTTGTGAGGATGAGCATTGGCATTGGTAACTCCACCGTGTGTTGCCCATCTTGTATGTCCGATTCCGCAGGTTGAATTGTTCTCATCATCGCAGATAGCGAGAAGATCCTTAACCTTTCCGACGGTTTTGCGGATAGAAATCTTGCCTGTATCCTTGAAATAAGCGATACCTGCACTGTCGTATCCACGATACTCTAACGCTGCGAGTCCTTCCGTCAAAATCTTCTGTGCCTCTAAACGGCCTGTAAATCCTATAATTCCACACATAGTGTTAGATCTCCTTTTCGATATATAATTTTAAATGTACAAATCGTAACTGTTCTGTACTGAATAGCTACTTGATTTATATGGTTCTCTCGCTTTGTTTTGATGTCTCCATCATATTTGGCTTGAGATACGCATCCATATATGCGTCCAGGCATCCGCCGAATTTTCGATAACCTGAAACCTCGTTAACCGGCATCATTTTTCCGTACCTGCCGGTGCATGGCGCTAAAGTTTTTAACTTTTCGAAATCCAATTGCTCCTTTTTCTTGGACTTTGTTATTCTACCACATTGGGATAAATGACTCAATTGTAAAATTAGCTGAATTTTTCATAAATGTGGGGATAAATTTATAATATGCGACTATATGTCGTAGTATAACCAAAATACTTCTTCCACAGCTTTATAAATGGCGCATGCAAGGTTGAGTGCATGCGCCGGAATGATGTATATATTTTAACGCGCTATGTCAAAATGGGGTTGATTTGCGCACCAAAATAACAATTTTAATTGAATGTTACCGTTTTATTTTACACCGAAGTGCTCGAAGAGGATTTTCTCTGCCTCTTCATTCCACAGGCCACGATGTGCCTTTACTGATGCATCGAGCTTTGCGAAAAGCGGATCTGTTTTTCCAAGCTCCTCGAAGTCATCGATTGCTGTGAGTGGCATATCAAACTGCATGTATGTAAGCTTCTTGCCACCAGGAATTTCAGGAAGGTGGCAGGTTGCATCTGCTACTGCGTTGATTCCACCTACATGTGTAATCATTACGGCCGGATTGATCGTGCCCTTTGATGCAAGGTCAATTGCCTCTACGAGGTCATCTGTGTTTCCACCTGTTGTTCCCATGATGTGTGTGCTTGTGTAGTGGCAGTTGTACAGATTAATCTCTGCCTTGAACTGGTTATCTGTAGGTCCTGCGAAGAAGTTCATGCAGCCGTCAAATGCGAGGAGTCTGTCTCCCATCTCTGCAACAGGCTTGATCGGTACATATACGAATATATCATCATAGCCCTTTCCGTCTGTTATTGCCATAAGCTCTGCCTCTGCATCCTTTGCCTTTGCTGTGTTGAAGTAGATGAGCTCTATGCCCTTCTCTGCTGCCTCTTCAACTGTGATGCACTGCTTTGCTCTCTCGATTTTTGCATCATCCACGTCTGTTACTACGATTCTCTTTGGCTTGTTCTCAAATGCAAGTCCATAGCTTACTGCTCCAAGTCCCATTGGTCCACAGCCACCCATGATAAGGATGCTGCCGCCAACCTTTGTGCCCATTGCATGGTCATAATTGTGCTTGTTTGTGTGATAATTTGCATGGTATCCACCGATGATACAGCTCATTGGCTCTCCGAGAGAGGCCTTGAAATAGCTGTCTCCATCATATTTGAGGAGGCATCCAAGCTCCATTACCTCGTGAGGCATGATGCAGTAGGTTGCTGCTCCACCACAGTATCTGTATGAGTATCCAGGTGAGTCAAGCTTGCCCTGGTAGTTGAGTGCAGGCTGTAATGCAAATTTCTCGCCCGGCTTGAACTGATCCTGCCATTTCTTTCCTACCTGTACTATATCTCCTGAGCACTCGTGTCCTACGATTACCGGATGGATATCCATATCCTGTGGTGCTCTCTTATGCTTCTTGCCCTGCTTTGCAAGCTTGTATGTTGACATGCAGATGCTGTCGCTCATTACCTTTACAAGTATTTCATCATCCTTGATCTCCGGGAGCTCAAACTCCTCAAGTCTTAAGTCCATTTCTCCGTACATTCTGACTGCTTTTGATTTCATATTGATTTCCTCCTATTTAGATATGTATACTATGATATATTGATATAACTATGTTATTTGTTACCCTGTTCTTAGCTTAATAATGCGCTTTTTGAATATTTTCTTTTACATTACATATCAGCTTCCATAAACAACTGATAAATCTCGTCTGCGGTTCCGTTCACTGCCTTGTCAACATTCTCTGCTTCCGATAAAAGTATTGCTATACTGCTTAAAATCTCGATATGCTCATTTTCTTTTCCGGCTATTCCGATTGCTATACGGACCATGTTTCCATTGCCCCAGTCAACTCCGTCAGGCAGTGTTACTATCGCGATTCCGGCTTTCTTTACAAATTTCTTTGTAGCCTCGATTCCGTGTGGGATTGCAACCCCATTGCCCATAAATGTATTGAATACATTCTCCTTGTCGAGCATTCCCTGGATATATTCCTTCTCGATGCATCCTGTGTCGTAGAGCATCTGACCGAGCTTTCCAATTACCTGCTCCTTGTTTAAGCCTCTCACATCTGTGATAATGTTTTCTGTTCTTAATACATCACTCATTGTAAAATCCTCCTTTTTGCTATCTACTGCATTTTTGATATGTACTCGTTAAAATATGTCTTCAATGCTTTTTTAATTATCCTTCTCGTTTCTTCGACATTTTCTTCAAATATGGAAGGTAAAAGTCTTTCCTCTTCCACAAAAGCACTGCTTATCCTGCCCAGAATATCTGTATCTGTTTCTCCCTTATCCATGGGTGCAGCAAGAAAAACTGCTGCCTTTATATTTTTCATGCTTTCATCTGTAAAGCATGCACCATCTTCAGGTGTCATTGTTTTAAAAACAATGCTGCTTACCGCCTTTGTCTTGCAATGAAACAGTGCAAAGTCAAGCTCCGGAAATACCTGCGTCATTACACGCTCTCTCTTCATTATGTCATTTTTCAATGTATCTGCAGCCGCCCTGCTGTCGGTTATTATATACGACATGCTCTCAACAAGCTGCTCCATGGTACTTGTACTGTCGGCTCTGTAATTGCTGTAATTTTTAATAAGCCGCTTAATCTTTGAAACTATTTCATTTATTTGTGACAACTGTTCGTTAAAGTCGATATCCTCCTGCTTACTTGGCATTCTGGAATATTCGTCAACCTTTAAGCGTATCGCCATGATGTCATTAGCGTTTATTAACGGTGAGACCTTTACTACATCTATGTCAGGATTGTCAAGCACCAGTCCTGATACAAAGAAATCTGTTTTCGATGCCACATACGGTGTGAGTTCATCTCGCCCGTAGGTCTTTATAATGACATCCTCTCTTAAGAAGCCTCTGATTTTGGTGCTCATGAGTCTTGCGACTCCAAAGCCTCCTGCACAGACAATTCCGATTTCTACCGGACGCCTCCTGCGTTTTCTCTCGTGTATTCTCTCCATGGCTGCGCCAAAATGTATGGCGAGATATCCAACCTCACTGTCCGGCACCTTATGGCCTGTTGCCTTTTCTATTACATATGCCGCCTGTCTGCACTGTGCAAACACCTCAGGATACTCACTCTTTATCTGATCCTCGAGAGGATTGTATACATACAGCTCATTTTCGATTCTGACTATTGCAGGCTGTAAATCCATCATCAGACCATATATCAGCTCATCATCCTGCCGCATTTCACATGCATCTGTCGCATCAAACACACCTATCAGCTTGTCAATGATATCGAGCAGCTTTTCTGCTCCAAGCTCCTCCTCATCCTCCAGATTGTATCGGTTCTGTTTGGAGCCCTTTATATAAAGCAGAATATTTGAAAACTCACTCTTTGGAAGCTTTATATCAAATTCACTTTCAAGTGCTTCTATGAGATGCGCTGCCGCAGGGTAATCATCATCAAGCTGCACATTTCCCGGCAAATCTGTATCTTCTATGACATTTCCCTTCATGATTCTGTCAACAGCAATTGCTGTGTGAAGCAAAAGACCAATGTAGGAATCCTCAGCCATATGGTTGAAGCAGCTTTCGCTTATGTCCTCAAACACATTTATTACCCTGTCAACTACCGAGCTGTTTAATATTCCATACACCTTCACACTGTTGTAATTTTTCATTGCCTTAAGCAGTGCTTCGCGGTTTTCAAAGAACATATTCCTTATAGATTCATCATCTATGTTTTCATTTACAAAATGATGTAATGCTGTTCTTATGTCTTTTTCTTTGCCGTCAACTATGACTCCATAGCCCGGTTTTCTGATGAGCGACAGCCTGTATTCCAAAAGCTTTTTTTCCACAACATCCAGGTCATGGCTTATTGTCGCCTCGCTTACTCCGAAAAGGTTGCTGAAATAGAATAGCTTCTTAGGAACCTTTTCACGTAAAAGCTCATATATAAGATATTTTCTTCTTGTTTTTTTATCGGAAAAATCATTATTTTGAGTCTCTGTTACTTCTTTTCTCAGGTGCTCCAGGTTCACGGCATCACCATCAATCCAAACACCGATATTTTTCTTCTTGCACAGACTCAGGTCGTAATCTGCCAGTCCTGCCGCTATGTAATCAAACTCTCTTTGGACAGTCCTCTTGCTGACCCCTATATGCTGTGCTATGTCCTGCTCCAAAACAGGTTCATTTTTCTCAAGAACAAATTGTAATATCTGTTTGATTCTAGGTGTTAATTCCATGAACCCTTCCCCCTTTGTATGCTGAGGGATTTACTGTAAATCCCTGTTAATTGCATCCTAGCAGCATACTTTTTACCTTGTATTACTCTTTATTTGTTTTAAGGCTCTCCACCAGCTCATCATATTCAGGTGCTGTCATGAAGTTTGTGATTGTCACAAGTCTGGCCTGTGGCGCACTCTTCATGGCTCTTTCCTTTAAATCCTGATGTGTGACAACTATCTGTGCCTCAGGTGGGATGCTTGATACAGATGCATGAGTTACTTCTATATCAAGTCCGGCCTTTTGTATCTTTTTCTTTAGGACGCTTGCGCCCATTGCGCTTGAGCCCATTCCCGCATCACATGCAAACACGATACGCTTGATTTCCTCAGCAGGGATAGCTGCTGTCTGCAGCCCTACTTCTTCTACTGTTGCACTGACTGCCTCGCCCTTAGAGGCTGCCTTCATATCCTTCATCTTCGCTGATGCGTCCTCAAGACTTCCTTCATGCTTGTTTCCTGCCAGCCTGATGATTGGTATTGCTATTACAAATGAAACTGCTGCCGCTATTACTACTCCAAGGAGTACCGCAAGTGTTGAGCCCTTTGGTGCCATAAGTAAGAATGCGATGATGCTTCCCGGTGATGCAGGGCCTGAAAGACCAAGATCAAATATAGTGTAGTATGTCATTGCTGCAAGTGATCCACCGATTGCTGCAAGCAGTAAAAGCGGATTCATGAGCACATATGGGAAATAAATCTCATGTATTCCACCAAAGAGGTGAATGATAAGTGCTCCCGGTGCTGAATCCTTTGTCTTCTTGTCTTTAGAGAAGAACATGTATGCAAGTAAGATTCCTGCACCTGCTCCAGGGTTTGACTCAATCATGTAAAATACTGATTTTCCTGACTCAGCAATCTGCTCTGCTCCAAGTGGAGAGAAGATTCCGTGGTTGATTGCATTGTTTAAGAAAAGAATCTTTGCAGGCTCTACAAATACTGTTACGAGCGGCAGTATGCCGTGTGTTACGAGTACGTTTACTCCTGCGCTTAAGGCTCCAAGGATAACTCCCATGAATGGTCCAATCAGATAGTATCCTATGACTGCCATTATCAGTCCGAGTATTCCGACTGAGAAATTGTTTACAATCATCTCAAAGCCTGCCGGAATGTGTCCGTCTACTGCTTTGTCAAATTTCTTGATAACAAGTCCTGCGAGAGGTCCCATAATCATGGCTCCCATAAACATTGTGTACTCTGTTCCGCAGATAACACCGATTGTGGCGATTGCTCCCATCAAGGCTCCTCTGTCGCCTCCAACAATTTTTCCACCCTGATATGCAATCAGGATTGGAAGTACATATGTAAGCATTGGACTTACTATACTACTAAGCTGCTCATTCGGGAACCAGCCTTTTTCTATAAACAGGGCTGTTAAAAGGCCCCATGCTATGAACGCTCCGATGTTTGGCATTACCATGCCGCTTAGGAAACGTCCGAAGGTTTGAATTTTTGCTTTCATGATATTCCCCCGTTCTGAAAGTATTTTGTTGGTTTATTAATAGTAACGTAAAATCAAATGCATTTGTTTTTCTTGTTAACTTTATTATATTAGGGGTCAAGCATTTTTTCAATTAATTGATTTTTAACTTTGTCGTGTTTCAAAATGACAAAGTTCGGGGAATGTGACAAATATCACATATCTTTATCACAAAAAGGTGCAAAAAAACACAGCACTGCGATAAACAGTACTGTGTTTAAATGTATTAGTAATGTAATTTTAATGCATTATTATGCGATTATGCGTCAGCATTTGCCTCTTTAAGAGCTGCTGTAAGCTGAGGAACGAT
The DNA here is from genome assembly GCF_977054825.1 of Agathobacter sp. Lineage (NCBI taxonomy): Bacteria > Bacillati > Bacillota > Clostridia > Lachnospirales > Lachnospiraceae > Agathobacter > Agathobacter sp. The sequence goes on from NZ_CDRTEH010000006.1 coordinate 22,825, forward strand.
CTTCTTTAAATCTCCTACTAAGCCGTAATCAGCTACGTCGAAGATTGGAGCATCCTCGTCCTTGTTGATAGCAATGATGAGATCAGACTCCTCCATACCTGCTACGTGCTGGATGGCTCCTGAGATACCGATTGCGAAGTAAATCTGTGGACGTACAGTCTTTCCTGTCTGTCCTACCTGATAATCCTGTGCTAACCAGCCGTTCTCTACTGCTGCACGAGAGCATGATACCATACCACCCTTGAAGCATGAAGCAAGGTCACGAAGCATTTCGAAGTTCTCAGCGCTTCCAACTCCACGTCCGCCTGATACAAGTACCTTAGCGTCCATGATGTTCTCTACGTTGCCAACTGCCTTAACGATATCCATGATTTCAACATAACGGTTGTTCTCCTCGAGTGCAGGATTGAACTCGATAACCTCTGCTGCTCTGCCAGCCTCTTTAGGAAGCTTCTGCATAACACCAGGACGAACTGTTGCCATCTGTGGACGGTTGTCAGGACAAGCGATTGTTGCGATTGTGTTTCCACCGAATGCAGGACGTGTCATAAGAAGCTGGTTGTGCTTCTGCTCCTGTCCAGGCATAGCGTTGATTGGGAAATCACCAATCTCAAGCTTTGTACAGTCAGCTGTAAGACCTGTCTTAACTCTTGCTGAAACTGTTGGTCCGAGGTCACGTCCGATAGCTGTTGCACCAACTAACATGATCTCCGGCTTGTACTCGTTGATTACTGATACAAGAGCCTGTGCGTATGGCTCTGTTCTGTATGTCTCAAGTGCAGGATTGTCTACAACGATTACCTTGTCTGCGCCGTACTCACCGAGCTCTGTTGCAAGAGCCTTTACGTTAGATCCAAGAAGTACTGCAGTAACCTCTGTATTTAAATCTGCTGCTAACTCTTTAGCTTTACCGACTAACTCAAAGGCGATGTCGCTAAGCTTATTGTCTACCTGCTGTGCGTAGATATATACGCCCTTATATTCTTCTAAACCCATTTTTGGTTCCTCCATACTAGATGATATGTTTCTCTTTGAATTTCTCCATGAGATAGTTTACTGACTCTGTTGGATCAAGGTTAACCTTTTCTCCAGCTCCCTTAGGTACCTTGTCAGATGCCTTAGCAATCTTTGTAGGTGATCCCTTAAGTCCAAGATCTGAATCGTCAACATCCTTAAGGTCAGCTCTGCCCCAAACAGTTACTTCTTTGTCAAATGCATCGAAGATTCCGCCCGGTGTCATATATCTAGGCTCGTTTAACTCTGAAAGAGCTGTGATAAGACAAGGCATCTTAGCCTTAACTACGTGATATCTGTCCTCATACTGACGCTTAACGACTACAGAATCTCCCTCAACCTTGATATCCTCTGCGTATGAGATTACAGGAAGTCCAAGATGAACTGCGATCTGTGGTCCAACCTGTGCTGTATCTCCATCGATAGCCTGACGGCCTGTGATGATTAAATCATAATCGAGATTTCTTAATGCACCTGCAATTGTAGTAGATGTAGCCCATGTATCAGCTCCACCAAGTACTCTGTCTGTTACTAAAACTGCATCATCAGCGCCCATAGCCATTGCCTCACGAAGGATTGCATCAGCCTTTGGAAGTCCCATTGTAAGAACTGTAACCTTTGCGCCTGTCTCGTCTTTGATTCTAAGTGCTGCCTCAAGACCAGCCTTGTCATCTGGATTCATGATTGCAAGCATTGAAGCTCTATCAAGTGTTCCGTCAGGATTGAATTTTACTCCACCCTTTGTATCAGGAACCTGTTTAATACATACTACGATATTCATGTATTTGTTCTCCTTTATTTATTCTAAGTAGCTCTACAGTTATGATAGCTCTCTTAACTATCTGAGTAATGAGCCTGAAATAACCATACGCTGAACCTCTGAAGTTCCCTCGTAGATCTCTGTAATCTTAGCATCACGCATCATACGCTCTACATCGTACTCACGGATATATCCGTATCCACCGAATAACTGAACGCACTCTGTTGTAACAGCCATAGCTGTCTCTGCTGCGAATAATTTAGCCTTTGCTGCATCTACTGAGTAAGAAACCTTAGGATTCTTAGCAAACTCTGCCTTCTTCATAGCTGCTGCGTACACAAGATACTTAGCTGCATCGATACGTGTAGCCATATCAGCAAGCTTGAACTGTGTATTCTGCTGCTGTGCGATTGAACGGCCGAACTGCTTTCTTTCCTTTGTATACTCGATAGTTCTCTCTAATGCGCCCTCTGCAATACCAAGTGCCTGAGCAGCGATTCCGATACGTCCACCATCAAGTGTATGCATAGCGATTGGGAAACCTCTTCCCTCTTTGCCAAGTAATGCATCCTTTGGAATACGAGCATCCTCGAAGATAAGCTCATATGTAGATGATCCACGGATACCCATCTTCTTCTCTTTTGTTCCGAATGAGAATCCAGGTGTTCCCTTGTCTACGATGAATGCAGAGAAGTTCTTCTTCTTGCGTCCACGCTTGTCCTCTGTAATGCTTGTGATAGCGATGATGATGTAAACATCAGCAACCTTACCGTTTGTGATGAAGCACTTAGATCCGTTAAGAACCCACTCGTCTCCGTCTAAAACGGCCTTTGTCTGACATCCCTGTGCATCTGTACCTGCGCCCGGCTCAGTAAGACCGAAAGCACCGATCTTCTTGCCTGAAGCAAGGTCAGGAACGTATTTTTTCTTCTGCTCCTCTGTACCGAATGTCATGATTGGATCGATACAAAGTGATGTATGAGCAGATACGATAACGCCTGTTGTACCACAAACCTTTGATAATTCTTCTACACACATAACATATGTAAGTGGATCACAGCCCTGTCCGCCGTACTCCTTTGGTACAGGAATGCCCATGAATCCATATTTTCCCATCTTTGCAACTGTCTCTGCTGGGAATACCTCTGTCTCGTCAGTCTCCTGTGCAAGAGGCTTAACTTCTGTCTCTGCGAACTGTTTGAAAAGGTCGCGAGCCATCTCATGTTTCTGATCTAAAGTGAAATCCATGATTTATTCTCCTTGAATTTTATATTTTGTTTTAATCTCATTTACATTGCGTCTACAGGTGTCTTTGTGCGGTCTGCGTTGTAAACGTAGAATCCCTTGCCGCTCTTGCATCCAAGGTTTCCGCCTCTTACCATCTTGCGAAGGAGTGGGCATGCACGATACTTGCTGTCGCCTGTCTCATTGTAAAGAACGTCCATGATTGCAAGGCAGATATCAAGTCCGATGAAATCTCCAAGCTCTAATGGTCCCATTGGATGGTTAGCACCAAGCTTCATAGCTGCATCGATTCCGGCGATATCTGAAACGCCCTCCATCTTGATGAAAGCAGCCTCGTTGATCATTGGGATAAGAATACGGTTTACTACGAAACCAGCAGCCTCGTTAACCTGTACAGGAGTCTTTCCGATCTCCTCTGAAATCTTCTTGATAGCATCAACTGTCTCAACAGGTGTGTTTACGCCTGCGATAACCTCTACTAACTTCATACGGTCAGCAGGGTTGAAGAAGTGCATACCGATTAATGGACGTGTAAGTCCGTTTCCAATCTCTGTGATTGAAAGTGATGATGTATTTGAAGCGAAAATACACTCTGGCTTAGCAATCTTGTCTAACTCAGCGAATGTAGTTTTCTTAACCTGCATATCCTCGAAAGCAGCCTCAACGATGAGGTCACAATCCTTGCAGAGATCTTCTTTTAAACCAGGAGTGATGCTTGCAAGAATGCTGTCAACCTTCTCCTGTGTCATTTTCTCTTTTGCTACAAGTCTTGCATATCCTTTTGCAATCTTGTCTTTTCCGCCTTCAGCCCACTCCTGCTTGATATCGCAGAGTGCTACCTCGTATCCGTCTACCTGTGCGAATGCTTTTGCGATTCCCTGGCCCATTGTACCAGCACCGATAACTCCAACCTTCATTTTAATTCCTCCTAAAAATATATTATGGCACAAAGGCTTTAAGTGCTAAGCCTCTGCAGCATAACTTAATCATATATATAAACTGATGTGAATAAACTAATTCACACTACAAGGGGATGCGCCTGCATCCCCTCATATATCTATTGGCAAAGAAAATTAGTACTTCTCAACGATAGTAGAACATCCCATTCCACCACCGATACAAAGTGTTGCAAGACCTCTGTTAGATCCTCTCTTCTGCATCTCATGTAATAATGTAACAAGGATACGGCAGCCTGAAGCTCCAACCGGATGTCCGAGTGCGATAGCACCACCGTTAACATTTACCTTGCTCATATCGAAACCAAGATCTCTTGCTACAGCGATTGACTGTGCAGCAAATGCCTCGTTTGCCTCGATAAGATCGAAATCATCAATTGTAAGACCGGTCTTTGCAAGAACCTTCTTTGTAGAAGCTACAGGTCCAACACCCATGATCTCAGGCTCAACTCCGCCAAGTGCTCCTGCTACCCATGTAGCTAATGGCTTAACGCCGAGCTCCTTAGCCTTCTCTTCGCTCATTACAACTACTGCAGCAGCACCATCATTGATTCCTGATGCGTTACCTGCTGTAACAAGTCCGCCCTCTTTACCAGAGCAGCAACGAAGCTTAGAAAGAGACTCTGCTGTTGTTCCGGCACGAGGTCCCTCGTCCTTTGTGAACTCAACGATTTCTTTCTTAACCTTAACAGGTACAGGAACGATTTCATCATCGAACTTGCCTGCTGCGATAGCAGCCTCACACTTCTGCTGTGAGTTTGCTGAGAACTCATCAAGCTCTTCACGAGTGATGCCGTATTTGTCACATACATTCTCAGCTGTGATCATCATATGATAATGGTTGAATGCATCTGTAAGAGCATCGTTAACCATTGTATCGATGATTGTTGCATTGTTCATTCTGTATCCGAAACGTGCCTTTGTCATAGCGTAAGGAGCCATTGACATGTTCTCCATACCACCGGCAACAACGATATCAGCCTCACCGGCCTTGATCATTGTAGCAGCGTCATTTACACACTTAAGACCTGATCCACAAACAACGTTGATTGTGATAGCCGGAACCTCGATTGGAAGTCCTGCCTTGATAGAAGCCTGACGAGCTACGTTCTGTCCCTGAGCTGCCTGGATAACACAACCCATCTTAACCTCGTCAACCATCTCAGGAGCAACACCTGCACGGTTTAAAGCCTCCTTGATTACGATTGCACCTAAATCTGCGGCTGGAGTATTGCTTAATGCTCCGCCCATTTTGCCGATTGCTGTACGGCAAGCACTTGCGATTACAACTTTCTTTGCCATTATATTATCTCCTTTAAATTGTATTGCACATCCGTGCTGTTAATTTTTTAACAAAGTCATTATACTACAAATTTATGTAAAAATCAATTGCTTTTGTTAATAATTTGTCAAAATTCTATTAAACTTTGCATATTTTTCACGCGTGTTACTTATACTATTCCGTCAGATTAACAAAAGACGATGCTATTATAACTTATTGCTCACATGCCGCACGAAACCTAATCTTTTCATCAATATTTTTTCATATCTGCAATTTCTATAAAAAATCCCCGGGCAGCACATCCGATATGCTGTCCGGGGAATAAAATATATATCTATATACTTTTAAAGATTCTTAACGGTTGCAATGTCAACCGGTGTCTTCTTGTCAGAAGCTGTCTCTAATGCATGTGCAAGTGCATTGGCTGTATCCATCGCTGTGATACAATAAACACCTGTCTCGATAGCATTTCTTCTGATAAGGAAGCCGTCTCTTGTCTTATCTCCGTTACCCTGTGTAGGTGTATCGATAACAAGGTCTATCTTGTGTCCAAGGATAAGATCCATGACGTTTGGAGACTCCTGTGATATCTTGTTTACGCGAAGAGCATTTACTCCGTGCTCCTGTAAGTACTTTGCAGTGCTTCTTGTGGCGTAAATCTTGTAGCCAAGCTTCTCAAAACGCTTTGCAATGCCTACTGCCTCAGGCTTGTCGGCATCCTTTACAGTCATAATCATCTGCTTATACTTAGGAAGCTCGACTCCCGCACCCTCAAATGCCTTGTAAAGCGCACCGTTGAAGGTCTTGTCTATTCCAAGACACTCTCCTGTTGACTTCATCTCAGGTCCGAGTGAAATCTCAGCGCCACGCAGCTTCTCGAATGAGAATACCGGCATCTTGATTGCAATGTAATCGGCTGTAGGAGCAAGTCCAGGTGTGTAGCCCATGCCCTTTATAGTCTCGCCCATGATGATTCTTGCTGCGAGGTCTACAATCGGAATACCTGTAACCTTGCTGATGTATGGCACTGTTCTTGAAGAACGTGGGTTTACCTCGATTACGTAGATATTGTCATCCATATCGATAAACTGGATATTAATCATACCTACAACATGCAGTGCCTGTGCAAGTCTCTTTGTATAGTCAACCAGAGTCTCTTTTGCTTTCTCTGAGATGGTATGTGCAGGATAAACTGAGATAGAGTCTCCTGAGTGTACTCCTGTACGCTCGATGTGCTCCATGATACCAGGAATCAGGATGTCTGTTCCGTCACAGATTGCATCGACCTCAATTTCCTTACCCATAAGGTACTTATCTACAAGAATTGGATGATCCTGTGTGATTGTATTGATGATGCCGATAAACTCTTCGATTTCATCATCATTCCATGCAATCTTCATACCCTGTCCACCAAGCACGTATGAAGGACGGACAAGTACAGGGTAGCCAATCTCGTTTGCTACCTTCTTTGCCTCCTCGGCTGTAAATACTGTACCACCTGCGGCTCTCGGGATACCTGTCTTCTGAAGGATCTCGTCGAAGAGCTCTCTATCCTCGGCTGCGTCTACATCCTCAGCCTTTGTTCCAAGTATCTTGACACCCATCTTCATAAGTGCCTCTGTGAGCTTGATGGCTGTCTGTCCACCGAACTGTACCACAGCTCCGTCAGGCTTTTCAATATTTACGATGCTCTCAACATCCTCTGCTGTGAGTGGCTCAAAATAGAGCTTGTCAGCAATATCAAAGTCAGTTGAAACTGTCTCAGGGTTGTTGTTTACGATGATTGTCTCCCAGCCTTCCTTGGCAAATGCCCATGTACAGTGAACTGAGCAGTAATCGAACTCAACACCCTGTCCGATACGGATAGGACCTGAACCAAGTACAAGCACCTTTTTCTGTGGATGTGTCTCTGCCGCCTCATTCTCGCTGCCGAATACTGAGTAGTAGTAAGGTGTCTCTGCCGCAAACTCAGCCGCACAGGTATCAACCATCTTGTAGGCTGCCACGATGCCGTTGTCGTAACGCATCTTCTTGATATCAGCCTCATCAATATCTGTGAGCTGTGAGATAACGTTGTCAGGGAACTCGATACGCTTTGCCTCTTTTAACAGTTCAACTGTAAGCTCCTCTGTCTTTAAACGATTCTCCATCTCAACAAGGATTGCGATTTTATCGATAAACCAGAGATCTATCTTTGTAATCTCGTGGATATGCTCGTATTTAACTCCACGGCGGAGTGCCTCTGCGATAACCCAGATACGTCTGTCATCAACAACTGCAAGCTGTTTCTCAAGCTCATCATCTGTAAGACCTGTAAAGTCATATGACATAAGTGAGTCAACATGCTGCTCGAGAGATCTGATAGCCTTCATAAGGGCACCCTCGAAGTTGTTGCAGATACTCATTACCTCTCCGGTAGCCTTCATCTGAGTGGTAAGTGTACGCTTTGCTGTGAGGAACTTGTCAAACGGAAGTCTTGGAATCTTGACTACACAGTAATCAAGCATTGGCTCAAAGCTTGCGTAGGTCTTCTGTGTGATAGCATTCTTAATCTCATCGAGGTGATAGCCGAGCGCAATCTTGGCTGTAACCTTGGCGATAGGATATCCTGTGGCCTTTGATGCGAGTGCTGACGAACGTGAAACTCGTGGGTTTACCTCGATAACACAGTACTCGAATGAGTCAGGATTGAGGGCGTACTGTACGTTACAGCCTCCTGTAATCTGAAGCTCATTGATGATATTGAGCGCTGATGTACGAAGCATCTGGTACTCCTTATCTCCGAGTGTCTGTGAAGGTGCAACTACGATTGAATCTCCTGTATGCACACCGACAGGGTCGATATTTTCCATATTACATACTGTGATGCAGTTGCCGTTGGCATCACGCATTACCTCGTACTCGATCTCCTTCCAGCCTGCGATACATCTCTCTACGAGAACCTCTCCGACACGTGACAGACGAAGTCCGTTTGAAAGTATGTCGATAAGCTCCTGCTCATCGTGAGCGATTCCACCGCCGGAGCCGCCGAGTGTGAATGCAGGACGAAGAACTACAGGGTAACCAATCTTGTTGGTAAATGCAATACCGTCCTCGATATTCTTTACAACCTGTGAAGCTGCGATCGGCTCACCGATTTTCTCCATGGTATCCTTGAAGGCCTGACGGTCCTCAGCCTTGAAGATTGTCTCTGCTGTTGTTCCGATAAGCTTAACTCCCTGCTCGTCAAGGAAGCCGCACTCAGCGAGCTCCATGCCGAGGTTGAGTCCTGCCTGTCCACCGAGTGTAGGAAGGATGCTGTCCGGCTTTTCTTTTATGATAATCTCTTTTAATGACTCAAGAGTAAGTGGCTCGATATATACCTGATCCGCAATCTGCTTATCAGTCATGATAGTTGCAGGGTTTGAGTTTACCAGACATACCTCAACGCCCTCCTCTTTTAAGGAACGGCAGGCCTGTGTTCCTGCGTAGTCAAACTCTGCGGCCTGTCCGATTACGATTGGACCGGAACCGATAACTAATACTTTTTTGATATCATTATTTCTTGGCATTACTGGTTACCTCCCATCATGTTAATAAAGCGGTCAAAAAGATATGCTGAATCCTGTGGTCCAGGGCATGCCTCCGGATGGAACTGAACTGTGAAGATATTCTTGTTCACATACTTAAGTCCCTCATTTGTGCCATCGTTGACATTTACAAATGCAGGCTCAGCCACCTTCGGATCAAGCTTATCTGTGTCAACCACATATCCATGGTTCTGGGAAGAAATATAAACACGGCCTGTTGCAAGATCCTTAACAGGATGGTTTCCACCTCTGTGTCCGTACTTCATCTTGTGGGTATCTGCGCCTGTTGCAAGTGCCATAAGCTGATGTCCGAGGCAGATTGCAAAAATCGGCACATTGCTGTCATAAAGCTTCTTTATTTCCTTTATAATCTCTACACACTCCTTTGGATCTCCAGGTCCGTTTGAGAGCATGATTCCGTCAGGATTGTCACCAAGTATCTCTTCAGCGGTTGTGTGTGCAGGGTAAATTGTAACTTCACAGCCTCTTTCGTTGAGTGATTTGGCGATGTTGTTCTTGGCACCGAAATCCATGAGGGCAACCCTCTTTCCAGAGCCCTTTAATACCTTTTTCTCAGTGCATGTGACCTTGTCAACCACATTGCCTGTAGTGTAAGCCTTGAGCTTTGGAATAATCTCATCGAGATTGTAATTCTCATTTGTGGTAATCATTCCGTTCATAGTACCCTTTTCCCTGAGAATCTTGGTGAGCGCACGTGTATCAATGCCTGCCACTCCCGGAATATCATTTTTCTCGAGGAAATCCTGTATGGTACCCTCACAGCGGAAATTGCTTGGCATACGCGACAGTTCTCTTACTATATATCCGTCCGGCCATGGTCTTTGTGATTCCATATCCGGTGTGATTCCATAATTTCCGATAAGTGGATAAGTCATTACAACAGCCTGTCCTGCATAGGAAGGATCTGTAAGTACCTCCAGATATCCTGTCATTGATGTGTTAAATACTATCTCACTAATGACTTCCCTTGTTGAACCAATGCTGGTTCCGGTAAATACATTACCATCTTCAAGAATTAAAAATGCTTTCATCTTTACCCTGCCCTTTCGTGTTATACTTTGTAACCATAAGCTTCTTAGCTGCAACTAACCTTACGTCTGCGCAAAAAAAAAGAGGGCGTCTCTTTTTTCTTATAAAGTGTAATTGCATAGTATATCTGCTTAAATTGTAAAAAGTGTATCATAATACAGCCGATTTTTCAACTGTTTTTTATTACATAAATATGCATAAATATTTATACAAAATTAGTTACTGTTCACACCTATGTGTGACCGGCAACGATTACAGCGCCTTCAAGGCTCCTTAACATATTTACGGAGTAAGCCCCGCACATACCGCATATATCACGCCTGAGAAAAATACAAGGCATGTGAAGCCAACGGAAATTGCAATAAAAGTCCTGTCTGATATACGGCGCGGTGTATACTCCACCTGATATATGCTTTTTGCTGTCATAGGAACATACATATCGCTTTGTCCATTGCAAAAGCCTCCCTGATATGTGCTCTTAAAGCCGACACGCCTGAAGTAGTCTGCTGTGTATGCCGGCATTGCATTTACCGATACCTGCATGAGCTTAAGCTGCATGCGCGCATATATTCTTGCTCTCTCCAGAAGCTTTTTGCCTGCGCCGCGCCTTAGGTACTGCGGATGCACGTACAGCATGGTGATATGTCCCTCGTTTGTCATGCCGCACACTCCGCACAGCACATTGCTATCAAACGCACCAAATACTACGAGTGCGCCGGTCCTTTCCTCCTCTGTCAGCCTGTCCGCATCCATATATTCATCAAAATAACGATGACAGTCCGGTGTCCGGAAGCAGCCTCTGATTGCGATATTGTATATACCTACCGCAAAGGCACACGCCCCTTTTATCTCTTCATTTGTAAGTTTTCTTATTTTCATCAGATAGTCTCCTCTACTATTCTGTCCTTAAGCCCACTGTAGCGTCTCTGCTGTGAGTTGTTTTGTATCATCTCGTAAAATGTCTGATCGTCCCCCACTATCGTAACACATTTCTTTGCTCTTGTAACTGCCGTATAAAGTAAATTCCTGTTCATAAGCATTCTCGGTCCGCTTAAAAGCGGTATAACGACCGCCGGGTACTCACTTCCCTGCGACTTATGGATAGTAACCGCGTATGCAAGCTCAAGCTCCTCCAAAAGCTTAAACGGATATTCCACCTTTCTGCCCTCGTCAAAGGATATGGTCATGGTCTCGGCAAAATCGTTGATTTCCTCAATGATACCGGTATCTCCATTAAAAATTCCCATGCCCTTATCCACACAGAGTCCGAATTTTGTTCTGATTTCCCACTCTATCTGATAATTGTTCTTTATCTGCATCACCTTGTCGCCCTCGCGGAAAATCGTACCTCTGTATTCTTTTTCGCGCTTGCTCTTGTCAGCCGGATTCATATACGCCTGCAATATGCCGTTTAGGCGTTCCACTCCAAGAAGCCCCTTTCTCATTGGCGTGAGTACCTGTATATCATACTCTGTTGCATTTACAAATTTTGGAAGCTTCTGCTTTATGAGCTGTAATGTAACATTTATTATCTTGTCAGCATCATATCTCTTTAAGAAAAAGAAATCCATGCTCTTATTATCAAGCGATACCTCTTCTCCGTTATTTATCTTGTGGGCGTTTACTATAATATCGCTCGTGCTCGCCTGACGGAAAATCTTTGTGAGCTTTACTGTATGGAAGGCCCCCGAATCAATGATATCCTTTAGCACGCTGCCCGGTCCCACGCTCGGAAGCTGGTTCACGTCTCCTACGAGTATGAGTCTTGTGCCAGCCACAACCGCCTTTAGCAGCGAGTACATGAGTGATATATCAACCATCGACATCTCATCTATTATTATTACATCAGTCTCAAGCGGGTTCCTTTCATTTTTCTCAAAGCCCGCAGTGCTCCCTGTATCCATGCCGCCGTTTAGCTCAAGCATGCGGTGGATTGTGCGCGCCTCGTAGCCTGTCGTCTCACTCATTCTCTTTGCGGCACGGCCTGTCGGTGCAGCCAGAAAAATATCCATGCCCTCCAGCTCAAAATACTTGATAATAGTATTGATGGTGGTGGTTTTTCCTGTTCCCGGTCCTCCTGTGATGACTAAAAGGCCATTTCTGACAGCTTCCTTCACCGCCTCTACCTGGTGCTCATCGAGCTCCATCTTTGTCTTTTTCTCTATATTTCTGATTGCAGCCTCTATCTCGATATCCGGCACATCATAAGTCACATCAAGCTGCTTTAGCATATTTGCCGTGTTTGCCTCCATATAATAAAAGCTGTTTGCATAAATCTGTGTTATGTCATCCTTTAGCTGCATGACAATCCTTCTGTCCATTGCCAGATTCATGTAATGTGCCTCAACCTGCGTGCTTTCCACACCGAGCAGATACACAGCACGCCTCGTAAGCTCCTCCATCGGCAGATATGTGTGTCCGTCCATGGCAGCCTGCTGCAAAACATACTGTATACCGCTTTTTATTCTGAAATCAGAGTCTGTCTTTATGCCAACCCTCGCCGCTATCTCATCTGCGGTTTTAAAGCCCACTCCGTCGATATCATCTGCCATGCGGTACGGATTTTCCTTGAGCACGCTGTATATCTCTCCGCCATACTTATTGTAAATCTTCACAGCCAGATTCATATTGATGCCGTACTGCTGCAAAAAAATCATGGCTTCCCTTAAGTCTCTCTTTGCATTGACCTGGTCCGCAATCTCCATGGCCTTTCTCTGACTGATGCCCTTTACCTCAGCAAGCCTCTCCGGCTCCTCCTCTATGATGCGGAAGGTATCCTTCTTGAAGCGCCTGACAATACGTGCTGCAAGTGCAAGACCTATACCGTGTATGGCTCCTGAGCCCAGATACCTCTCAATGGCCATCTCATCCTCAGGCTCCTTCTCCTCAAAGCTTGCTATCTTAAACTGTCTGCCATAGGTCGCATGCTCTGTATACTCGCCGTGTGCCTCTATATTTTCGCCCTCAGCGATATCCGAAAAAGTGCCCACACATGTGAGTTCCTCCTCGTCCACTACAAGAACAAGTACTGTATATCCGTTTTCTGCATTTCTGTATATTATATGATCAACGTATCCTGTGACTGTTTCGGTTTCCAATTGAATTTCTCCGTATCTGTGTGTTTTTATTGTGACTAAAAAAGCCGGTAACCACATGCAAGCATGCCGGGCCGGCTTTAATTCGTTATCAATTATTATGATATATTATAGTTGCGCTTCATCTGCTCATAAAGCTGCTGTGTGATATTCTCACCTGACTTCTCCACTATCGTATCACTCATCTGCTCTATAACAGTGTCCATGAACATATCCTTGTACTGCGACATAGAGGAATCCTCATCATCACTCTTTAGTGTCATGGAATCCTTCATTTCCTTTATGACCTGCTCCACAAAATAAGACTCAAAATCCTTAAGTGTGCTCTTGAGCTCGTCCTCTGTAGAGTCTGATGACAGATTTTTCACATTATTCTTAAGCTTGTCTGCCGCCGCAGATGTATTATTTGAGTTTGCAAGTGTTGATACTGCACTTATATCCATACGCTACTATCTCCTCAGATTATTTGCTGTCTCAAGCATCGAATCCGCTGTTGTGATGGCCTTTGAATTAAGCTCATAGGCACGCTGTGCCACAATGAGGTTAACCATCTCGTCAGCCACCTGTACATTTGAGCCCTCTAGATATCCTGTTACTACCTTGCTGTTTTTAAGAGTCGGATTTGCAGCTTCAAGCATCGGATTACCCGAATTGGCTGTTGCTGCAAGCAGGCTTCCTGACTGCTTTTCAAGACCTGACGGGTTATTAAACTGATACACAGCAATTCTCTGATTTAAATCTATATAATTGCCCTGTGCCGTCATATAGCCTACCGCGCCATCCTCTCCAAAGCTCATCTTCTCAGCAGACACTCCTGCCGGCACAGCTATGGTATTGCCGTTTGTATCCATAACAGGATTGCCCTGCGAATCAGTCAGTATAGTCTGTCCGTTTCCATACTGGCTCCAGGTAAAGGCTCCGTTTCTCGTGTAATAAGTCTGATTATCAGTACCTCTCACAGCAAAAAAGCCATCACCCTCTAAAGCAAAATCAGTCGGCCTCTCAGTAGAATTGAGCGGACCCTGAGTATACGTGGATGTAGTTGCAGCCACACGGGTACCAAGCCCCACCTGTGCTCCCACCGGCTTTGCATCACCGTTTCCGGATGTAGAACGTGTCTGTATCGTCTGATATAAAAGAGATTTAAACTCGGTTCTCTGTCCCTTGAAGCCTGTTGTATTGACATTGGAAAGATTGTTTGCAATTGTATCTACATTTGTCTGCTCAGCACGCATACCTGTTGCGGCTGTATAAAGTGCCCTCATCATATGGCATATCTCCTGTCACTGTCTGACGCCAATCATCCTGTCATGCCTGCGTCAGAATATAATTATACTCTTCCTACATTATTGACAGCCTTATCTAACGTCTCATCAATAGATGTGATAACCTTCTGTCCGGCTTCATATGCACGCTGTATCGTAATCATATTGACCATCTCGTTTACCACATTTACATTTGAGGTCTCTAAGGCTCCCTGTTCTATTTCGGCATCGGAGGCGATAATATTACCCCCTGCCGTCAGATTGTAGAGATTTTCACCATATTTTTCAATATAGTCATAGTTATCCACATCGACAACACCGATAGTGCCAACTAACTGATTGTTCTGTGTGATATATCCCAGTGAGTTTACCGAAAACTTCTGATTCGGATCTACCCTCACCCAGTTTGCTTCACCGCCGTCTCCGCTTAATGCACCAGTCGCATTGAGCACATGGTCTCCGTCTGCTGTGACGAGATAACCGTCAGCATTGACCTTGAAAGCACCGTCTCTGGTATATTTCACACTTGTCTGACCTGATTTGTCAGTAAATGCAACGGCAAAAAAGCCTTTTCCACCGATAGCTAAATCTGTAGGATTGTCAGTCACCTTAAAGCTTCCCTCATCCCAGTCGGTATATGTCTCACCGAGATGCACGCCGTATGTCATGCTGCCCAGATTTTTGTGCAGTCCGAAATTTGACGTATCCTTTATCTTTATAGCAAGCTCATTTTTAAATGAATGCGAGGTGGTTCCCTCTTTTTTAAATCCATAGGTATCAGAATTGGCCAGGTTGTTCGCAAGAACATCCATGCGCTTCATCTCATTAACCATACCGGTGTGAGCGGTGTATAAGCCTTTTACCATATTTTTGTCCTTTACAGTCTGATTCTGTTGATAACGTTTATCTTTGATGCCTTGTCGGCAAAATCCTTCTCTGTCATATCGCCTGTTGTGAATGCATACTCGCCGTCAACCACATCCTCAATGTAGTCTACATGTCCGAATACAGCCTCAACCTCGCTCTTTGGTGAGTCAGTTCTCACAAAGAAGCTGTTTACACTGTCATCATAGCTTACAAGTGTGAGCTTCTCTGGTTTCCAGTCGATATAAATATTTGTGTTCTGATGCTTTGTCATATCTACAACATCTGCCACTACAGCACTTGCGGTAGGAAGCTTTCCTGCTCCGCTGCCGTAGAACATAGCATCTCCAAGCACATTTCCACGTAAAAATACGCCATTGAACACTCCATTTACTCCTGAGAGCGGATGTGTGTCATCTATCATATATGGTGCAACGAGACAGGTATAGCTGTCTCCAACCTTGCGGCTTGAAGCAAGAAGCTTGATTGCACGGTGCATTGCCTTTGCGTACCTGATATCCTCAGGTGTAATCTTTGTGATACCCTCACAGTGGATATCCTCGAAATCTACCTGCTGTCCTGCAACAAGTGATGTGAGAATGGCTATCTTTCTGCATGGATCATGTCCCTCTATATCGGCTGTAGGATCCTTCTCTGCATAGCCCTTATCCTGAGCATCCTTTAATACCTCATCAAAGTCTGCTCCTTCCTCTGTCATCTTTGTAAGCATGTAGTTGGTTGTTCCGTTTAAGATACCTGTGATTTCCTCAATCTCATCTGCTGTGAGACATTTGTTGAGCGGTCTGATAATAGGGATTCCACCACCGACACTGGCCTCAAACTGGAAGTTTACTCCATGATCCCTGGCAACCTTGATGAGCTCAGCGCCCTTTGCAGCAACGAGGTTCTTGTTTGATGTTGCTACCTGTTTTCCTGCCTCAAGCATTGCCTTTACGAATGTAAATGCAGGCTCAACACCTCCCATTGTCTCTACAACGATACCGACCTCAGGGTCCTCTGCGATAACCTTATAATCATGTACTATCTTGTCCTCGATTGGTGTACCCGGGAACTCTCTTAAATCAAGCACATACTTGACCTCAATTGGCTCTCCTGCTCTCTTTGCGATTTTTTCCTTGTTGATTTCTAATACTTCTACGACACCTGATCCAATTGTGCCGTAACCCATAACTGCAATCTTCATCTTTTTGTTACTCCCTGGCTAAAATTTTTACGTAATGTATGCCCTTTAAGGACTCAATCTGCTTTGCCATATCATCCACATCATCCGACTCCGGAAATACATCCACAGATAACGTGAGTGACGCAATGCCATTTACCGGTACACTTTGGTGTATGGTAAGAATATTTGCTTTCGCATCGGCTACCGACTTAAGCACAACGGAAAGTATGCCCTGCTCGTCGTCCATCTGAATAACAAGGTTCACCGTCTTTCCTTTACGCCCCTCATAAAAAGGAAAAATATCATCCTTATACTTGTAAAAGGAGCTTCTGCTTATGCCAACAGCATCTGTTGCCTCCTGCACAGATTCAAGCTTGCCCGAATCCAACAGTCTCTTTGCCTCAACTACTTTAAGCAGCACCTCCGGTACAGCCTTTGCCCGTAAAACGAAGTAGTTTGATTTCTCCGCCATTTAGTTACCTCCAAAATGGCCGGTGTGTGTTTGTCACACACCGACATTTGTCCTTGACTCAAAGATTTTAACACAAAGATTACAGCTTTGCAACATTTATGCTCTAGGCTTTCCACAATTACTGCAGAATTTACCTGTATTTTTCTGTCCGCACTCACATGTCCACTCTGTGTTTACAGGTAATGGCTTACCGCAGTTTGTGCAGAATTTACCTGTGTTTTTCTGTCCACACTCGCATGTCCACTCAGTATTCTCCTGTGGCATAGGCTTGCCGCAGTTGCTGCAGAATTTACCTGTGTTTTTCTGTCCACACTCACATGTCCAGCCTGATGACTCCTCCTGCTGTGCGGCACCTGAGGCCACACCTGCCGCCATACCTGCTGCACCATTTCCTGCTGCATTCATTCCGGCTGACCGGTTATTTTGTGCCATCTGTGTAAATCCGTTCATCATATTGCCCATGGTGCTCATTCCCATGCCGACACCCATGAAGCCCTGCATAGCTCCACCACTGTTGCTGCCTGCGTTCTTGACACCCTCTGACATATTTTTGACCATATATCCCTGTGCAATAGATGGATCTGAGAGCATTGCGCCCTCATTTCTTGTGTTGATGAGCTCCTGAGACTTCTCATCATATGAAAGGCTGGCGATACCAACACTTTGTACCTCCATACCACGCATCTGATTCCAGCTCTCATCGAGGCACTTCGCCATATATCTTCCAAGCTCGGATGCCTTGCTTGTGACGAATGAGATTCTTGTGCCGTCCGCTGACATCTGGTTGATGGCAGACTGTAATGCCTCCAAAAACTCTGACAGATACTGCTCATTGATATCAGTAATCTCCACATGATCCATATTCTTTGGAATAGCCTCTGCATAGAACTGAAGCGGATTCACAATTTTGATTGAATATGTACCATGAGCACGGAGGAAAAGCTCCGCATTATAAAATGTGTCATAGTAGTTGATAGGATTTCTCGTACCAAACTTGATTCCCTTGATTTCCTGAAGGTTGATATAATAAACCTTCTGTGACTGTGGTGTCTGTCCACCAAATCTCACACGGTCAAAGGTCTCCTTTAAGGAATCCCCAAACTGTCCGTTGAAAAGTGATGGCATAGATGAATTGCTCACCTTGTAGTATCCCGGCTCAGCTGTGTAATCCACAATCTTGCCGCCATCGACAAGTATCATAAACTGATTGTCATATACATGGATGATAGAGCCGTTTGAAACGATATCGTCAGAGCCCTTTTTGTTCTGACCTCTGTTTACCAGCACACCCCTGGCATAGACTGTCTGGTCGCCTATATTATCCGGCTCAATAACCTCCTGCCATGTATCTGCAAATCCGCCTCCAATTGCCTGTTTTACTGCCTTAATAATTCCCATTTTCTTCCTCCTTAGATATGATTGTAATCAACTTCATGAAAGCTCTGCAGCTTCCATACTTTTATATTGACAGGCTCAACATATGAGCCACAATATTCACATTTCTTTGCTCCAAGGCTCCTTATAGGAGCACCGCAATTCGGACATGTAGTGCCGACTGCACTGCCTATCCCCGCACTATCCAGCATATCTATATCCTGTATGTATACAAGCTCCATATTGTATCTGGTCTGCTTTTTATACTCCTTATCACCACTGATAAGCTTTCCTGAAGCAGTCTTGTAGTAAAAATACTCAACCGCACTCTGTATACTGATGACGCACCTTCCATCTCTCTTCACATAATTTGAGATTTCGGTCTGATGCAATCTGATTTCGTCAAAATGCTCTGTAAACCCTGCTGCTTCATTGCTGTCTATACGCACCAGCACCTGCTGCCTTACCTCATCTGAAGCCTCACGGTCGAGCTTATAAATATCCTCAGTTGTGATTGCACAAAGTGCTGACACAAGCACTCTCTCTGACATTCTCTTAAACTGTTCCCAGACAAACTCCGGGAAATCCCTTTTTATCTGTGGCTCCATAAGGCGCGTCATGCCTGAAACCGACTTGGGAGTCGTAGAGACATTCTCCCTGATACGATTGATGCCCTCTGTGACATCAGGTGTACCAAGGAGACTTTCAGACAACCGTCTGACTTTAATGTAAACAGTCACTCCGGCAGCCGTCAGAGCCGCTAATATCACCACAGCTATAACTAAACCCACATTTGCCTCCTTAATCCGAACGTGTTGCAAGCCACTTCAGATAACCATTGATAAATATATCTATATTGCCATCAAGCACCGCATCCGCGTTACCGGTCTCCACATCTGTTCTGTGATCCTTGACCATAGTGTACGGCTGAAGCACATACGAACGTATCTGACTTCCCCAGCCAATTTCCTTGACCTCGCCTCTGATGCCCGCCTCCTTTGCAGCATTCTCTTCCTGCTTCAAAAGATACAGCTTTGCCTTTAGCATCTGCATGGCTTTGTCCTTGTTCATATGCTGTGAACGCTCATTCTGACACTGTACCACAATTCCTGATGGGAAATGTGTGATACGGATAGCTGATGAGGTCTTATTGATATGCTGTCCACCGGCTCCGCTTGAGCGGTAGGTATCAATTCTGATATCCTCATCCTTCACCTCTATATCGAGGTCCTCCTCAATATCCGGCATAACATCACAGGATACGAATGAAGTCTGCCTTTTTCCCGCCGCATTAAACGGCGAAATACGCACCAGCCTGTGCACGCCCTTTTCCGACTTCAGATATCCATATGCATTCTCTCCGTTTACCTGGAAGGTAATGGACTTGATACCAGCTTCATCGCCATCGAGCGAATCGAGTACCTCAAGGGTAAAGCCCTTTTTATCAGCCCACTTCGAGTACATACGAAACAGCATGGCTGCCCAGTCACATGACTCGGTACCGCCGGCACCTGCATTGAGTCTCAAAATCGCATTGCATTTATCATATTCTCCCGACAAAAGAGTCTTCATTCTGATACCGTCATATGTGCTCTCAAAATCATCAAGCATCTGCTGTATCTCAGGTATGAGCGACTCATCGTTCTCCTCATAGCCCATCTCAATCATCGTCTCTATATCTTCATACTGTTCCTTGAGCTTTGCGTATGTAGCGACATCATCCTTCATACTCTTAAGCTCTTTCATCTTGCTCTGTGACTTCTCCGGGTCATCCCAGAAGTCAGGAGCTTCCATTTCTCGCTCTAATTCCTGGATTTTTTCTTCTTTATTAGCCAGGTCAAAGTGAATCCCTCACTTCCTGTAGTGGGGCTTTGTAGCCTTGGAGCGTGGACTTGAAGTTATCCAACTCTACCACAGAATCACCTCTTTCTTTGCATTTTTTGTTGGCCGCTTTTAGTTTTTGGATGACGCTTCCCGCATTCAGGTTTTGGGGTGCGGCTGGCACATAGTATATTCCTCTGAAAAATATGAAGTCAGCCACGGGATTTTTTTCGGATAGTGATTTTTTATTTTCACTTTGTTTCATTCATATAATTAATGGAACCCCGTGGCAGTTCATATTTTTCTTCGGAACATGCTATGTGCCGGCCGTAAACCTGGGTTTACGGGGCGGGAAGCTGGTTGTGGCACATATTTAAAAGAATATGTTATCTGCCATGTTTTTTCAGCCAGCGTCAATACTTTTATTATACAGATTAAACTAAGAAACTGCAACTAAATTTGATACTTATAATCATGCTTGCC
This sequence comes from Agathobacter sp., assembly GCF_977054825.1. Taxonomy (NCBI): domain Bacteria; kingdom Bacillati; phylum Bacillota; class Clostridia; order Lachnospirales; family Lachnospiraceae; genus Agathobacter; species Agathobacter sp. The sequence goes on from NZ_CDRTEH010000006.1 coordinate 43,258, forward strand.
ATCACGCTTATTATCATGTCTGTTGTGGGTCACACCTAACAGTGTTGTGACCGGCAATGATTACAGCCCACTTATCTTCGTGTCTTCTTGTCTTCATGTTTTCTGTTTAGTCGTGCCTGCTGTATGTTTTGCATGCGCTACATGTGTAACAAGCGCAATAAATAGCAGCATAATGATGCCGCCTGTGGTATCAATCAGTACGTCCGTGAATCTGCCGGCTCGGCCGGGCACGAACAGCTGGTGAAATTCATCTGTGCATGCATATAGGAAGGTTATGCCTATCGGTATTAAAAACTTTCTTCTGCCATTCAAAAACGAAAATGTCACAAATCCAAGCAATGTGAGAATGGCATACTCACTCATATGAGCACACTTTCTCACCGGATAGTCTATAAGCTCTGCCCGATCGAGCAGCTCATTCTCATCCCAGTGGCTTGCGGTAATGGTATTGACCACGGAAACTATACGATAGCTGACGCTGCCGCTGAGCTCAGACGACTCTGTGTCAGGCTCCGCCGAAAACATAAAAATGACTACCATCCAGCATAACATGAGAAAGCCTGCAATCTTATTTAAGCTTTTCATTCATCACCTCAATCGCTTTCTGAAGCTGCACATCATACTGCATGTCATAGTCCGCATTTGTGTCACCTGTGTATTCGTAGTCCACCTCTACATCCGGCTCGATACCCTTTTTGTGGATATTGTGACCGTTTGGTGTGTAGTACTTCGATGTGGTAATCTTTACAGCATCACCATCGGAAAGATTGTAGATAGTCTGTACAATTCCTTTTCCAAAGGTCTTTTTGCCTACAAGTGTGGCATCAATATAGCCATCCTCATTATAATCCTTCATGGCTCCTGCAAAAATTTCAGACGCACTTGCGCTGTTTTCATCGACAAGCACTACGATAGGACAGTCAATCTGTTTGCCATCGTCATCACCAAAGGTCTGGACATTTCCGTTTTTATCCTTTGTATACACGACAGTTCCTGCAGGGAGCTTTCCAACTGTTTCTGCCGGAAGCAGTCTGTCAACCATCTGCGTCACTGCGGTAAGGAGTCCTCCCGGATTAGCACGCAAATCCACTATAAGGCCCTTCATGCCCTGATTTGTAAGTCCGTCAAGCGCAGTCTCAAACTGGCTTGCCGTGTTTGTCTGAAACTCGCTGACCTGGATATATCCCACTCCATTATCAAGCAGCTTGCTGTCCACTGATGGCAGCTCAACATTTTTACGCTCCACCTCAACGGTAAATGGGTCGGTATCCTCGCCACGCCTGATTTCAAGCGTAACCTTTGTGCCCTCCTCGCCTCTGATTTTGGCAACAAGCTTTGTGAGATCCTCGGATGTTGCCTCAACACCGTCAACAGAGACTATTTCGTCATCCTTTTTAAGTCCCGCTTCCTCAGAAGGTGTACCACTGTATACCTTTGAAACAGTCACCTGCTTTGTGTCAGGATCCTGCTTTAACGCAGCACCAATGCCATAATATGTGCCTGTCGTGCTGATTTGCAGTTCCTTATACTCATCCGCGGTATAATAAACCGAATAAGGATCATTTAGTCCCTCCATCACACCATGCAGCAGACCGTTTTCCAAATCATCCTTATCGTAATCCTCATAATAGTACTCATCTATGTAGTTTGCGAGCTCATCGATTTTCTGCACTGTCTTGTCATCAAGCACATCTGCGCTTTTTGCAACAGTATGCACGCTCCTGCCTGTAATCATTGTGTATGCAAAGAGTACTATCAATCCAAGCACAATAGTTGCTGCAATACCGGTTGCAATTCCTGCACCGAAGCCTTTTTTTAGGCCGTTGCTGCCACCGCCTTCATAATTTTGTGTGTAATTTTCTCTTAAAGCATCAGCTCCGCCATCAGGTGCATCCACTCTCTGCACATACGGATTGACATCCCTGTTGTTTGAATTGTCCATTTCAGTCCTGTCCTCTCTATACTATATTTGAACTTAAAACAGCCTGTCTCCGATCGGAGCCAGGCCGTCATAATCATTATTATACTCTTAAATGTTTCCGAATTGTGAATCGACTTCCCAAAAAGCCAATTCCTACGCCCAGTATAAGTGCTACCGGTACAAGTGTAGAGAAAATCTCCTTTGTCGGGATAAATGTCATCATATTTCCTATAAAACTGAACTTATTAGCAATATATGCACATATCTTTCCATACATGACACTCAGCAATCCCAGAGGAATCGCTGAGCCTATCAGTCCAATGAGAATACCTTCTACCACAAACGGAGACCTGACCAGAAAATCCGTCGCTCCGATAAGCTTCATGATAGCTATTTCCTCTCGTCTGACCGCAATACCTGTAGTAACTGTATTGCTTATAAGGAAAATCGCAACACATAAAAGAATCAGAATGATACCTCCCGATACATAGCTGATAAGCTTATTTAAATCGGTCAGTGTATTGGCCACATCCTGCGACTGGTTTACCTTTCTGACTCCCTCGAGACCCTTGATGTAGTTAACAAGAGTCTGCTGCATAGAGACATCATTCAAATAAACCTGCAGATTTGCAGAATTGCTGAGAGGGTTGTCATCACCAAAGGAAGCCGCAGCATCGTCATAGCCCTCAAAATACTCCTTCTGGTAATCACTCCATGCATCGGCCGCCGACTGATAGTCCACCTTGCCAACCTCAGCCCTCTTTTCTATCTGAGCCTTGTCCGCCTTTATTGTGTCCTCTGTAGTGCCCTCATTAAAGAACACTGTGACCGCAACGCCCTCCTCAGCAGTCTTAACCATGCTTGAGAAGTTAGTCACAACTATATAAAACAGACCAAACATAAAAATGCAGGCCGCCATTGTCGCTATGGATGCCAGTGAAAACATCTTGTTTCTGAAAATATTCTTAAATCCCTGCTTGATTGAATAAAATAACGTATTAAGCCTCATCACTATCACCATCCTTGCTGTCTGCTACAACAAGACCTTTCTTTATAGTGATAACACGCTTCTTCATAACCTTAACAATCTCAAGATTATGAGTTACAACGATAACAGTTGTGCCTTTCTCGTTGATTTCCTCAAGTAGCTTCATAATCTCCCACGCATTGTTATTGTCCAGATTACCTGTCGGCTCGTCAGCAAGCAGCATGCTCGGCTCATTGACAAGAGCTCTTGCAATAGCTACTCTCTGCTGCTCTCCTCCCGAAAGCTCCCTCGGCTTTGACTTGTACTTTGCAGCAAGCCCTACCATAGAAAGCATCTGTGGCACCTTTTTCTTAATAGTGGCTGTGGATGCACCGATAACCTTGAGTGCAAAAGCCACATTCTCATAAACATTTCTATCCTTTAATAATCTGAAGTCCTGGAAAACGACTCCAACATTTCTTCTGTATTTAGGAATCTGCTTGTGGCGAATACGCGCCAGATTCCTTCCGTCAACAGTAATCGTTCCGTCTGTAGGATCAAGTTCCTTTAAAAGAAGCTTAATCAAAGTGGATTTACCGGATCCGCTATCTCCACATACGAAAACAAACTCTCCATCATCAATCTCCAGATTGACATCATTGAGAGCAGGTATACCTGCAGAATATGCCTTACTGACATGTTCAAGTTTAATCATTACTTTCTCCTTAATAGTCCATTGATTCCATATATTTCATATATTTGACTACCATAAGGGCAATCTTAAATGTGATGGCATCCTCGAACACTCTAAGGTCGAGCCCTGTACTTTTCTGAAGCTTGTCCAGTCTATATACAAGAGTATTTCTGTGAATGTAGAGCTGTCTTGAAGTCTCAGATACATTCAGGCTATTCTCAAAGAACTTATTTATAGTAGATAATATTTCTTCATCAAAATCGTCAGGGGATTTGCCATCGAATATCTCTTTGATAAACATCTTGCATAGAGGAATCGGGAGCTGATATATCAGACGACCTATTCCAAGCTGGGAATATGCTATAATATTCCTCTCCTCAAAGAAAATCTTTCCGACATCGAGAGCCATCCTGGCCTCCTTGTATGAGCGCGATACCTCTTTCAACTCGTTGATAACAGTACCATATGCAATATGTACCCCGTCCGCTTCGGATCTGAACAGATTCAAAATCACCTCGGCTGTCTTTCTGAGATCATCATAGGTCTCGTTTTCTGCCAGTTCCTTCACTACTATTATATTCTTCTCGTCAACAGCTGTAACAAAATCCTTTGATTTGCCACCGAAAAGACTTCTGATCTTCTCAAGCTCGTTGCCGTCCTTCTCCCTGTTTGTCTCAACAATAAACACTACACGCCTCACTTCAATATCAATATGAAGCTTCTTCGCGCGATTGTATATATCAACCAGAAGGAGATTATCCAAAAGCAGATTCTTTATAAAGTTATCCTTGTCAAATCTCTCCTTGTATGCAACCAGGAGATTCTGAATCTGGAAGCTTGCAATCTTGCCTATCATATAGACATCCTCGCTGTCACCATAAGCTAAAAGCACATACTCCAGCTGGTGATCATCAAAGACCTTGAAAAACTGGCATCCATTAATCACCTGACTGTCTGCAGGTGATGCAACAAAGGCCTGTGCCGGCTCTATAAACGCCTCAGCGTTCGGAAATGTAGCTGCAAGAATCTTGCCCTCTACATCTATCACACAAAGATCGGTTCTTGTAATTCCTTTAAGGCCATCAATTGTATTTTGAAGTATCTGATTGGAAATCATAAATCGTTCTCCTTCTCCCCTTTTTGGTAACTGTTCATTGCCCTCACAGTCACTTTATAACTAATTGCATAAATACTTGCTATTATTTTAATACATTCGCACAAAAAAATAAAGAGGTAAATGTACAATTTTTACACATTTCCTCTTATTTTTTCTTTTATTGTTATAAGAATTAACTATATCGAACTGTTTTGTCGGTGTTCATAGGTGTTGATAAGATGTGTAAGACGCTTCACATCAAGCATTTTTCTTATTTTTCCAATAAAACCATGCTTTTCCCCCATAAACTTATTATTTCCGATCCCGTACCAGAGATTCATCAAAAGCTTTTCCCTGTTATGCAAAAGAAACCTCTCCTGTACCGGCGATGGGAGGAATGATGCAATCACATCAGGCGAGACTATGTTGATCTCATTGACAAGCTTTTCGCTGCATCCCTGTGAATCATCCAGAACACCCTTGCCGGATATACGCGCTCTGTCAAATAATCCAAGCAGAAATCCTTCCGCCTCATCAGCGGCAGTCTGAGACTCTGCAATCACAAAGATTTTTTTATCATTTCTCTCAAGCCGCTTAAACAGCTCATAAAAGAAGTCATGGTCCTCTATCTCGTGCCGACGCTGCAAGGTATCGGCCGATGCCGCCCTTAGTATGCCTTCATCCGCAATGACAGTATAATCGCATGCCTCCAGTGCCTGCTTCACCTCTTCGTCAGACTCAGCCAATGCCAGCGTATCCATATTCACTTCCTCAATTGTAGTGAGTATCCTCTCTGAAATACGCCTGTCGACTCTCATGATCATCTCGCGTACTGTATAGTTATCAAGTTGTAGCCCTGCAATATCTATCTTTTTAATCATAATTTGAAGTATAACAAAATTAACTTACATAATCAACACTTTTCCGAGTTGTCCGACAATTATAAAGTCTTTCATTCATATTATTTACAATTAAAATGTCAATATTATTTCCGAAATATTACTAATTTAGTGCAACTTTATCACAACTTTACAAAACACTTGTTCTTTTGTTCACATTCAAAAATGTGGATAATGTGCATAACTCCGTGCATAACTCATTTTTAGGGCACTTTGAAACTTGTTTTTGTTGATAGTTATCCACATTTATCCCCAATCCAAATTCATTCTGTTTAGCATGTCCACTTTTTTGTGCATGTTGCTATTTTGATATATGTGATAAAAATTACTCTTGACAACCCTGTTTTCCATTCTGCCTGGATTTGCCCCGTTTTTAAGTATATATGTATATCGTAGAAGCCTCTTATTTCAAATATCATAAACAAAAATAACGTTTATTCTTATAATACTCTCATTTAATACTTTCATCATATACAGTCTATGCAGAAAAAAGACCTCCATCTCATCGAGATGAAGGTCTTTATAGATTCATATTTACCTATCCGGCATGAATTTTATTAGAAAATTCTTCTAACTGCAATGATTGATTTGTAGTTAGCCGGTGATGTATATTTGATACCGTCTGATGGGTTGCTTGCATGTACAATAGTGTTTCCACCACAGTAGATAGCAACATGTCCGCTATAGCAGATGATATCTCCAGGCTGCATATCGCTTGTGCTCACACCATATCCAACGCTTCTCATTGCTGATGAGCTATGTGGTAAGCTGATGCCAAACTGTGCATAAACTGACATTACAAATCCTGAACAATCTGTTCCGTTTGTAAGACTTGAACCACCGTAAACATAAGGATTGCCAACGAACTGTGATGCATAATTAACAACTGCCTGTCCGTTTGAACCGCTTGGTGTGCTATAGCTCTTCTCTGATGAAGAACTGTCAGATGATTTGCTTGAAGACTTAGATGACTTCTTTGCTGCTTTAGCTGCTGCCTTAGCTGCTTTTGCCTCCTCAGCCTTTCTAGCTGCCTCCTCGGCTGCCTTACGCTCTGCCTCTTCCTTGGCAAGTCTTGCTGCTTCCTCTTCCTTAGACTCAGCATAAGTGAACTCTGTATCGAGTGTCACATAATCTGTAGATACATATCCGGTACCGTCTGCGGTAGATACACCTACCCATCCGTCTGTGGACTCATCTACAACTGTGAGGTCATCCTCTCCTGACACAAGACCAAGTACTTCTGCATCTGTAGATGCTGTTGTTCTGACCTTGAGTGTCTCAGTATTGACTGTTGCCACGCGGCGTCCTACGCTCTGTACGAGTGTATCGTCACCGACTACAACATAATCGCCCTTTACATATCCTGTTACTGAACCGGACTGGATTTTGTACCATCCGTTATCAGTTGTCTCAAGCACTGTTCCAATTCCATTGTTATAGAGCTTTCCAAGAGACTCGCTGTTTTCGTCCGCACTCGCACGTATATTAACACTGTCGCTAACCTGTGCAACTGCTGTATCAGCATATGCTGATTTAACCGGCTCGGCATCTGTTGCCGCAACATCTGTTGCAGTCTCTGATGTCTCATCACCTTTTAACATTACATCTGTCAACATAGATGTAACACCGGCTGTAAGAGTGTTTGATGTACTAACAATATCTGATGTATAACTAGCTACTCCTGCAGTAGGTCCAGCCGCGTATACTGCATATGGCACTGATGACAGAGCCATAAAGCCTGTAAGCACTCCGGCTGTGAGTTTCACATAATTTACTTTCATTTTACCCTCCGTTGTATGAATTTGTAACAGTTATTACGAATTTGTTACAAATATTACTTTGTCATTATAGCAAAGCAACATATATATGTCAATGTTTTCTTAGTGAATTCTTAAGAAAATCTTGACATTTTCCAACGAATAGGACTTATGTCGCATGAAATACTTATGTAATAATTTTATTTAATAGCAATAGCCTCAACCTCGAGCATTACATCCTTTGGAAGTCTTGCAACCTCAACACAGCTTCTTGCAGGGTATGCTCCGTCAAAAAATGTGGCGTATACCTCATTGATTGCGCCAAAGTCATTCATTTCCTTGATGAAAACCGTAGTCTTTACAACATTGTCCATGCTTGTTCCGGCTGCCTCAAGCAGATGTGACAGATTTGTAAATGCCTGCTTTGCCTGTGCCTGTGAGCCCTCAGGAATCTCACCTGTCTCAGGAACTACCGGAATCACTCCCGATGTATATACCATGCCATTTACCTCGATAGCCTGTGAATATGGTCCGATTGCTGCCGGTGCCTTGTCTGTACTGATAACGTTTTTCATGTTATTGTCCTTCTTTCCTGTTAAAATTTATTAAAAAGACTGTTATTTCTTCAGACGGATTTTGCCATCTGTGAGATCAATCTTTCTTTCCTTATATAAATGACCAACCGCACGCTTGAATGCGTTTTTGCTGAGTCCTGTTTCTCTCTTGATTACCTCCGGGCTTGCCTTTTCCGAAAACGGAAGCACACCTGCGTATGAATCAAGCAGCTCAAGAATCTTTTCAGAGTCGGAATCCATCTGAATATATGCCTTTTCCCTCATTGTCAGATCAAGCTTGCCGTCTGCCTTGACATCAGTGACCTTTGCCTCTATCACATCTCCAAGCTTCAGATAAGCGGCGTTCTCAAAAACCGGTATCTTGGCTGAATATTTGTCATCCACAGCGATAAATGTACCGAAATTGTCGCTGAAATCATACACGCGGCCTGAAACCATATCGTCCTTTTTGTATGGCGAATCAGTGCTGAGCATATGATAAATGCCCTTTGTGGTAGCACAGAGTCTCTGGCTTTTATCTATATATAATGTAACAAGTATCTCATCACCGGCACTGACCTTTCTGACCATCTCCTTGTAAGGAAGAAACAGATCCTTCTCAAGCCCCCAGTCAAGAAACGCACCTATTTTGGTCACCTCCTTGACAGTAAGCACTGATAGCCCTCCAAGTGTCAACTTTGGCTTGTTTGTTGTGGCAATAAGCCTGTCATTTGAGTCCTTGTATACAAAGACCTCAAGCTTATCTCCCGTCCTTACTCCATCCGGAATCTGCTTTGCCGGAAGCAGTACTCTCTCCTCCGAATCCGAAGATGTTGACAGATATATGCCAAAATCAACCTTCTTTACACATACAAGCTCCTGATATTCTCCTAATCTCATGTTTTTCCGTCCTTTCTGTATCAAAACTGTATCGTTGTTAAATAATGGAATTATAATTACTTTCCCGGTAACGACTTACTCAAAAACTCTACCACCGAATACGGTTTTTTATCTTTATCCGCAAGCACCACTGTCACACTATTTGATGTATATTTCACATATGATATAACTGTATCACCAAGCTTTGCTTCTTTTCTGTACTCCACACGAAGCTCAGCTATCTCAAAGCCATCCGGCAGAAGCTGCTGCGCCAGCATAACATACTTCTCATTGTTCATATGCTGGTTGCTGTCTATAAAAAACTGAGGAACCACAATCTCACCCTTTTTTTCCATATCATCAGGAATATGAAGCTTGCGCTTTGCACACTCCATCTCAAGCTGTGGTTCAAGACCATATGTATCCGCAAACTCCTGCGGCACCTTCACCGGTCTGCCGGTTCGTGTATCAACAAGCACCCAGACCGAATTGGCATATGCCAGTGTGCTGCCGTCTTTATCTTCCAGTGTGAAATTTCTGTAGCCGTAAAACGCCTTCATACCATATGCCCAGGTGGATATCTTTACCTGTTCATTAAGCAGCGGAAGCCTGTTTATGCATATCTGCCAGGATGAAAGCACCCATGCTATATGATTGTCCGCCAGAAATCTGATTCCCACATCATGTGACTGTGAGTGGAACACACTACAGTCCTGAAAATAATTGGTAAGACCCGTAAGGCTCAGTCTGCATGAGGAATCCACCTCGCTGTAACGTATTCTGCTGTCAAATGAAAAAGCCATATCTAATTCCTCTAGTCTATAAAATTGAAGTAACTTCTGATAAATTCAAACGCTTCATCCACACCATTGGACATCCAAAGATTTGAGCTTTTATTAATGATATCCTGGTATTGCTGTATAGTAATTGGTGTCTTTTTTTCAGAGCCGAGTTCTTCTATAAGATTAATAATTCTTAAAAAATTCTTGTTCATATCACACCATCCTTCTATAACCATTTAAGTCATATACGTTTTTATTTTATAACAAATCGCATTATTACACAAGAAAAAAAGAGAACTTCTATTGAAGTTCTCTTTAGCTGGCCCACAAGGATTCGAACCTTGAAATGACGGAGTCAGAGTCCGTTGCCTTACCATTTGGCGATGGGCCAATGTGTTGTCTCAACAAAAGATATTATACACATGTGATTATATAGTGTCAAGCATTTTTTTATTTTAATTGAATGTAATTGATATAAATGCTGCTTGTCCTGCTAAAATGTGAGCCCCGGCTAACTTTCGGCCAGCTAATTTGTAAACAGCAACACACCGCCGTCATATTCAGCAAATGTCACCTCATCACCCCACTCAAGCTTTGCTGTGCCGTTTGTCTGCTCTATGATTGTTTTTTCTATGCGTTTTTTATCATTTTCCGGGATAACGGCTTTTACGAGCACATCGGCCTCATACGCTGTGTCCATCACCGTAAGCTTCTCCTGTGCAAACAGATACTGGAGTCTTCCGATTCCGGTATAGTCCGTCCTGATAAAAAGAACAGTACCATCCTTCTTCTCTATTATCTCACTTGCCGAAAGCCCCGCCTTTGTGGCCTGCTGATACGCACGCACAAGGCCTCCTGTTCCAAGCAGCACCCCACCGAAGTATCTCGTCACAACAACAGCGGCATTGTGGATATTTTCCTTAAGGAGCACATCAAGCATAGGTCGGCCTGCGGTGCCTGCCGGCTCTCCGTCATCCGAGCAGCGAGTCAGCTCCTGCCTCTTTCCTATAACAAAGGCACTGCAATTGTGCCTTGCATCCCAGTATTTCTTTTTCGTCTCATTGATAAAGCTTACAGCCTCCTCCTCGGACTCTACCGGCCTTACGGTTGCTATAAACCTTGATTTCTTCTCTGTTATCTCGCCCTGTCCGCCCTTGTACACGTACAGGCCTATAGTATTCTCTGACATATGATATTCTTTCCATCCTGATATAGCCCGATTACAGTCCTGCCTCTTAAAGACACCTTTATCGCGCTGTAATTATTACCTGTATTATATAATATGAAATCCAATCTGTAAATTGCATTTAAATGCTATATTTGATATAATAATGTATACTGTTTATTTTATAATTGCAGTATATACAAACAAGATTACAAATCTTTATAATGACAAGGAGGCCTATATATGAATTACGGCAAAAAAGCTACGATGCAGCTGCTCCGGAAATATGACAATAAGAGCTCAAAGGTCAAGAACAAGTTCAAGCTCATTGTCCTAAAGATTCTTCTGGTTGTAGTAATTGTAGCAGGCGCAGCCGGCATCAGTTCAGGAATCGGTGTCATGAGGGGAATCATTGATTCCGCACCTGACATATCAAAGATCGATGTCACTCCTACCGGCTACTCAACTACCGTTCTGGCGGCAAACGGAGAAGAAACCGCCACACTCGTAGGTCAGGGGGCAAACAGGCAGTATGTCACCATCGATGAGATTCCGCTAGACTTGCAGCATGCTTTTGTTGCAATCGAGGACGAACGCTTTTACGACCACAACGGCATCGACCTGCATGGTATCGGAAGAGCTTTTATCTCAGGTCTGTCAAAGGGCAGATTCAGTGAGGGAGCCAGCACGATAACTCAGCAGCTCATCAAGAACAACGTACTGACCAGCTGGACAAGCGAGACTTCCTTTGTAGAAAAGCTTCAGAGAAAGATTCAGGAGCAGTACCTTGCTCTCGAGCTCGAAAAGCAGGTAAAAGACAAGGACTGGATTCTTGAAAACTACATGAATTCGGTCAATCTGGGGGCCAATACCCTCGGTGTGCAGGCCGCATCCAAGAAGTACTTTAACAAGGATGTCTCAGAGCTCACGCTTTCCGAAGCATCAGTCATCGCAGGTATCACTCAGAATCCATCCGGCTACAACCCTATCACTCACCCTGACAAAAATGCCAAGAGACGTGAAAAGGTGCTGAATAACATGAAGGATCAGGGCTATATCACCAAGGCCCAATATGATGAGGCCATGGCCGATGATGTCTACTCAAGAATCGCTGAGTACAACACTGCCAGCTCAGGCTCCGTGAACTCATACTTTATTGATGCACTCATCGACAACGTGTTCGACGATCTCACAGCCGCCGGTTACTCTGAGACAGAAGCCTACAAGCTGATTTATCAGGGCGGACTGACCATCAAATCGACACAGGACCTTACTATGCAGACCATATGCGACGAGGAAGCAAACAATCCATCCAACTATCCGTCCGATGCAAAGTATTCGTTCCAGCTTTCCTTCGAGGTAAAAAAGGCTGACGGTTCATACAAGACTTACACGAACCAGACCATGCTCTCTTTTTATAAGAAGAAAACCAACAATGAAGATTTCAGCATCAACTACTCAAGCCCTGACGAATGTAACGCAGCTATTGCACAGTACGAGCAGGATGTACTTGAGGAGGGCGATTCCATCGTGGAGGGCTCTGAATCCGTCAATATCACGCTGGAGCCGCAGGTTGCCATGACAGTCATCGATCACAGCACCGGTGAGGTAAAGGCACTGGTCGGCGGTCGCGGTGACAAAGCCGGCAACAGGACATGGAACAGAGCCACAGATACATGCAGACAGCCCGGCTCTACTTTCAAGATAATCGGCTGCTATGCTGCTGCTCTCGATGCAGGTGGCAAAACTCTTGCATCCGTGCAGGATGATGCACCGTTTACAGTAGGTTCAAAAACCTTCAACAACTATGACAAATCATTCGGAGGCTTTACCTCCATCCGATGGGCAATAACAAAGTCCATCAATATTGTAACAGTCAAAACCTTACAGGATATCGGGGTTGAGCTCGGTTACAAATATGCAGAGGATTTCGGTATTTCAACTCTCACCGATTCCGACAAAAACCTGTCACTGGCACTCGGCGGACTGACAAAGGGTGTCACAAACCTTGAGCTTACAGGTGCATATGCTACAATAGCCAACGGCGGAGTATACTTAGAGCCAAAGTTCTACACTCAGGTTCTTGACCACGATGGCAAAGTATTACTTGACAAGACTGAAACACAGGACTCACGTACTGTAATCAAGGATACCACAGCATGGCTTCTTACAGATGCCATGAAGGATGTTCTGACACAGGGAACCGGAAAGCTGGCTCGCTTTGACAGCCAGATAGCCCAGGCGGGTAAATCCGGTACCACAACAAGCAACCGCGACTGCCTGTGGGCAGGCTACACGCCATACTACACATGTGTTGTATGGGGCGGCTATGATGACAACTCAAAACAGTCCGGCAAGCTCACATCCTACCCTAAGAATATATGGAAAAATGCCATGAGCAGAATCCATGAAGGACTTGAAACCAAAGACTTTGTACAGCCGGATGGTATAACAAATACCACGGTATGCAGCAAATCAGGGCTTCTGCCTTTAGAAGGAACATGTGACAATGATCCTCGCGGATCAATGCTGACAACCGAATATTTTGATACGGACACTGTACCGACAGACAACTGCGATCATCATGTTGCACTTGAAATTTGTGCAGATTCGGGAGCCATTGCCGGTCCGTATTGTCCTAACAAAACACCAAAGGTATTTATAACAGGCGCTGTATCAGGCAGCCCTGAGTATGAATTTATGGCAGATGATACGTTCATGAATACCGTATGTACATTACATGATGCAACATCGCTGATCAACAGCACACCAACCACCACGGATCCTACCAATTCAGGTACGACACCGGGCAGTACCGATGGCACTGCGGCAGGAACGCAGACAGGTGGTACAGGAACCGGTACCGGGCCAAGTTCTACCGGATCCGGTGGTGTTGGTTCAAGTACTTCCGGTACTGGTACCGGGTCAGGTACTACCGGCTCAGGCTCAGGTGCTAGTGGTTCAGGCGCTACCGGTTCTTCCGGTGCCGGCGGAGCTTCATCCGGTAACAGTGACCGTTAACACTCATCGTTAACCATTACAATTCATAACTTAATTATCTAAAGCAAAACCCCCGGGGATTAAATCCTCGGGGGTTTTTGTTGATGTATATATGCTAAGGGGATTAGATAATAATTTGCATTACTCTACATCCTGTAATGCCTCAATTCCTTCCTCGCCTGTACGAACCTTGACAACCTGTGCCACGTCGTAAACGAAGATCTTGCCATCTCCGATATGTCCGGTGTAGAGAGTCTTCTTAGCAGTCTCAATAACCTTTTCTACCGGAATCTTGCCAACGATTACCTCAACCTTAACCTTTGGAAGTAATGTCGCATCAAGCTCAGCTCCACGGTACTTCTCGCCGGCACCCTTCTGGATACCACAGCCCATAACCTGTGTCACTGTCATTCCTGTTACACCTAAGTCATTCATAGCCTTACGAAGCTTGTCGTACTTTGTAAGCTTTGAAATAATAACAACCTTGTGGATACCGCTTGCTGAAGCCGGTGTTGTTGCATTTACAACAGGCACTGCTGCATCCTTCTTAGCCTGAGAAGCTGTTGCATACTCTGAAGAACCAAGGTCTGTATTTTCATTGACATCCATGACATCACCTGATACATCCATGATAGCAAATCCTGCGTATGCTGATGGAAGACCATGCTCTGTTGGGTCAAGTCCGATGATTTCCTCTTCCTCTGAAACTCTAAGTCCAAGTGTAGCCTTGATAACAAGGAATACGATTGTAATAGTAACTACTGTCCATGCTGCAACAGAAACAAAGCCTGTGAGCTGGAGTCCTAAAAGCTTAAATCCACCGCCGTAGAAAAGTCCTACGAGCTCGTTGCCCTTTGAATCAGCGATTGAATATCCAGGAGCACTGTTTGTGGCAAAAAGACCAACAGCGATTGTTCCCCAGATACCATTCATCATATGTACTGCGACAGCACCTACAGGGTCATCCACGCGAAGTACATAGTCAAGGAACCATACACCGAAGCATACAAGAAGTCCTGCTACGGAACCGATAATGATAGCACCGAGTGCATCTGTTACATCACATCCTGCTGTGATAGCTACAAGTCCTGCAAGTGAAGCATTCAGACACATTGACACATCAGGCTTGCCATATTTGAGCCATGTGAAAATCATACAAACTACTGTTGCAAGTGCAGGTGCGATTGTTGTTGTTACGAAAATAGAACCAAGCTGCTCTACTGATTTTGCTGCTGCACCGTTGAATCCATACCAGCCAAGCCAGAGAATGAATACACCGAGTGCACCGATTGTGATGTTATGTCCCGGAATAGCGTTTACCTTTGTAATCTTTCCGTCTTTATCCTTTGTAAACTTTCCAATACGAGGTCCAAGGATTGCAGCTCCTACAAGAGCACTGATACCACCAACCATGTGGATGGCACATGAACCTGCGAAATCATGGAAGCCAAGCTGTGAAAGCCAGCCACCGCCCCAGATCCAGTGAGCCTCGATCGGGTAAATAACTGCCGAAATAACTCCTGAATAAACACAGTATGAAATAAATTTGGTTCTCTCAGCCATAGCTCCTGATACGATAGTTGCTGTTGTCGCACAGAAAACCAGGTTGAATACAAAGTTTGACCAGTCAAAATCTTTGTAAGATGTAAAGATGTCAAATCCCGGCTTACCAATAAAACCAAGTACATCTTCTCCTAATAAAAGTGAAAAACCAATCAGTATGAATACAACTGTACCAATACAGAAATCCATGAGGTTTTTCATAAGGATGTTACCGGTATTCTTTGCTCTGGTAAAACCTGCTTCTACCATAGCAAAACCTGCCTGCATCCAGAATACCAATGCTGCTCCAATAAGGAACCAGACTCCGAAAATTACTCCACTAATCTCTTCTGTCATAGTTATGTCCTCTCTTTCCTGTTTCTTCTTTCATTTTTTCATTTTATCGAAAGTAAAATTTATAAAAAAATAGAGACACTTCACCAATTTCCACAGCTTCGTGGTTCAGCAAAATGTCTCCATTTTATTATTATGTTAAATTCAAGGATTAAACCTCGAAGATTAAATCGCCGTATGATGGCATTGGCCACATCTCTTTGTCGACGATCATCTCAAGCTCATCAACAGGAGCACGGAGTGCATCCATAGCAGTCTTTACAGCATCTCTGTAGTAAACAGCCTGCTCTCTGCCCTCTTCCATAGCACCGGCCTTTGCTGTCTCATCCTTAAGCTTTGCAAGTGCAACCTGTGCATCTGAGAGAAGAGCTGAGCTCTCTGTAAGAAGCTCTGACTGAACAGATACATCTGCATCAGCAACTGCACTCTTAACTGAGTTAACTGACTGTGCAAGTGATGTAACATACTTGATAACTGCAGGAATAATCTGCTTTCCGGCAATATCAATCATAGCCTTTGCTTCTATATTAATAGTCTTTGCATATGTCTCATACTCAATCTCGGCACGGCTCTCAAGCTCTGTCTTTGTAAATACGCCGAACTTCTCGAATGCTGCAACTGACTCAGGAGCAACGTATGCAGGGATTGCATCTACCATAGACTTGATGTTTGGAAGTCCACGTCTTTCTGCCTCAGCTACCCACTCATCTGAGTATCCGTTTCCGTTGAATACGATTCTCTGGTGCTCTACTGCGTAATCCTTGATGAGATCATGTACAGCGAGGTCGAAGTTGTCTGCCTTCTCAAGTATATCACAAGCGTCTGAGAACGCCTCAGCAACGATTGTGTTGAGTACGATGTTGGCCTGTGCAACAGAATCCTGTGAACCAACCATACGGAACTCGAACTTGTTTCCTGTGAATGCGAATGGTGATGTACGGTTACGGTCTGTAGCATCCTTCATGAAATCAGGAATTGTCTTAACACCTGTCTCAAGCTTCTCACCCTTTAAGCTGTGTGTAGCTGTACCTGTTGAGATAAGCTGGTTCAATACGTCTCCAAGCTGATCTCCAAGGTAGATAGAAAGGATTGCAGGTGGTGCCTCGTTAGCTCCAAGTCTGTGATCATTTCCTACATCTGCTGCTGCCGCACGAAGAAGTGCTGCATGCTCGTCGATTGCCTTTAACATACATGTGAGTACAAGTAAGAACTGTACATTGTCATGTGGTGTCTTGCCAGGCTCAAGTAAGTTGATACCGTCATCTGTTGTGATTGACCAGTTGTCATGCTTTCCTGAACCGTTAACTCCTGCGAATGGCTTCTCATGAAGTAAGCACTGGAGTCCGTGACGTCCTGCCACCTTCTTGAGTGTCTCCATGATGAGCTGGTTGTGGTCAACAGCTACGTTGCACTCAGCATAGATAGGTGCAAGCTCGTGCTGTGCAGGTGCTACCTCGTTGTGCTGTGTCTTAGCTGAAACACCAAGCTTCCAGAGCTCCTTGTTTACATCTCTCATGTAAGCTGCGATTCTCTCACGGATAGCTCCGAAGTAATGATCATCCATCTCCTGTCCCTTTGGAGGCATAGCTCCGAAAAGTGTACGTCCTGTGAAGATGAGATCCTTTCTCTGTAAATACTTCTCACGGTCTACAATGAAGTACTCCTGCTCAGGTCCGACTGAAGGAGTAACCTTCTTTGATGTTGTATTTCCGAATAATCTAAGAAGTCTCAGTGCCTGATCGTTGATTGCTTCCATTGATCTAAGAAGAGGTGTCTTCTGATCAAGAGCCTCGCCTGTGTATGAACAGAAGGCTGTTGGAATGCAAAGTGTTGCGCCTGCTGCGTCCTGTCTTACAAATGCAGGTGATGTACAATCCCAGGCTGTATATCCTCTTGCCTCAAATGTAGCACGAAGACCACCTGATGGGAAAGATGAAGCATCCGGCTCACCCTTTATTAACTCTTTTCCTGAAAAGCTCATAAGTACTTTTCCGTTTGGCATTGGAGAAGTGATAAATGAATCATGCTTCTCAGCAGTAACGCCTGTAAGTGGCTGGAACCAATGTGTATAGTGTGTTGCACCCTTCTCAATGGCCCATTCCTTCATCTCGTGTGCGATAACATCAGCAGTCTCGAGATCAAGCTCCTTTCCTTCGTCCATAACCTCATGGAGCTTCTTGTAAACCTTCTTTGGAAGACGCTCCTGCATAACTGCATCGTTGAATACGTTCTCTCCAAAGATGTCTGCTACGTTGAAATATTCCTGTTCGCTCATATCTTACATCCTTTCTGTTCATCAATCCCCTTGAGTGAATTGTTATTTTCAAATAATGTTTAAACTGCTGCACAACATATAAACTCGAATGTTCTTGTTTTATGCCGGACTTCTTAGTTCATTAAAAAAGAGGGCACTCCATCTATGGTGGAACGCCCTCGTTCATTTCGCTTAACATTATTTCTGAAATTAAGATACTCCTTTGAGCATCAAAAATCAAGTGTTTATGTTAAAAAAGTTAAGTTTTATAAAATTTTACTACAAGATATAAATATTTTGTAAAGTAGTATGTGCAAAAATACTAAATTGCAATAATATTATTCAGCCTTTCCAACTGATCCGAAAAGCTCCATCTTCTCCTTAACTGTTGCCTTGATAGCCTCAGCACCAGGAGCAAGAAGCTTACGAGGGTCAAATCCCTTGCCCTCAAGATCCTTTCCGGCCTCGATGTATTTACGTGTTGCATCTGCGAATGAAAGCTGGCACTCTGTGTTAACGTTGATCTTAGATACTCCAAGGTCGATTGCTTTCTTGATCATATCAGCTGGGATTCCTGTACCACCGTGAAGTACTAATGGCATAACACCTGTCTTCTGCTGGATAGCGTCAAGAGTCTCAAAGCTGAGTCCCTGCCAGTTTGCAGGATATTTTCCGTGGATGTTTCCGATTCCTGCTGCAAGCATATCTACACCAAGATCAGCAACTCTCTTGCACTCGTCTGGATCTGCGCACTCGCCCATTCCAACAACTCCGTCTTCCTCGCCACCGATTGAACCAACTTCAGCCTCGATAGACATGCCCATTGCATGAGCAACTGCTACTAACTCTTTTGTCTTTGCAACGTTCTCATCGATTGGATAATGAGATCCGTCGAACATGATTGATGTGAAGCCGGCCTTGATGCACTTGTAGCATCCTTCGTATGTGCCGTGATCAAGGTGAAGTGCTACAGGTACTGTGATACCGAGCTCGTCATGCATAGCCTTAACCATTGCTGCTACTGTACCGAAGCCTGTCATGTACTTTCCGGCACCCTCAGATACACCAAGGATTACAGGGCTCTTAAGCTCCTCTGCTGTTAAAAGTACTGATTTTGTCCACTCAAGGTTGTTGATGTTGAACTGACCTACTGCGTAATGTCCTTCTTTTGCTTTCTTAAGCATTTCTGTTGCAGATACTAACATATTTTTTCCTCCTGTTAATTAAAAGCTAATGTTATTATATTACATAACCTTATAAAAATAAAGTTAAATTTTTAACACAATCAGACAAAAAATTGTGTACTATTACTATTTTGTGTCCGATTTTGTGTTTGTCAGCACATAATGGTAATCTGTTTGTTTAAATTTGTGATGGTCAGATCCGTGTGGCTGCCGCCATATTCTCCGTCGAGAGTCCACGGTACCTCCTCATCGCTCTCCACATGCATCTCACTGGTCTTGAAGGAGTAGATGAGCTCATTATCATTTTCACGGTTTGTAAGCCCCGCAAGTATCTTATTGAGCTCGATCGGGTTCTTTGGATTCTTGATGAGTGTCACCTCGAAAAGGCCGTCGTCAAGCAGCACGTCCGGACCGGATATGCCCTTAAAGCCTCCTACCGAAAGGGAATTTGTCACCATTCCAAATATAAACTCATCCTCTATTGTCTCACCGTCATGGCTCACCTTCATCCTGTACGAGGTGATATCCATCAGGTGCTTTGCGCCCTCTAAAATATATGCGGCGTGTCCCAGTATATTCTTCATCTGCTGTGAGGTCTGGTAGGATACCTCTGTAAAAAGACCAAAGGCTGCGACATACACGAAGGTATCTCCGTTGAAGCCGCCCACATCACACGGGAACGGAGTGCCGTTTACGGCAACTCTTGCGGCCTCCTCCATATTTTTTGGTATGCCGAGGGAGTTTGCAAAGTCATTGGTGCTGCCCGCAGGGATGTATCCTATCGGTACATTTACATCGCTTTGCTCCATGCCGGTCACTACCTCATCGAGGGTACCGTCTCCACCGCTGCACACTACAAGGTCATACTTTTTAGCTTTTTTTCTGACCTTTTTTATGGCATCTCCCTGACACTGTGTAGGATAAATGGTGATTTTGTATCCAGCCTTTGTCATGATGTCCACGATATTTACCAGATGCTCCTTTATGAGCCCCTTGCCTGATTTGGGATTAAATACAAATAAAAGCTTTTTCTTCATCTATCTCAGTTCCTCCGCAATCGCCGATAATTTTCTAAGCCTGTGGTTGACTCCCGATTTGCCCATTGGCGGGTCCAGATATCCTCCAAGCTCCTTTAGCGGTGCATCCGGATATTCAAGCCTAAGCAGCGCCATCTCACGAAGCTGCGCCGGCAAATCATCGAGTCCTCTCATTTTCTGTATCAGTCTGATATCCTCTATCTGCTTTACTGCCGCATTCACAGTCTTGCTGATGTTTGCGGTCTCACAGTTTACTTTACGGTTTACACTGTTTCGCATTTCCTTTAATATGCGCACATTTTCCAGCTTCATGAGCGACACATACGCCTCCATGATGTTGAGACTGTCCACGATGTGGGCGCCCTCCTTTATGTACACTACATAGTGTCCCTTACGCTCCACTATCTTGGCATCAGTATCGAAGCCGCATAAGAGCTCCTGAAGCTGCTTTGCCTGCTCCTTTGTGTGACACACTATCTCAAAATGGTATGCCTTGTTGGGGTCGCTTATCGAGCCTGCCGCCATAAAAGCTCCTCTGATAAAGGCTCTCTTACAGCAGGTCTGCATCAGAAGCAGTCCGTCTGTGGTCTGTCTGTTTACAGGCAATGCCGTGATTTTAAGTGCTGCAAGTATCTTACTTGTATCCTGCTCATCCAGTGCCTTTGTGGTATCTGTGCCAAAGGCACGCTTCATAAGTGTTGCATATTTATTTAAAAGCAGCAGGTTTTCGGTGTCTAGCTCAAGGCTGTTTGTTTTTTCATTGATACGGCCCGAGAGCTCTATGATGCCTGCAAGCTCAGCTAGCTGACAGTGCCTGCTTTTTGATATCTGCTTTGCCAGCTCTTCCTTTACATCACTGGAAAATGACATATTATTTACCTCTCAATGCATCCTTTCCTATGTCGCGATGCTCTATCTTAAGTCCATAATCATTGCAGCCGCTAAGCCTCTTGTACAGCTCGTTTGCAAGCGTTACCGAGCGGTGCTTGCCTCCGGTGCAGCCTATGGATATGACAAGCTGGTTCTTGCCCTCAGAGATATAGTTTGGAATGAGAAACTTTATCATATCATCAAGCTTGTCGATAAACTCATTCGCCTCCGGAAACTGCATGACATAGTCCTGTATTTCCTTATCGTTGCCGGTTTTCGCGCGCAATCCGTCCACATAGTAGGGATTTGGCAGAAACCTCACATCCATGACTATATCCGAGTCCGACGGTATGCCATACTTGAAGCCGAAGGAAAGTATCGTGATAAACAGATTCTTGTAATCCTCATTCTGCACGAATATCTTTTCCAGCTCTATTTTAAGCTCCCTTGTGAGAAGCTGGCTTGTGTCTATGATATAGTCGGCATTGTCCTTTAGATACTGCAGCTTTTCCCTCTCAAGCACGATGCCCTTATTGATGCGCTCACTGCCTGCGAGAGGGTGATTACGCCTCGTCTCCTTGTATCTCTTGACGAGCACCTCATCCTCAGCATCGAGAAATAGTATCTCATACGGAAAGTTTTTCTGCCTTAGCTGCTCGAGCGTCTGTGGAATCTCATCAATTCCTGAGCCGTTTCGCACATCTATGCCGACTGCCACCTTGGACACATCGCTGTGGAAGGTGTTTGAAAAGTCTATGAGCTTATCTAACAGCTGTATAGGCAGATTGTCTATACAGAAATATCCCATATCCTCCATCATTTTCATTGCTGTGCTTTTTCCGGCACCTGACATGCCCGTCACTATTACAAATTTCACTAGAATTCTCCAATCATCTTAACTTCCGGTTCAAGCTTTACTCCAAACTGCTTTAAAACTGTTTCCTGCACGTCTTTTATGAGTGTCAGGACATCTGCTGCGGTGGCTTCGCCCTTATTTACCACAAAGCCGCAGTGCTTCCCCGACACCTGTGCATCTCCCACGCTGTAGCCTCGAAGGCCTGCATCCATGATAAGCTTTCCTGCAAAATACCCCTCAGGTCTCTTAAAGGTGCTGCCTGCACTTGGGTACTCAAGCGGCTGCTTCTCCACTCTCTTTGCACGAAGCTCTGCCATATATGACTTTATCTCATCCTGTGGCTTTGGTGTGAGCATGAATCTGGCTGACAGCACTATATAGCTCTTTTCCGGAACTATGCTGTGCCTATAGGATAAATCAAGCTCATCCCTTGTCACAGTCTTTAGCTCTCCCTCTGCCGTGAGCACTGTGGCATCGATTAAAACATCCTTTATCTCTCCGCCGTAGGCTCCTGCGTTCATGACTACCGCTCCGCCAACACTTCCGGGTATGCCGGATGCAAACTCAAGCCCTGAAAGTGAAGCCTCCGCTGCCTTTGCAGCCACTGCTGCAAGTATAGCACCGGCGCCGGCCGTAATAACATGACCGTTGCCTTGTGCTGTGAATTCCTGCGCTGTGCTTTGCTGCGCCACAGCTTCTGTAACATCGATTTCGGACATGCCTTTTCCGATACCTATTACAAGACCTCTTATGCCCTTATCTCCTACTAACAGATTGCTTCCGTTTCCTATCACTGCAACCGGCATATCGCATGCCTTTGCTATCTCTATAAGCTTTGAAATCTGACTCGCATCAGGCTCTGCGTAGTAATCTGCCGGCCCTCCTATGCGGAAGGTCGTGTGCTTTTTCATCGGCTCATCCTGCAGTAGGCTAAGCTGTGGCAATTGTTCTGTTACACTTTTTACAAATGTCTGATTCATCTTATATTCCTTTAGCCTATGCTTCCTTCAAAAATGCAATGTAGCCTCTGAATGCCTCATATAAATCGACCTTGCTGATAATTTCCCATGGCGCATGCATGTTGAGTACCGGCACACCGCTGTCGATAACATTCATGTCATAGTTTGCGAGGATATATGCGATTGTTCCGCCGCCTCCCTCGTCTACCTTTCCAAGCTCTGCTGTCTGGAAGGAAACATCTGCTGTATCCATGATATTTCTAAGCCTTGCAACATACTCTGCGTTGGCATCGTTTGAGCCTGATTTGCCTCTGGCTCCTGTATATTTGTTGAATACAAGGCCCTTTCCAAAGTATGCTGAGTTCTTCTTTTCCATAACCGATGGATAGTTCGGGTCAAAGGCTGCTGATACGTCTGATGAGAGTACCTTTGAGTTTTTCAGCGCACGTCTTACTGCAAGCTCACTGTAGTCTCCTGCCAGGTTCATCACCTCTGCCACACAGTTTTCGAAGAAGCGTGACTGCATGCCGCTGGCTCCCACTGAGCCGATTTCCTCTTTGTCCACGAGCAGGCATACACTTGTATATTCCGGTGCTCCCTCTATCTCAAGCATAGCTCTGTATGAAGGATATGCACACACTCTGTCGTCATGGCCGTAGCCCATGATCATGCTTCTGTCAAGTCCGTAGTCTCTTGCCTCTCCGGCAGGTACCACCTCTATCTCTGCTGAGAGGAAATCATCCTCGTCCACACCGTACTCCTGTGAAAGTATTGTAAGGATATTGGCCTTTACTCTCTCCTTGATATCCTTGTCGTCCTCGTCCTTTGCAGGTCCCGGTATGCTTCCGATCAGCACATCAAGGCTCTCGCCCTTTATGACCTCTGAGGCCTTCTTGCCCATCTGCTCGCCTGACAGGTGAATAAGCAGATCGCTCACGCCCACTACAGGATCATTTGGCTTGTCTCCGATATTGACTGTCACTGTGCTGCCATCCTTTTTGCAGATGACTCCGTGAAGTGCAAGCGGCAGTGTAACCCACTGATATTTCTTGATGCCGCCATAGTAATGTGTATCGAAAAGCGCCATGTCTGTGTCCTCGTATAAAGGCACCTGCTTTAAGTCCATTCTAGGTGAATCAATATGAGCTCCTAGGATATTCATACCCTTCTCAAGTGGCTTGCTGCCCACGATAAACAGTGCCAGTCCCTTTCCCATATTGTTTGCTATGATTTTATCTCCTGCCTTTACGCTCTTTCCTGTCTCAATGAGCTCATCAAGGTCCACAAAGCCATGTCCTGTGGCATCAGCATAAACTGCTGACGTACACTCACGCTCTGTCTTACAGCCGGATATAAACCTTCTGTAATCCTCTGCAAATGCAAATAATTTTTCTCTTTCAGGTCCCTGTGGATATTTCTCCCAGGCGTTTTTCTTTTCTGTTGCCATGATTTATTATGCCTCCGAATTTTTTGTAAGATTTGCCTGAACGCGGCGATACAGCTCCTGAGCTGCATTGTAGCCCATCTTCTTCTGTCTGTGATTGACTGCTGCAGTCTCTACGATGACCGCCAGATTACGTCCCGGTCTGATTGGCAGTGAATGACACACTACCTTGTTGCCGAGATACTCGGCATATTCTTCCTCGAGGCCGAGTCTGTCGTACTCTGCCTCCTTTTTCCAGTCCTCGAGCTTGATTACGAGGTCTATCTGCTGTTTTTCCTTTACACACTCTACTCCGTAAAGTGTCTTGACATCGATGATTCCGATGCCTCGAAGCTCTATAAAGTGTCTTGTTATCTCAGGTGATGTGCCCATGAGCGTATGCTCGTTGATCTTTCTGATTTCTACCACATCATCCGTCACGAGACGATGGCCTCGTCTGATGAGCTCGAGTGCGGCCTCACTCTTTCCGATACCGCTCTCTCCTGTGATCATTACTCCCTCGCCGTATACATCTACCAGCACGCCGTGTACTGTGATGCATGGTGCGAGCTGCTCACCAAGACAATAGATGAGCTCAGCCATGAAGCTTGATGTGGAACGGCCTGTTGACAGCACAGGAATGCTGTGCTCTCTGGCCTCTTCCATAAATATCTCATCCGGCTGTAAATCCCTGCAGAAGATGATACATGGTATATCAAACTCCATAAAGCGGCTGTAGCGCTCTTTTTTCTCGCTGTCGCTCATCTTCTCTATATAAGTATACTCTACATTTCCGATAATCTGTATTCGTCTCTCCTCAAAATGATCAAAATATCCTGAGAGCTGAAGCGCCGGTCTGTTGACATCCGAGCACTCTATCGCCCTCTCCTTTAGGTTCATCTCTTTTGTGAGATTGTTGAGATCGAGCAATTCTGCTACCTTTGCAACTGATACTGAGTGTAATGCATTCATTTGCGGTCCCCCTTGATGTATATTTGCTTCTTAGTATACCACAATTTGGTGGCAAAATCTACGTGGCAGAGTGGAAAAATGCATACACCGCCTGTGCTGCTTTTTCGTTCATGGTCTCTGTCTGCATAAGGTCTTCAACATCCGCTTCCTTTATCTTTTCTAACGACTGATAGCGGCGCATGAGCGCCTTTCTGCGCGCCGGTCCTATGCCTTCAATATCATCAAGCACCGAATGTACCTGGCTCTTTGAGCGCAGCGACCTGTGAAATTCTATCGCAAAGCGGTGTGCCTCATCCTGTATTCTCGTGATGAGCTTGAAGCCCTCACCGTGGCGGTCGATAGGTATCTCCACATTGTTGTAGTAAAGACCTCTTGTGCGGTGAAAATCATCCTTTACCATGCCGCACACAGGTATGTGAAGTCCCAGCTCGGAAAGCACCTGAAGGCATATATTTACCTGACCTCTTCCACCATCCATCATTATGATATCCGGAAAACGGTTGAAGCTGCCGATTTCCTGTGGCGAACCGTCTTTTTCAAGCTGCCTCTGCTCTTCCATGCCATGTGTGAAGCGGCGTGTGAGCACCTCGTGCATTGACGCATAATCATCAGGTCCCGTAACGGTGCGAAGCTTAAACTTTCTGTAATCGCTCTTTTTAGGCTTGCCCTTCTCATACACTATCATGGAGCCGACTGTCTCAAAGCCGTTGATATTGGAAATATCGTAGGCCTCCATACGGTTTAAGCCTTGTAATCCCAAAAGTCCCTCGATTTCCTTTACAGCTCCTATTGTGCGGCCCTCTTCTCTCTTTATGCGCTCCTTATCCTGGCTGAGCACTAAGAGTGCGTTCTTGTAGGCGAGCTCGACAAGCTTTTCCTTCATGCCCTTCTGCGGCACCTTTATATTCACACGCCTGCCTCGCTTTTCACTGAGCCACTGCTCCAAAACGTCCATATCCTCTATCTCGCTCTGCAGCATGACCTCTCGCGGTATAAACGGCGTTCCGGAATAAAACTGCTTCACGAAGTTGTTCAGCACATCATCCGCCGCCTCCTCACTTCCGACCCTCACATGGAAATGGTCTCTGCCTATCAGCTTTCCGTTTCTTATGAAAAATACCTGCACCACAGCATCCGTATCGTCATTTGCAAGCGCAATGATATCCTTATCCTCGCCGTCGGCATTTGTTATCTTCTGCTTCTGTGCCACCTGCTTCACACTGTTTATCAGATCCCTATACTCGGCCGCCTTCTCAAACTCCATGCTCTCTGAGGCCTTTAGCATTTTATCGCTAAGGGCCTTTATTGTCTGCTCATAGTCACCGTTTAGGAAATCTATCGCGCCCTTTACCGCTACGGCATACTCTTCCTTCGTCACATAGCCCTGGCAGGGCGCACTGCACTGGTGTATATGATAGTTGAGGCACGGCCGGTCTGCGCCTATATCACGCGGCAGCCTGCGGTTGCAGGTGCGAAGCTTATAGATTTTGTTTATCAGATCTATCGAGCTTTTCACCGCTGAGGCACTCGTATACGGGCCAAAATAACGTGACTTGTCCTTTTTCATCTGACGCGAAAACAAAACCCTCGGATAGTCCTCACCCAGTGTCACCTTGATGTACGGATATGTCTTGTCATCGCGAAGCATGGTGTTGTACTTTGGTGTGTACTCCTTTATCAGGTTGCACTCCAAAACAAGGGCCTCAAGCTCAGAGTCGGTGACTATATACTCAAAATGATCTATATGCTCTACCATCTGTTTTTTCTTGATGCCCTCATTGTGGCTCGCCTGAAAGTACTGATGTACTCGCTTTGTCAGGCTTTTGGCTTTGCCGATATATATGATTACATCATCCTTGTCATGCATAATATAAACTCCCGGGGCATCCGGGAGTTTTTTTAATTCTTCTTTGATATCAAATGTATTTTCCATATTCGCTCTTTTAGGTTGTGGGGTTGCCGGCATGGCACACAGTGTATTCCTCAGGAAAATATGAAGTCAGCCGCGGGTTTTCTCTCTGTTTGGTTTTCTTTGTTTGCAAGGCTTTTTCGTTCATTCTCTTGTTTGGAAAACCGCGGCAGTTCATATTTTCCTTCTGAACACACTGTGTACCCTCCGGCTTTTTCAGCTTATGTGTGCGAAACTCTTTTCTACTGCTCTTTCGCTGCGCGAAAATTGCTTGGTTGCTCGTTATGTTCGAAAATTGCCCTATAAGGTACTAATTATTCGACGCTGTATATCCGGAAGATTCATTTGTATCTGCAGGCTGGTCTATGGCGTTACGGAGGAGTGGATCTGCTGCCGATGTCACATCTTTCTGTGCATCATCATTCTGTGCGGCCTCCTGCTCTTTGTTCTCTTCGTCATTCTTCTCCTCGTCCGGATCCGGGAGTCCCTTCATATCGCGGAACATCTTCATGAATTCCTTGCCTGTGATTGTTTCCTTCTCGTAGAGATAATCTGATATACTATCGAGGATTTCTCTATTTTCATCGAGGAGCTTCATGGCCTCTGCGTAGCTGCTGTTGATGATTGAGAGCACCTCATCATCTATCTGCGATGCTGTATTTTCTCCGCAGATTAATCCTGCTCCGCCCTCTAAGTACTGGTTTTGTACTGTTGCCAGGCACATCATGCCGAATTTATCTGACATTCCGTACATAGTTACCATGGCACGGGCTATCTTTGTGGCATTTTCTATATCATTTGCGGCTCCGCTTGTGACTGAGTTAAATACCAGCACCTCTGCGGCACGTCCTGCCATATATGTTGTGATTTTGGCAAGAAGCTCGTCCTTTGTCTCAAGGTATTTCTCCTCCTCAGGAGTCTGGAGTGTATATCCGAGTGCTCCCATGGTACGTGGTACGATTGTGATTTTCTGTACAGGCTCTGTGTTTTTCTGCAGGGCTGATACAAGTGCATGTCCTACCTCATGATATGAGACAATTTTTCTCTCTTTATCGCTCATGACACGGTCCTTCTTTTCCTTGCCGCCGACTGCAACAAGCTCGAAGGCCTCAAAGAGGTCTGCCTGGTTTACAAGCTGTCTGCCGTTTTTGACTGCGTTGATGGCAGCCTCATTAATCATGTTGGCAAGATCCGAGCCCACAAGTCCAGCTGTTGCCAGTGCCAGTGCATCAAGGTCTACCGACTCATCCATCTTGACATCCTTTGAGTGTACCTTTAAGGTCTCCAGACGTCCCTTTAAGTCAGGCTTGTCAACTATGATTCTTCTGTCAAAACGTCCCGGACGAAGAAGCGCCTTATCGAGCACCTCAGGGCGGTTAGTTGCTGCTAATATAAGTAATCCCTTTGATGTATCAAAGCCATCCATCTCTGCAAGGAGCTGGTTTAAGGTCTGCTCACGCTCGTCATTGCCACCGCCGTATCTGCTGTCACGGCTCTTTCCTATTGCATCTATCTCATCGATAAAGATGATACATGGTGCCATCTTCTGGGCTTCCTTGAACAAATCACGCACTCTCGAAGCTCCGACTCCGACAAACATCTCCACAAAATCTGAACCTGCAAGTGAGAAGAACGGTACTCCTGCCTCTCCCGCTACTGCCTTGGCAAGAAGTGTCTTACCTGTTCCCGGAGGTCCCACGAGAAGCGCACCCTTAGGAAGCTTGGCTCCGATATCTGTATATCTCTTTGGATTGTGAAGAAAATCAACAACCTCCTGGAGTGATTCCTTGGCTTCATCCTGTCCCGCAACATCCTTGAAGGTGACACCTGTGGACTTCTCCACATATACCTTGGCAGTCGATTTGCCGACTCCCATTCCCATGCTGCCACCCATCTTCTTTGAAACAAATGCTAAAAGCACCCACAGTAAAATAAGCGGAACTATAAAGCTTAATATATTGAAAATCCATGTAGATGTATTATCAGGTATTGCTGCCTTTATCTCGATAGACTTGCCCTCTGAGGTCTTTGCCTTTTTGAGTGTCGGCACGAGCTCATCATCAGCCACACGTCCTGTATAATATGTGATGTCATAATCCTTGTGTCCGTCATCCACAAGCTTGTAGTCTATCTCGTAGGAATCAAACTCCACGCTCTTGACATTGCCCTTGTCGAGCTGCTTTATGAAATCACTGTATGACTTTTCCTGTGTGCTGGCATGCGATATGCTGTTTGAGATAAGTGCATACACAAACAGTGCCACGAGTGTCAGCAGGATAAATGCCATGATACCCTGTCCGCCACGATTGTTCCTGCCGCCGTTTCCGTTTCCACCCGGTCTGTTGCCACCGTTATTTCCGTTTCCACCGGACCCATTATTGCCCGGTCCGTTATTGTAGTTATAGTTATTAGGTCCCTGATTATCCATATTTTCTCCGTTCTTTTCTTATTTATTACAAGCTTCAAAGCAATTTTTATAGTCATTCCTATGAAACCGGCTCCTCACAATTTATAAAGTGCGAAGCTTCACTTTATTATAAAAAAAAGTGCGGTCAAAATCAACCGCACTTTCTAAATATTGTATTAAATATAACGAAAAATTATCTACTCACCTTGTTTGCCGCCTCTATGAAGCCATGGAAAAGCGGATGTGGACGGTTCGGACGAGACTTAAGCTCCGGATGTGCCTGTGTGGCGATAAACCACGGATGCTCAGGAATCTCAATCATCTCCACGATTCTGCCATCAGGTGATGTACCGCAAAGCTTCATACCATGCTCTGTGAGAGCTGTTCTGTAGTCATTGTTGACCTCATAACGATGACGATGACGCTCGCTAATATTCTCTGTGCCATATACCTGATATGCCTTTGATGTCTTGTCAAGTACGCATGGATAAGAGCCCAGTCTCAGTGTACCACCGATATCCTCTATTCCGTTCTGGTCAGGCATAAGTGCGATAACCGGATGAGTAGTGTTTGGATCAAGCTCTATACTGTGCGCATCATGGAACATACATACGTGGCGCGCATACTCGATGATTGCCACCTGCATTCCAAGGCAGAGTCCCAGATATGGGATATTGTTCTCCCTTGCATACTTGGCTGCTGCAATCATGCCCTCAACACCACGGTCTCCAAAGCCTCCCGGAACGATAATTCCCTGAATACCCTTGAATACCTCTGCTGCATTGTCATCATTAAGCTCCTCTGAGTCAACCCACTTTATATCGACTGTGGTATGCTCAGGGATACCGCCATGCTTCAGTGCCTCAACAACTGAAATGTATGCATCGTGAAGTGCTGTATATTTTCCGACAAGTGCGATCTTTACCTCTTTATCAGGATGACGGAGATCCTCAACCATCTGCTTCCAGTCTGCAAGATCCGGCTCAGGACAGTCGAGATTCAAGCACTCGCATGCAACCTTTGCAAGATTCTCCTGCTCCATGGCAAGTGGTGCCTCATAGAGATACTCCACATCAAGGTTCTGTAATACGTGTGAATTTGGCACGTTACAAAACAGTGCAATCTTGTCCTTAAGCTTCTGGTCAAGCTCATGCTCCGAACGGCATACGATGATATCCGGCTGGATTCCCATGCCCTGAAGCTCCTTTACGCTGGCCTGTGTAGGCTTTGTCTTGAGCTCTCCGGATGCTTTGATGTATGGAATCAGTGTCACGTGACACAGGATGGCATTGTCGTGTCCCACCTCATGCTGGAACTGTCTGATTGCCTCAAGGAACGGCTGGCTCTCGATATCGCCGACGGTACCGCCCACCTCAATGATTGCGATTGTGGTATCCTCAGATGTGAAATCTCTGTAGAATCTGCTCTTTATCTCATTTGTAATATGAGGGATAACCTGTACTGTTCCTCCGCCGTAATCACCCCGACGCTCCTTCTGTAATACTGACCAGTATACCTTTCCTGTGGTGACGTTTGAGTTCTTTGTAAGGCTCTCGTCAATAAAACGCTCATAGTGTCCCAGGTCAAGGTCTGTCTCAGCTCCATCGTCTGTTACAAACACCTCTCCGTGCTGGATTGGGTTCATGGTACCCGGATCAATATTAATGTATGGATCGAACTTCTGCATTGTCACCTTGTATCCACGAGCTTTTAAAAGACGTCCAAGAGACGCTGCGGTAATTCCTTTTCCAAGACCGGAAACAACTCCACCGGTGACGAACACGTATTTTACAGGCATAATTTTCCTCCTTATCAATATGCTTTGTATATTTGTAAATTCTTAATTTTTAAAATAACCAATTCATTATACAGCCTTAAATTGATTAATGCAATTTATTTTTTAATTATATTTATTATATTTTGTTATAATGCTTCACATCTGGTGACGGACAACCCTGTATTCATCGCCTGAGCGGTAAAACGGGCAGCGCTTATAGCTGCTCTGGACAAATCTCGCCATATCATCCTCGTCCATATTTACCGAGCAATAATACTCCTCATCATCCTCGTCATATTCATTGTATGCACAAAAATCGCAGCATGTCTCCATTATCTTATCCTTCCATCACTTTTAATATGTATGCTGAAATCTACTTAAACTGATTGACAGTCTCATCATATTTGTAATCAATCTGCGCTAGCTTGTCGCAAAGCTCTTTCTCATCAATATCATATGCTGCCGCAAGCTCCTTCAGGCCTGAATAGTTGTCCCGAAGCTGTGTGTTCACAAAGCTAAGCAGCATAACCGGGTCCTTTGGTAATGCCATAATCTGCTCCTTATAATTCTATGTTATCTTATTATCATAGCTGTTAGTTTTCAAATACCTGCTTTATGCTGTCGTAGTGCAGGAACACTCCCTGCGCAGCAAGCTCTTTTATCTCATCGAGTGTGGCAATTTTAAAGCCGAGTGCCTCCTCTGTCTGAATCTGTACGTCAGACTCATTAAAATCAAGCTCAAAGCGGTAAACATCCACAAAATAATTGTCACCCTCACCCGGATTCTCCCTGTGATAGGTGTAGGCAAGCTCTCCCGGACACTGTGATACGTCAAGGCCTACCTCTTCCTTTACCTCTCTGCAGACTGCGGTAAATGAGCTCTCACCTGCCTGTGCGGCTCCTCCTGAAACCTCCCACCAGCCCGGTGCCCATGCCTTTGTCATGACACGCTGTGTGATAAGGAACCTGCCATCAGGTCTGTGAATCACGCCAAGCACTGAAAGATGATACTCTCCATCCTTAAGTATCCAGTCGTTTTTTTTCATGGTACGGCCTGTCGGCTTTTTATCCTTATCGTATATATCCCAAAATTCCATTTGAAGCTTCCTTTCTCTAAGTGGGTCTTTTTAGTATCATATCATATCCTTCGCAGAAAAGCCAGCAAGTTGTTTACGCAGTTCTTTGCTTCCCGGCAGATAATATTCCATCAGCGACCAGAACCTGGCATTGTGGCTTGGCTCAAGCAGATGTGTAAGCTCGTGAACCACCACATACTCTGCGCACTCCGGCGGCACCTTAGCCAGCAGGAGGTTAAAATTCAAATGATGTGACTTCACATTGCATGAGCCCCACCTTGTCTTCATCTTCTTTATTGTAAAGCCAGCTGACTTCACGCCCATAACCGGCTCCCATTTGTCGATAAGCCTCTGCAGCTGCCTTTTAAGCTCCAGACGTATCTCCCTCTCCATGAAGGGTGCCAAAACCGGCTCCTGTTCCTTAAGCTGTCTTGCGACAAGCATTTCCTGCATGGTACGCTCAATCCAGTCTGATTTGCTTTCCACGAATTTTCTGATTTCCGTATTGCTCATACCATAGGGTGCACTCACTGATAGCGTGCCATCCGTGTCCTTCACACGAAGATACATATTTTTTATTCTTTTTCTTGTTACTTCTATTGTATATCTGTTATTCATACTGTTCCTCTCACGTAAATCCATTTTACAATCTCTGCGCAATTTTGTATACTATAAAATAAAGAATAAGGAGGCTCATATGACAAAAGAAAAATTAGCCCTTGAAGTAATAAAAAGACTAAAAACCGCGTATCCTCGCACCGACTGCACTCTT
This sequence comes from Agathobacter sp., assembly GCF_977054825.1. Lineage (NCBI taxonomy): Bacteria > Bacillati > Bacillota > Clostridia > Lachnospirales > Lachnospiraceae > Agathobacter > Agathobacter sp. The sequence continues at coordinate 76,364 of NZ_CDRTEH010000006.1, forward strand.
GAGTACGATGAGGCCTGGAAGCTGCTCGTATCTGTAAGGCTTGCAGCCCAGTGCACTGATGCCCGCGTTAATGTGGTCGTGGTGGATTTGTTCAAGAAATATCCTTCCATCGAGGCTCTCGCTGCTGCAGAGGTTTCCGACATAGAGGAAATTGTGCGCCCATGTGGTCTCGGAAAGAGTAAGGCCCGTGATATAAGCGCCTGCATGAGGATGCTTTGCGATGATTTCGGCGGTCTTGTACCTGACAATATGACTGATCTGCTGAAGCTTCCGGGAGTTGGCAGAAAGAGTGCCAACCTGATAATGGGTGATGTGTACGGCAAGCCTGCCATCGTCACCGATACTCACTGCATACGCCTTTGCAACCGTATAGGACTTGTAGATGGAATAAAGGACCCGAAAAAGGTGGAGATGGAGCTTTGGAAAATCATCCCGCCCGAGGAGAGCAACGACTTCTGCCACAGGCTTGTTGACCATGGACGCGCCGTATGTACTGCCAGAACCACACCGCACTGTGACATGTGTGTGCTGAATGATATATGCGGAAGCGCTGTGCATAACTAAAACAGTAAGGCTACAACTCGCAGCCTTACTGCAAAACGTGAGAAAGGACCGCGATGTTACACGCGGTAACAACGCGATCCTTTCTCGAGGAGTTTAGTTATGAAAATGTTTATTAATAAAAAGGGAATAATGTAAAAGGTTTTGTTCCTCTTACAAGAACAAGTATATGTGGTAATTATGTCCTAAGAATGTACGTTTTAAAAACATTTTATAAATTCTAAAAATATTATTTTATACTTTTTTTAGAATTGTAACATTCATGACATAATATCTAAATTTCCTTGTTAAAAAGCTGTTTACATAACTGAATTTTGGCTTCATGCTGTTCACCTGTCAGACTATTCTGAAATTCTACAGTTCCAGCCCCTACATTTTCAGTCAATAAGTTTTTTTCTATCAGACGGCGCTTCATCTCACGCGCTGTACCGTTTCCGCCATCGAACACGCGAACCTTATCTCCCAGCACCTCCTGTATCATTTTTCTGACAAACGGATAATGTGTGCAGCCCAGCACGACAGCATCTATCTCACCATGCGAATATGAATACAAAAGCTCCTCGAGATACTGTCTCACATCATCACCGTACAAGTCACCTCTCTCAACGAAGTTCATAAGCCCCGGACAAGGCAATGGAATAATCTCTCCCAGATGTCTGTATCTGTCCATAAGCTTTTTGAGCTTTTCCTCCCTGATCGTCATAGGTGTCGCCATCACAAGCACTCTCGGATTTTTCATAAAAAGCATCGCTGGCTTGACTGCAGGCTCTATCCCCACGATAGGCACATCGGGATACTGCTCCCTTAATATACGTACTGCCGCACTGGTCGCTGTATTGCACGCGACAACGAGTCCCTTTGCATGCTGCTTTAAAATCAGCTCCTTGGCATGCTCGCAGGTCAGAGCTCGCACCTGCTCAAGTGTTTTGGTGCCATAAGGCGCATTTGCCGAATCCCCGTAATATATAAAATCTTCGTTAGGCATTACTTCAACCAGGCTCTTTAAGACGCTTATTCCGCCGACTCCTGAATCGAAAACTGCAATTGACATTGTTAAAGTCCCTACTTTCTTTATAAAATCTGTTATGATATAATAAATAAAACAAGCTTAAGGAGGCACCCATGGAAAATCCTAAAAGTCTTTTTAACAACAACACAAAAGTATGTGAAAACTGCAAAAAGCCTCTGCCCTATGACTATAAAGAGAAGCTCTGCCCACGATGCCTTGACCTGGCATTATTCCGCGAGGTAAAGGAATTTATCCGTACCCACGATGTAAATGAATACGAGGTTGCAGAGCATTTTAAGATACCGCTTCGACAGGTAAAGAGCTGGATAAAGGACGGCCGAATCGAGTACAAGCACTCTGAATCAGCCTCCACTATAGCCGGTCTTCACTGCCAGCGCTGCGGTGCACCAGTCTCCTTCGGCACTCTTTGTCCAAAATGCCTGAGGCTGTTAAACGGCAGCAAAGGATACTCAACCGGATACGATGCCGGCAAAACAAAATCCAAGATGTACCATTTAGAAGGAGAGGAGTAATTACTCCTCTCTTCTTTTAACCTTTGATCTGTATTTTTTCTCCACCTCTGTTAAGAACCTGTCTTCAAGCTCTGCCTTTATAAGCACGTTCTCATCAGGCGATTTGATGATGATATCGTAATAAGGTACGTCCTTCTGTCCTGAGGTATAGTCTATTTTCTTGAGCTCATTTCCATTCTCGTAATTGTATACGCTTCTGTCTCCTGCCGGTGCGATTGCTGCTACAGACTCCATGCTGTATATTCCAAGACGCTTTCTGCGGCTCTTGTTTTTAATTTTGGCAAAACGCAGCTCTCCGTCAAAATATGAATACTCAAACTCAGTATTCTGTGCCATAATCATAAGATATGCAACAAGTCCAAATACTACGGCAAATAAAATACCCGGTGCAAATCCGATACAGATAGTCAGAAGGCTTATCGCTGCAAGCGCCACAAGCAGGTATGAAATAAATACCAGCGCTACATTTTTTTTACGTGCAATCAATGTAAATACTTCCATTATAATTCTCCTTTGCATATTGAAAATATATATCTTTATAATGATAACAGATTTTTGCCGTTTCGTATAGATTTTTTCACGGTTATAGGTTAAAATATTATAAAAATTTAGTGAAATTTCGGAGGGCTGCGATGCAATTTAACATAAAACTGCAAAATAATTTCAAAAACAATATAAGAAGGGAGTGGGCTTTGACCAACGGCCTTGGCGGATACGCCGGCGGTTCAATCACAGGCGCAATAAACCGCACGCATCAGGGCTACCTGATCGCAAGTCTTCGCTCTCCTGTGCAAAGATACGTCTGCTTCTCAAAGACAAACGAAAAAATAGTCACGGGAAATCACACCTACGACCTCTCAAGCGACCAGTTCAAGGGGGGATGCCACACAGACGGTATCCAATATATAAGCGATTTCACATACGACGGGACCATATGCTTTACATATGAAGCCGGTGATATTACCATTAAAAAACACATCGCACTGGCACAGGGAAGAAACCTCGCTGCCGTGGCATACGATATTTGTAACAGGGGAGAGGCAGCTAAGCTTTTGATCACGCCTCTTATGAACTTCCGTGAGCACTCTGAAAGCTCCACCGTTGATTCATTAAAATTTGAGGTTCAAAAGCAGGAGCACGGCTTTAGTCTCATCCCAAAAGCACAGGATGACCACTGTATCCGCATTGCTTTTTCAAGCGGAGAGCTTATTGAAAGAAACGACAAATATATCTGCGACCTTGAGGCTCAGACCGAGGTGGACAATGAAGTTCCCGGTCTTGACTGTGCATTTTGCCCATATGACGTGAGTGTGGATATCCCTGCCTCTGCTTCAATGCATTTTTCTGTATTGTGTGATATCGTACCACTTGAAGCTAATAATGACAACGCAGGCTCAGACATTGAAAGTGCTTTTGAAATTGTGCGTGCACAGCTTGACTACACTGATGAGCTGATTAAAAGAAGCGGCTTCACTGATGACTTTGCCATAAAGCTCGCTGTGGCTGCCAACCAGTTTATCGCATACAGACAGTCAACAGGCTATGACACTGTGCTCGCCGGGCTTCCTTGGTTCACCGACTGGGGCCGCGACACTATGATTTCATACACCGGTCTGACTCTTTGCACCGGCCGTTTTGAAAAGGCTCATGATATACTCCTGACCTTTGCCAAATACTGTAAGGACGGACTCATCCCAAATATGTTTCCTGACAGCGGACTTAAGCCTCTTTACAACACTGTAGATGCATCACTGTGGTATTTTTATGCTGTCTACAAATATCTGGAATATGTGGACACCCCTGACGCCTATGAGTTTATAAAGAAGGATATTTATCCTTGCTTAAAGGATATCATTTCCACTTATAAAAAAGGTACTGATTTTTCCATATATATGGACACCGACGGGCTTATTCATGCCGGAAGCGGACTCGACCAGGTCACATGGATGGATGTGCGTGTGGGCGACTGGGTTGCCACACCACGCCACGGCAAGCCTGTCGAGATAAATGCACTTTGGTACAACGCACTGTGCACCATGGATATGCTGCAGGCTAAGTTTGGCGATAATGATGACAGCTACAGACAGCTCGCTTCACTCGTAAAGGACTCCTTCAACAAGCACTTCTGGAATGAAAACACCGGCTGTCTGTATGATGTGGTCGACGAGGATGACGATACAATCCGTCCAAACCAGATTTATGCAGTAAGCCTGCCTTTTACCATGCTTGACAAGAAGCGTGAAAAAGCAATTGTGGATACGGTAATGGATAAGCTCTATGTGGGCTGCGGACTGCGTTCACTTGATCCGGACCATAAGGATTACCATCCGATCTACATCGGCTCTCTCTCAAAGCGCGACCATGCCTATCATCAGGGAACAGCCTGGGGCTTTTTGCTCGGCGGCTTCATCAGTGCCTATGTAAAGGTAAACGGCCGCACGAAGGCGACCGCTTTATGCGCCGACAAGCTGCTTGACCCTGTAAGGGAGCATCTGCTTAACAACTGTATCGGCTCAATATGCGAGATATTTGACGGCGATGCCCCTCACAACGGCCGTGGCTGCTATGCGCAGGCGTGGAGCGTAGGTGAAGTGCTGCGCTGCTACTGCGAGGATGTACTTCCTATGCTCCCACAAGCTCACTCATAAGCTCGTGAACCGTGGTCATTTGGTTTATGCGGCCCACATTGGCTCCACAGAATACCAGACCATTTTGCATATCTCCCTTAACCGCTGCAATCAGTGCCTTTGTAATACAGTAAGGCACTGTTGCAGGATTACATTTCTCAAGACAATTATAGCACCTTGTGATAGGTTGCTTTTCCTTTTCCAATCCCCTGATAAACTCATTTCTGACAGCACGCCCCGGCATTCCGACCGGGCTTTTTATAATCTGCACATCAGACTCCTTTGCATCCAGATAAGCCTGCTTGTAGGCATCAGATGCGTCACACTCCTTTGTCGCCACAAAACGGCTCGCAACCTGCACTCCGTCTGCTCCAAGCTCCATGCAGTGCATGACATCCTCGTGTGTAAACACTCCGCCCGCTACAATCACCGGAATGTGCTTTTCAAACTTCTCCTCATAGGTCTTTGTACAGCTTATAATCTCCTTAATCTCACTGTCATAATCCATATGCTCCATATCCGCAAGCTGTTCATTGGAAAAGCCCAGATGTCCGCCGGCCTTTGGTCCCTCAATAACAATAAAGTCTGCTGTGCGGTTGTATCTGTGTGCCCACATTTTAAGTATCAGATTCGCAGCTCTCTTTGAAGAGACAATCGGAGCAATCCTTGTATGTGACTTTTCATCGACAAGCTCAGGCAGTTCCATCGGAAGTCCTGCACCGCTTATAATAACATCAGCCCCTGCTTCAACTGCAGCCCGAACATGCTCCTTGTAATGCTTTAAAGCCACCATGATATTGACACCGACCAATCCATGTCCACAGGCAAACTCCTTCGCCCTCTTAATGTGCTTCTTGATAGCAATCAGATTAGCCTTCGCCTGATCCTTTTCAAACTCCGGCTCCTCAAACCCAATCTGCGCGGTGGAAATCACGCCTACTCCACCCTCCTTGGCAACAGCTCCTGCCAGTCCGCTAAGACTCACTCCAACTCCCATACCGCCTTGTATAATAGGAAGCTTTGCAACCATATCTCCGATTCTCAGTTCTTTCAACATAATATGTACCTCCGAATTCCGGTATAAATTTCCGGTCTTTCTGTTTGATATTCAAATTATTTGACAATCAAACATATACACATAGTAACCCTTTACGGTATTCGTGTCAAGGTAAAATTATATCATTTTCTATTTTATATAGTTTTTAATACTATGTTTCTTGTTTATTGTAACCGTTCAGAACCATCCCACTCACATTCGCTAAACCGGCTACTGTTCACACCTAACAGCGTGACCGGCAACGATTACAGCCCATTTAAAATACTCGTGATTTCTCGAAATTTTATATTGACATACACGTACAAATCGTGTAGAATAACTTTTGTTGTGAGGCAAGCCCAGTTAGCTCAGTTGGTAGAGCAACGGACTGAAAATCCGTGTGTCTCTGGTTCGATTCCGGAACTGGGCATTATACAACAAATTAAATATTCCTATGCGGGTGTAGTTCAATGGTAGAACACCAGCCTTCCAAGCTGGATACGTGGGTTCGATTCCCATCACCCGCTTTTTTGTTACCCTTTTTTATCCACTATGTATTTCATGATGCACCTATACTGTCACACAGCTGCTTTTTCACATACCTACACACAAAATAAAAGCCGATACACCGTGTTTCCACGAAATGTATCGGCTTTTATTATGCGCTTGATAAAATATGTATTCCCTAATAATGTCAGACTAGAATAAATCTACACGACCTGAAAACTTATCATTTATAACATAGTATGCAGAATACTCCTCAGGCTTGATGTAGATGTTTAGCTTTCTGATGAAGCCAGCCTTGTGTCCTTCAGCAACAAACTGAGCCTTAACACGCTCCTCAACAGCTGCTGTATCAACCTCGCTGTTCTGGTACTGAACGATAATTTCAGGCTTTACAGGCTCTTTCTTTGCAGGCTTTGCCTCTTTAACAGTCTTAGCTGTCTTTGCAGCCTTTGCTGTTGTCTTCTTAACAGTTTCCTTTACATCTGCCTTAACCTCAGCAGCTTTCTCAGCAACCTTCTCAGTTGTCTTCTCTACTGCCTTCTCAACCTTCTCGGTTGTCTTCTCTACAGCTTTTTCTACCTCAGCTTTTACATCGGCCTTTACATCAGCCTTAGGCTCTGAAACCGGCTGTGCCATTGTTTCCTCTTTTTTCACCTCTACCGGCTTTACTGCTGGCTTAGCTGTCTTTGAGTTATTATTCTTTTTACGCATACTATTTTCCTCCTCATGCTCATTATTCACATACTAAAAAATTTTCAATTGCAACTAAAGCTTCCTGCTCATCATCACCCTTTGTAACAATGTCAACAGTCATTCCATCTGATGGATTAAAAGCCATAATGCCCATGATGCTCTTTGCATTGATTTTGCGATTGTCACTCTCCAATGTAATCTCGCTGTCGAACTTGCATGCCACTTGAACAAGCTCTGCGATTGGATTGTCATGACCTTCACATACTTTTGTAACGACAATACTCTTCTTACTCATACGTTCTCCTTAAACAAAAAGTATTAAACCTATTTCATACTTAATTAATATATCCCAATTATAGTTGCTTTTCAATCCTTAGGAAAATTTCTGTTAAACTTTACCTAAGGAGCTTGCATTTAATGTCACAAAATCGGCATTATTACAACATTATTCTGCTTATTTTGTCATGTATGTGATAAAATGCAATCCACCATTATAAAACATCCGGTCAGCATCCTCATAGCTCATAGATGTTGTTGTGCCATTATCCGGATTATAAATATATAAAGCTCCATTTGAAGAGTATCCTGTCACAAGCACTGCTGACGTATTTCCCGTCATCGCAAATACCGGATTGCCCTGGCTGATATAAAAGATAATATCCTCAGAGGACACTCCCTGTAAATCCAGGATTTCCTTGTCCGGCAGATTATTTTTGAGTACATCAACAGCACTGCTGCCTGCTCCAATCAGCTCAGACACACTTACCGTAACATCATTGTATATAAGCATTGCGCTTACCGACTTCACGACACTGTCGGCATCCTTATCCGTTTCATTGCATGTAATATTTGAAAATGCATTTACCGCATTTTTTCTGGCCCTCATCCATACATACCGCTGGCTTGAATCAATTACCACGCCCATGCTGTCATTTGCCTGTTTTATGGCATCCGAGATGTTATCAGATGCAAAAATCACATCACCCTTTGCATAGACATAAAAATGAACTGTACTGTCATCAAACTTTAAATCAACATTAGTATCATGTGAATTGATAGTCATCTGTGCTGTCAGCTGCTTCAGCTTATCCGGCTTTTTACCATCTGTTATATTAATAGCGCTAACCGCCAGCTTTGTATCGGACTGGCTCGTATCAAGAGCTATCTTCTGTTTTGAATCAGCCTCCCTGTTCATAATGGTATCCTGCCCGATTTCTGCATACACACCATTGTTTTGTGCAATCAGATCTATCGTCACCGTATATCCATCCACAGAAATTTTCTCGACATAGCCGCCCGAAGGAGTATATGTCTTAAGCTCCGACTGGTCAGATGTATCAAGAATAGTCAGACCATTCATCGGAAATGTTGTGTTTCCGGCCGCATCAGAGACCACGTCAGCAGCATTCGCCTGTCCATATATAAAATCCTCGCCTATGAAACCAAGCGGACGCAGATACTGGTCATCGCCCTTTTTGACCTCAAAGGTCTTGCCGCTCTTTAAATCCATTACTTTTACGGTATTGGATGAATACTGATTTGCAGAATCCACCCATGCAAAGTATCTGTTGCTCTCCGATGCGCAGTAAGAGCCTGTTGATAAGCCCTCAACAACCTTCTTTACAGACATCGAGCCTAAATTAATCCTATAGAGACTGTCATCCATCATGAGATAGAATTCATCCTTCTCATTGAGGTAAAGCATCTTGCCCATCTCTGCCTTCAGCACCTCATATGATGTCTTAGAAGGAATAAACGCTTCCTCATCTATAGTATGTGCCAGACCATCATAATGGTACACGCCGGTTCCCACCTCTCCCTCGTGGGTGCCTCTGTTCATATATCCATATACCACAAAATCAATACTGCCAGCTTCGTCTACACTGACAATCTTTATATCGTGATGATTCCAGTTCTCGCGCTCATCAATACCCTCAGCATCCCTGAAGCTGAATACCTTGATTATCATTCCGTTGTTTATATCATAGGAGTATAAATCTCCCTCCTGGACAAAGCATATCACACTGCCTGCTTCATTGGCCCTGTACTCTGCTTCGCTGCTTCTGATACCAAGCATCACGCTGCCCGAATCCGAAATAAAGCTGTTTTCACTGTTAAAAATCTGATTTGCCGTCCTCTCATAGTTGAGCACGTACATACGGCTTTCCGTCTGGCGCAGCCTGAAATATTCCCTTACATTGTAATATTCAGTCTCACCCTTGCCGTCCACACAGCTCATCACATAGTCTATTGTAACCACATCATAAGAATCGTTTATTTCCTTAAGGGCTATGACAGGATTCGTATACTGTGCAGCTGCCATTGAGCCCCAGGTAATCTGGCTCACCGTAGATGTCAGATCCACATGTGCAAGCGTATTTCTGTCTCCCGTTGTTGTCTCCATATATGTTGTAAAGAAGGCTTTGTCATCCTTTATAAACGTCTCATCATGAAACTTCTTTGCAAACTCGACAACCTTTGCAGCTACCTTTCCATCAGTCTGCATAATCCTGCTGTAATAATATATATTATCCTGACCGCTTGTGATGGTAAACACCAAAAGATACTCAGTATTTTCATCCATCACATTCGGCATGCTTATGTCCGCCTGAATGGTATTATCCTTATTAGAAAAAGAAGATACCTCATCATCGGCCACCAGCCTCTTGCCATCCATGCTTCTGATCCTGTATGATATCCCGTCAACAGCCATGCCATATGTGGAAATGGATAATGAGAGCTTCCTGTCATCCGAAATCGGAATAACACAATCGCGCATCTTTGTCGGATCCATCTCAGTAGTATATCCATGGAGCGTGTTTATCTTTATTTTATCCAGATTAAATGACATAACCGGCAGCGTTGCATCCGCCTGCTTCGTGGTCATATCCTTATTTCCTTTGTTTGTAGTTATGCAAAATGTAATTAATGCTGCAATAAATACTACTATAAGTACTATCGGCTTTATCACTTTCTTACTCATAAAATCATATCCTTATATCTACCAGAATCTTTGGTACCTTCTGTATCTGCATCTGCGTCTGCAGAGCTCACAGTTAAAAAGTATGCCTGCTATTGTACAGATAAAGCACCTGCTGCTTTGCTCCGAGATAAATCTGCCTGCAATCCTGTCAGCCTCATCGAAAAGACGCTGCCTGTCAGGCACCTCATCATAGATAAAGCTGCCCTCATACTCCAGCTCATCCATGCGCTGCTCTACCGCGGACTGTATCATTGCCGTGTCAAGCGGATACATATCCTTTATCATCCCCAGGTCCTTTGCAAATGCATCCTCATTTTTATAGTAATCCATGAATGGAAATGTTTTATAAAAAGGCAACATCAAAAAACCTCTTTTTAATCATTATATGCTATATCAGCTATTAGTTGCATGCTATAACAAACAATGCTGCAATAAAAATGCATGCACCCAGGAATTTCTTTCCCGATACCTTTTCCTTAAGTACCACACTCGAGCATATCATCATCACAATAATCGTCAGATTAAAAATATACCCCGCATAGCTGCCGGACAGTGAAACTGCCCTGCCATAAAAATCATATGCTAACGGATATGCAATACCTGCAAGAATCAGGCAAATACCATCAACAAATGACATAGATCTGATTTTCTTCATGCCACCGGTTGCAACAGTAAATATAATAAGTACCAGCGCGCCTATAAAAACACACCAGAATGCAATAACGCCCTTATCCAGCTGTATCCCGCCAAGTGACACAAGAATATGCGCTGCCGACGCACAAGCTGCAGCAAGAAGTGCAAACAAAATGCCTGTCCCATCCAGATTTAAAATAACCGTTCCAACAATCATGAGTGCAATCGCTATATAATCAAAAGTGTCAGGGATGTTATGAAACAGAAAAAATCCCGCTGCAAGTGTGATTATATAGCTGCATTTAACTATAGCCGTAACCTGAAATGTGTAGCCCTCATGTATGGATTTAAAAAAACAGATGCCAAAAAGCCCTGTTGCAAGCCCTGCCAGAAGTATAAATATAACGCTCCTTTGGCCGAGTGCAATCAGGCTGCTTCCCATTATATTATCTTTCCTGTAAAAAAATAAAGACGCACATAAAACAATCCCGGCAATACTTCCCGCCAGCGCCGGGTCTGTCTTTTTTGTTCCAACCTTGGCCAAAATAGGCACACATGCCGCAATAAGTGTTGCAGCACATGCCCATATAATTCCTGTCATATACATTACCTCACCATGTATCTACTGCTGTGGCTGTGCAGCACTATCCGCAGCTCCTGCTGCATCGCCATCTGATGTACCGCTGTCTGTGGTGCCGTCAGCCATATCTGACTTGACGTAGTCAGAGCTGACATAGCCTGTCTGTCCCTGGAAGATAACCTGTGCCCAGCCATTGTCCTCTGATACAAACTCAAGCTTTACATCCTGTGCTATCACAGTAACTATATTTGCGTTTTTATCAGGCTTCTCTCTCATATTTACACTGCTTGTAGTAGTGACGTAGGTTTTTTCGGTTCCCTCTGTAGTCTGCTGTGGCAGATATATGGCACCTATCTCTGTATCACTATCGCTATCACTGTCAGTTTCACTTTCACTGGCTACATTCTGCTGTGCCTTGTCCTGCTCCTTTTTTTTGTCACCCTTTGAGGTAATGGTAATCACTATCGTAGCAATCAGGGCAATAAGAAAAAGGCATATTGCTGCAAAAATCAGTCTGGCAATTATAACATCTTTTCTGTGGCTTGCTTTCATATTATTCTCCTTTTGTATTATCTGTGTTTACGGCTCATTATAGCATAATAATCTAATTTCTCCTGTTTTTGAGCTTCAGTACTCCACCTATTGCAAGAAGCACTACACTCAGACATGCCACAATAAACAAATCAGGAACATAATCCTTTATTACCCAGTATGGTATGCCTCCAACAATAGGCGCAATGACTATGCCCACCGGCAAAAACAGATGCAGGAAAATATTTGCTATCAGGTTTCCGCTATTGTCTGTTCTCCATTTGCGCGACTTGATAATCTCCATCAGCGCAACCGATATAAATGCCGCAAAGACAAGGTCATAGAACAAGTGCGAATCAACATAATCCTTTGGATCAAGCTCGTCTGTTGCGTATCCCATAAGCGTCATCACAACCTTTGAGGTTACCTTATTCATCAGATTGTTTGTGACCATATAGTCATTGGTATTTGCAAGGAATACAACACCTACACCGCTCTCCGGAAGCAGATACATGTCTGCGATATAATTCTCCGTGAGACCTGTGTGATTGTACACTGTCTCTGCATATTTATCCGAACGTACCCAGCCCATGCCGTAGCCCGTCTCACCGGACTCATCCATAGGCACCGTTGCCCGAAACATTGTGCTAAGGCTCTTGTCAGAGAGTATTCCATAGCCGCCACGCAGATACATCTGCAGATATTTTCCCATATCATTTGCGCTGGACGCAATATAGCCCGCCGGTACAGTGGACCATGAATCGCTGAGCGGATACTTCACATCGCTTTCCACTGAAAAACCAAAATAATTGTTGTGACCTGTAATCAGTCCATCCTCTTTAGCCTTTGCATAGGTTGCGCTGCTGTGTGTCATGCCAAGCGGTGTAAAAAACGTCTCTGTCAGATAATCGCTGTAGCTGACACCTGATACTTTTTCCACTATAAGCCCAAGTATGTCATAATTGACATTCGCATAGGTATATTCACCATTTTTGCCAACAATCCTTGCATTTCCCACATGCTGATACACGCCCAGTCCACTTGTGTGATTGAGCAGCTGTCTGATTGTAATCCTTGTCGCATCCTTTGGATTTTTGAACACCTCCGCTGCATCCAGATAAGGATTTACCGGGCTGTCAATATTCAGATGCCCTCCCTCATACAGCTTCATGATGCATGCCGCAGTAAACGACTTGCTGAGTGAACCTGTAATAAACGGTGTATCAAGGCTATCACAATCCCCATAGGTACCGGAGAAAAGCACTCCCTCTGCATCTACCACCTCAACAGCCATACCCGGAATCCTGTAATCGTCACAGGCTGCCTTTAGGGTATCCTCTATCTCTGTATATTTCGGCGAATAATTGTTGTTGTCAAGCCTTGGAATCATATCTATCACAAGACCCACTATAATAGCAACCACTATTCCCATCAGAGCTCTCTGTGGTATCAGTCCGATATAATGTGCATAATTGGTATATGTCTTTTTTGCCATATCCTCGGTGCCCTTTATCCACACCTTCGGCGTATGTGCATACCAGCCACAGTATATGACCAGCTCAAGAAAAAGAAGCACCGCCATCCATATCAAAAGAGCAAACACAAAGCCCGTCGAAAAGCTTGTCGCACCGGCTATTGATGTCAGTATGACAAGCGCTATCGTCCAGAATATAAGTGTCGGCAGCTTCTTTACAAACTTCTCCCAGTCTGTCATGATACGGATATTCCGATTCCTGTAGCCACGCATATGCATGACCTTTTTCTGCAGCTTCTCGGGCATATTGCTTATCTTATATGCCGGATCCCGCTTTATCCGTATCACTCTGTATATGCCAAATATTAAGCAGCAGACTATTATCTCAACTGCCAGTACCATTTTATCAACCACCTTATGTCTTATTTACAGTCATTTGAGACTATACTTTACATAAAAATTTAGCACATTTTTTGTGCTATGTAAACACAAAATACCTTAAATAATACTGGCCGTTATCCCCACAAATCAGTTCTGTCCGTAGTATGCGTTAGCACCATGCTTACGGTAGAAATGCTTATCCTTGATGTTGTCAGGGGCAGGCTTAACATCAGGATTTACCGACTCTGTGAGTCTGGCCATCTTTGCCACTTCCTCAAGTACAACGGCATTGTGCACAGCCTCAGCCGCATCCTTTCCCCATGCAAACGGTCCGTGATTTTGGCAGAGCACAGCCGGTGTGTATACAGGGTTGATTTTTCTGTTCTCAAAGGTCTCTATGATGACAAGACCTGTGTTTTTCTCATAGGCTTCATTGATTTCCTCTGTGGTGAGATTTCTCGCACATGGAATTGAGCCTAGGAAATAGTCTGCGTGAGTTGTGCCGTAGAGCGGAATATCCCTGCCGGCCTGTGCCCATGCAACTGCCTCAGGTGAGTGCGTATGTACAATTCCTCCGATATCCGGGTACTTTTTGTAGAGCTCTAAGTGTGTTGCAGTGTCTGACGAAGGCTTATATTTACCCTCTATCTTATTTCCTTCAAGATCCATGACTACCATATCATCAGGGGTGAGTACATCATAGTCCACTCCACTTGGCTTTATGACAAAATAGCCTGTTTCCCTGTCAATTCCACTGACATTGCCCCATGTATATGTGATGAGCCCTCTTCTTGGGAGCTCCATGTTTGCTTCGTAAACCTGTTTCTTTAATTCTTCAAGCATTTTTTGTTCCTCTCTTATTTTCACATTATATTTGTTACTATTCAAAAACACCCTCGCACATGCGCAAAACCGCATAATACTCGTGCTTTACCATCCATTCAAGAATATATATCGACAATTACAGAGGAAGCGCCCTTACCATGGCACTCTCAGCCTCAATTGCTGCCTTATATGTATTTATGTACTCATCAAAGCCCTTTACGTCGTCAGGATCCGGCTGCATTACTATGCCCTTTTCGCCATTAAATACCCTGTCTGAAAGATATTTTTCCAAAGGCTCGCCCTCTGCTTTATTCACCATATAGGCTGCGAGCACTGCCATGCCCCACGGACCGCCCTCTCCGGCTGTCTCCATGACCGCAACCGGCGCATCCATGGCTGCTGCAAGTATGCTCTGGCCTACACCCTTTGTCTTGAACAGACCGCCGTGACCGTAAAGTGTGTCTACCTTTACCTTTTCCTCTTTAAAGAGAATATCACAGCCGATTTTTAATGTTGCAAGACTCGCATAGAGATGTGTGCGCATAAAGTTTGCGAGGTTCATCCTGGCATCCGGCTTTCTGGCAAACATAGGTCTGCCCTCGTTAAGTCCGATAACAGGCTCTCCTGAGAAAAGGTTAAAGGCTACAAGGCCTCCACAGTCCTTATCGGCTGTAAGTGCATTGTTGTAGAGCTTTCCGTATATGTCATTCATATCTATATCCATGCCAAACAGCTGCGAAAATTCCTTGAATAATCCCACCCATGCATTTAAGTCTGAGGTACAGTTGTTGCAGTGCACCATGGCTACCGCATCTCCAGATGGTGTGGTGACCATATCAAGCTCCTCGTGAACCGCCTTAAGTGCCTTTTCAAGCACCACCATGGCAAATACAGATGTGCCCGCTGATACATTTCCGGTGCGCACAGCAACAGAATTGGTTGCAACCATTCCCGTGCCCGCATCTCCCTCCGGCGGTGCAAGCAATATACCGCTCTCCAGATTGCCGCTTACATCAAGCCTTTTAGCTCCTTCCTCTGTCAGTGTACCTGCCTTTTCTCCAGCCACAAGCACCTTTGGCAGGATATCTCTTATGTTCCACGGATATTCTTTTACCTTATCTAATGCTGCAAATTTATCAAGCATTGCCGCATCATAATCCCTGGTCTTCGAATCGATAGGAAACATGCCTGATGCCTCACCGACACCCATGACCTTTTCACCTGTGAGCTGCCAGTGAATATAGCCTGCCAATGTTGTGAAATATGATATCTTTGATACATGCTCTTCTTTATTTAATATAGCCTGATACAGATGCGCTATGCTCCACCTCTGCGGAATATTAAAGCCAAGCACCTCAGTAAGCTCTGCTGCAGCCTCACCTGTGATGGTATTTCTCCATGTCCGAAATGGCACAAGCAGATTATCCTCCTTGTCAAATGGCAGATAGCCGTGCATCATGCCGGAAATACCGATTGCCGCAAGCTTTTTGATGGTAACTCCATACTTTTCCTTTGCATCCTGCGCCATTTTGCTGTAGCAGTCTGAAATGCCCTCCCAAATCATATCCAGGCTGTAAGTCCAAATGCCGTCCACAAGCATGTTCTCCCAGTCATGGGCACCTGTGGCTATCGGAGCATGATCTTCCCCGATAAGCACCGCCTTTATTCTTGTAGAACCGAACTCGATTCCGAGCACAGCTCTGCCGCTTTCAATAACACTTTTTACGTCTGACATAATATACCTCCACCTTGTCCTGTAAATTTCTGAATAATTACCTGAAATTATTATACTATGATTGTACAACGTTTTTCTTCAAAAGTAAACAAAAGAAAACGTAAATATACACAAATTTTAAAATGTTTTCAAAAGTGTTCATAAGCGAATATCACTTTTTTTATTAAAATTTCAGATTATATTGATAGAATGTAAAAACTATGTTATGTTATATGTGTTTTGTGTAAACTAAATATGTATAACTGGAGCAAATAGTAAAACAAATTATTTTTACAAACGGAGGTAAACATGAACATTTACTCTATATTGCAGTTATGCGGCGGACTTGCCTTTTTCCTTTTTGGAATGCATGTTATGTCAGGCAGTCTTGAGAAGCTCGCAGGAGGCAATCTCCAAAAGATACTTAAGGAGGTAACCTCAAATCCTATCAAGAGCTTATTTTTTGGAGCAGTAGTCACTATTGCTATCCAATCCTCATCCGCACTTACTGTTATGCTTGTCGGACTCGTAAACTCCGGCATCATGGAGCTTGCCCAGACTGTTGGTGTCATCATGGGTTCCAACATCGGAACCACTCTCACCGCATGGATTCTTAGTCTTTCAGGTATCGAAAGTGACAATCTGTTCATCTCGATGCTAAAGCCTGAGAACTTCTCCCCTGTCATCGCGCTTATCGGTGTGATTATGATTATGGGAAGCAAGAAGGAGAAGCACAAGGACGTCGGAATCATCATGGCAGGCTTTGCCGTACTCATGTATGGTATGCAGCTCATGAGCGGCGCTGTATCGCCACTCGCAGATATGCCTGAATTCACCGGACTGCTCACCACCTTTAACAATCCATTCCTCGGAGTACTTGTAGGTGCTGTATTTACCGGAGTCATCCAGTCATCTGCCGCATCAGTTGGTGTGCTGCAGGCTTTGGCTATGACAGGCGCTATCTCATATGGCATGGCTATTCCTATCATCATGGGTCAGAACATCGGTACATGCGTGACTGCACTGCTTTCGTCAATCGGCGTAAACAAAAATGCCAAGAGAGTATCCATCATCCACATCAGCTTCAACCTGTTCGGTACAGCGATAGGACTCGCGGTATACTGTATCACACGTTATGCTGTTGATCTGTCATTATTTAATGACAGCATCACTCCTGTAATGATTGCGGTATTCCACTCAATCTTCAATATTGCTACCACTATTATCCTTCTGCCATTTAGCAATACTCTTGTAAAGATTGCTAAGAAGCTTGTCACAACCGACAACGCAGACGGACAGGTCGTACTCGACGAGAGACTTTTACTTTCACCGGGACTTGCTGTCAAGGAATGTCTTGAGAAGACAAACGAGATGGCTGAGCTTGCAAGAGACAGCTTCAAGAATGCTTTAGACCTCTTTGACAATTACTCAGATTCAAAGTTCGATGATATTGAAGTCATGGAGGAAAGGCTTGATTACTTAGAGGATCAGCTTGATACCTTCCTCATTCATTTATCCGGAAAGGATGTTTCTGAGGACGGCAACAATGAGATTTCAAAGATGCTTCATGCAATCAACGATTTCGAGAGAATCGGAGATCATGCGATAAATATGGCAAAGCTTGCCAAGCAGATTGATGACAACAAGCTTGAGTTTTCAAAGAATGCAAGAAAAGAGCTCACGGTGCTCAACAATGCACTGCGCGAGATTCTCACTCTCACTGTAGAGGCATTTGGCAAAAACGATCTGACAGAGGCAGTCAAGGTAGAGCCTCTTGAGCAGGTTATTGACGATCTCACCAAGGAGATCAGAAATCACCATATCGAGCGTCTTCAGAAGGGCAAATGTGACAGCAGACTCGGCGTATTCCTCACAGATTATATCACAAACTGCGAGAGAGCCTCAGACCACTGCTCAAACATTGCTGTATGCCTGATCCAGACACACAACTCATCCTTCGAGACACATGATTATCTCAATGAGCTTAAGGCCGGACAGGAGCCTGCATTTGTGGGTCAGTTCACCATGTATCAGGACAAATATCATCTTGATGAGGATTCTAAAAAAGCAAAGAGTAAAAAATCATCTAAATAATATAATGCAATCAAAAAGCAGGATTTCTGATTAATTTCAGAATCCTGCTTTTTTCATCGTCTGGATATGAAATGCTTCACAATCGTATAAAGCACTATGATGCACGCAAACACATATCCCATCACGCCAATCGCCGGTATGCCAAGTATCTTTGGCGACATATCTGTGGTACACACGATGCTTGAGCTGATCAGAAGTGCCATAACCCAGAGGCCCATGACGATATTTCTCACCAGCCTGTGCAAAAGCCTCGCAAGCTCATCAGAAGCATGCATGTCAAGATTTATGCGCGTCTGCCCTCTTTGATATTCCTCAAGTATCTGCGCCAGTCTCTCCGGCAGCCCCAGCATGCGGTGAGCTGATTTGTAGGCTGTCTTCCCGGCTTTTTTAAGCTCTCCCCGGAAATCAAAATTCTTAAACATCTCCTGCTTTATCCTTGCAGATGCAATCCCAACCATGTTGATGCCAGGTGCAATATCCGCGAGTACTCCCTCTATCTGAGTGATGCCCCTCGCAAGCATTGTAAGACCGTGTGGCATAACAATACGGTTGTTCTTCATTACCTCCAAAAGCTCCTGGATAAACTCTGCGACATCGACCTGCCCCATATCCAGACTGCCGTATTTATTTATGATTATCTTGATATCCTTGTACAGCTTTGCCCTGTCAGGCTCACCCTTAAAGTCACCGATTGCAAGCACTGCATCCTCTATCATTCCGATATCGTTCATGGCGATGCCGTAAACAGCATTGCTAAGCTCCTTTTTGTCATGCTCTGTGAGCCTTCCCATCATGCCCATATCAATCCAGACGATTTTGCCATCCCTTATCCTGACATTGCCCGGATGCGGGTCAGCATGGAAGAAGCCATCCTCTATCACCTGCCTGATATAGTTGTCAATCAGCTTGCTGCCTATCTCCTCAAGGTCATAGCCCTCCTTTAAAAGGCCATCCTTATCATCGATATTAAAGCCCTTTATATACTCCATGACAAGCACATGTGATGTGGTATACTTGCGGTAAAGCTTTGGTGTGGCGACAAACGCGACATCTCTGTTATTGCGGGCAAACTCCTCAATATTGGATGCCTCAAGCAGGAAATTCATCTCCTCCTGTGCCACTGCCCACATCTCATCAAGCACCATGTCAAAATCCACAATGCCCTTTATGGATATTGGCGGCACGAGCTTAACTGCCTTGTGAAGCAGTGCCATGTCCTTTGACATCACCTCGTGAATGCCCTTTCTTTGCACCTTCACGACCACCTGCTCACCACTCTTAAGCACTGCCCTATGCACCTGCGCTATAGAAGCTGCCCCAAGAGGCTTTTTATCTATCGAAGCAAAAACATCCTTCCAGGAATAGCCAAATGAAGCATCTATGACAGCCTCCACCTGTTCAAACGGCATCGGCTCCACATCTGAGCAGAGCTTCATAAGCTCCTCGCAATATTCCTTTGGCAGAATATCCGAGTGAAGCGACATTATCTGTCCCAGCTTAATATAGGTAGGTCCCAGCTCCTGCAATATAAGTCTGAATTTTTCGGGTGTAAGTCCATGCGTGAGCTTGTACTTCTTCAGTACCGCTGTCATCTCCTTCAGGCGGCTGTCCATACTAATTCACGCTTTCCTCTTTATCGTCCTCAGCTTCTATTTTTATCTCCACTGTCTGTGATTCTTCACCGGAAGTACTTTTCTCATCTTCTGTAGAATCTGCTACAATGTCCTCATCCTCAAATACACTTTCATCGGCTTCTTCATCAACGTCAGCCTCATCCATCTGTGCAAGTTTGCTCTTTAAAGCCTGTATCTGCTCAGGTGTCATCTTGTCCAAAAGCTCCTCGAGCTCCTCCGGTGACTGTGGCTTAACAGATACATTTACATTTTTCTTTACTGTATCCTTGATATTGTGCTTAAGCTCCTGATTGAGCACCTTGCCCTGCTCGACAGTCAGCTCGCCTCTCTTAACCATCTCATCGAGCACTTCCTTTGATTTCTCAGCGGTCACTGCCACTGTTCCTATTCCTGCAAGTAAAATCTTCTTTAATCCGTCTGTAAGTCTTTCCATGGTAAAATCCTCCGTTTCCTGTTATTATAGTGAAGCAATCCTTGGCACAAAAATGATAAGTCCAACTATCGCAGCCATTATAGCTGCCACAAGCACCGCCCCTGCTGCCGTGTCCTTTGCAACCTTGGCAAGTGGCTTTCGCTCTGTCGTTACCAAATCAACAACAGACTCAACCGCGGTATTTACCAGCTCAAGCGCTATCACCAGTCCAAACAGCGTCAGGCAGATGCACCACTCGGTCGGTGTTATCCCAAGTATAGCCCCTGCTATCACTACAAGTATAGCGACAGTGCAGTGTATCTTGATATTGCGTTCATTTCTGATGCATGTAAATATGCCCTCGAAGGCATAGCCGAAGCTTTTGTACAGAGGTGGTTTCTTTGCTTTTTTCATGTTGATACCTCTCGTGGTTTAATTTTGGAATTAGTTTTGCTGCCTTTTACTATGGTACTATTGTACAACTTTTTGGTTCAAAATAAAAGGGGATTGTGCAATATTGTTTAACTATTGTTCAAAAACCATTATTAAAAAGATTTATGTTGCTGACATTTTAATTATTTTATGTTACTAACGCTTTAAATATTTCTTATTGACATTACGAATTTATCGTATTAACCTAAACGCGTAGAATTTATTTCAATAAAGGTAATCAGATATGACAAATTTACACTCCGATAAAATAAAAACAGCAAACCTGCATACTACAACCAATCATATTTATACAAATACCAAGCTTCGAAAGCTTCTGGTTCCGATTATAATAGAGCAGCTATTGGCCTCTCTTATGGGAACTGTAGATACAATGATGGTCAGCAATGTAGGTTCTGCCGCTATCTCGGCAGTCTCGCTTGTAGACTCAATCAATATCCTTGTCATACAGGCACTTTCAGCGCTTGCCGCCGGTGGTGCCATTCTCTGTTCGCAGTATCTGGGAAGCCACAACACAAAGGGCGCCCGCCATGCTGCAAGGCAGGTATTTTTTGTCATGGCATTTCTGTCTGTTATTCTATCTGCTTTTTGTCTGATAACAAGAAAGCCGCTGCTTCGTGCCATATTTGGTGCTGTTGAAGCTGATGTAATGAGAAACTCACAGGTTTATTTCTTTTTTACATTGCTGTCATTTCCTTTTATAGGACTCTATGATGCCGGTGCATCCATTATGCGTGCACAGAATAACAGCCGCAATCCTATGGTCATATCTGTTATTTCGAACTTTATGAATATCGGTGGCAACGCTATCCTGATTTTCGGCTTCGGCATGGGTGTTGAGGGAGCTGCTATTTCCACTCTCGTATCAAGGATATTTTGCGCAATTGTCGTTATCCTACAGCTTCGAAAGGAAAATGAACCGATTTTCATCAAGAACTATATGTCCATACGCCCTGAATGGGGCCTGATCAAGAAAATACTTCTCATCGGTATCCCATCAGGAATCGAAAACAGCATGTTCCAGTTTGGAAAGCTGGCTATCCAGTCTACTGTATCCACTCTTGGAACCGTAGCCATCGCCGCTCAGGCCATGACCAATATCCTCGAAAACTTAAATGGTATTGCCGCTATCGGAATAGGAATCGGTCTTATGACTGTTGTCGGACAGTGTCTGGGTGCCGGCAGAAAGGATGAAGCTGTCTACTATATCAAAAAACTGTCACTGGTGTCTGAGATCGTTATCATTGCCAGCTGTCTGATTATTTTTATACTCACAAAGCCTATCACGATGCTTGCAGGAATGGAGCCTGCCAGTGCAAGGCTCTGCTTTGAGATGGTTACCTTTATCACAATTACCAAACCAATCTGCTGGGTACCATCCTTCATACCGCCATATGGACTGCGTGCCGCAGGCGATGTAAAATTTTCCATGATTGTATCCTGCTGCACAATGTGGCTTTGCCGTGTAAGCCTGTGCATATACCTCTGCCGTGTATGGGGCTTTGGTCCAATCGCCGTGTGGATTGGCATGGCATGTGACTGGCTGCTTCGTTCTATTATATTTACCGCCAGATTCCACTCAAGGAAATGGCTGAATCATCATGTGATTGATTGATAATAACAAGCTATACCCTGCATTATTCACAAATCTGTAAAAGCAAAGGAAAACTATGAAAAACTATCAACCGGACTATTACAACAAATTCAAATGTATTGCTGACAAATGCAGTATCACATGCTGTCAGGAGTGGAAAATCGCAGTAGATGAAGCGACAAACCGCAAATGGATGAAGCTTTCTCCTCCGGATACTTTATGTACAGCCCCATTTTCTGCTGATAATGTGTCTGGAAAAAGTAACAATTTAAGCTCTTACACCTGCCATAAGGATGGCAGTCGTGTTATTAAACTGGATGAAAAACACAGGTGTCCGTTTCTTTCAAAGGATAAGCTATGTCATCTTGTAATGACATACTCAGATGAAGTGCTTTCAGAGACATGCACACTGTTTCCCAGAGAAATCCACCGGTT
This sequence comes from Agathobacter sp., assembly GCF_977054825.1. Classification (NCBI taxonomy): domain Bacteria; kingdom Bacillati; phylum Bacillota; class Clostridia; order Lachnospirales; family Lachnospiraceae; genus Agathobacter; species Agathobacter sp. The sequence continues at coordinate 99,070 of NZ_CDRTEH010000006.1, forward strand.
TTCAACACATGAGGAACGAACACTCATGCCGTGCTGTCCGGCAGTTATTGATTTGTGGTGCGAAAAACCTGTCACATTTCCTGTAATATCCGAGACCATGGATAATTTATCTCCGGCATTTTTAATCCGTGATAATCTGATTAAACTGATATCTGACCAAGGGCTTTCAGTGGAGCAGGCTTTGCTTGACGGGCTTTACATTTTATTGGAATTACATAAAAACCAGCCGATCACCAAAGCACATATACAGGAATATTTTTCCGGACATACGCTTAATGAACTGAATACCGCCATGGAAGATATCCATATCCCGGACGAAGATACATTTATCGAATGCAATGAGCTGCTTCAGGATTTATCAGTAAATTATCGCAAAGAAGGTTTGTATACCGCCTTTCTTAAACCTTTACTGACCGAGGCTTGTAAATACTCCAATATTTATTCACAGTCAGATAACAATTCCATGAGCCGCAGCTTACAAACATCGCAAAAACAATTTTACTCATTGCTCACAGATTATGACATTGTTTTTCGCAATTATCTGGCAAACGAACTGTTTTCTGACCTGATATCGCCTGAAGCAGCATCCACTAAAAAGATTATTGAACACATGATTATCAAAATGCAATGGATTATGATTGAATACACTGCTATACGTCAAAGTCTTTTCCTATGGTACAGTCACAATGCCAATAGTCCGTTGACATATGAAACCATCAGAGAGCATATTGTCATCATCTCACGCATGACAGGATATGATGACGATGACATACATGAATATCTGGAAAACAGCTTTGCAAAGCTCATATGGGATTGGGGCTACGCCGCACTCATTATGGGAATTAGGAAATAATCACTTAACGTTAATACAAAATAATTCCAAAGGAGATTTTTATTATGAGAGAAACAATTTTAGGCAATAACATACGAAAGGTTCCTTCAGTTGCAGTTGGATGCATGCGCCTTTCTGAAAAATCTAAGGATGAGATGAATCATTTTATTCATGCAGCTCTGGAACAAGGCGCATATTTCTTTGATCACGCAGATATCTACGGTGGCGGTATGAGCGAAAGTATATTCGGCGAAGCGTTTGCAGATGATCCATCCCTAAAACGTGAAGATATGTATCTGCAGTCAAAATGTGGCATCCGCCAAGGCTTCTATGATCTCTCAAAGGAGCACATTCTGAAATCCGTAGATGGTATTTTACAACGACTCCATACCGATTATCTCGATCTTTTACTGCTTCACCGTCCGGATGCACTCGTAGAACCGGAAGAGGTTGCCGCTGCATTTGACGTCCTGTTTGAAAGCGGAAAGGTTCGCCATTTTGGTGTTTCAAACCATAAGCCGATGCAGATTGAACTGCTACAGAAGTATGTACGCCAACCACTCGTTGTCAATCAGGTTCAGTTCAGTATCCCTGTTTCCAATCTCGTTGCAAACGGCATGGAGGTCAATATGGAAACACCCGGTTCAATTGATCATGATGGAAGTCTGCTCGACTACTGCCGACTCCACAATATCACTCTCCAGGCATGGTCTCCGTTTCAGATGCCTGCATGGAAAGGCTGTTTTCTCGGAAGCGACGAATACCCGGAACTGAATAAAAAACTTCAAGTGATAGCCGAAAAATATAATGTCAGCGATACTACTATTGCAGCTGCATGGATTTTACGCCATCCGGCAAATATGCAGATCATTACCGGAACTGCAAGTGAAAGCCGCCTGAAAGAAATTATCGCGGCATGCGATATTACGCTGACTCGCGAGGAATGGTATGAGCTGTACCTGGCGGCAGGTCACCTGCTTCCGTAGAAATTATCAGCATTATTTTTCAAAATGCTGATAATCCTTGGAATGCGTCCAATCGCCTCCCCACTCAAAGCCATGCTCCGTAAACAGCTTATAGCATAAATCGTCATGGTCAATCTTGTGTGAAAAATCCTTGCTCCTGTCAACATAATCTGCAGCATTTGCAGGCTCAATTGAAAGCTCTCCATCGACTGTTTTGACATAAGGATTGTAAAGAGTGTTGATATCCACCGCCATTCCCATTCCATGCTTAGATATCTTCGTGGTGTGGGAAATAAATCTGAAATTGAAGGCCGATGAATTATTATCGCTCATAGATGCCTCATCATCTGCATCGTATTCATCAACGAGCCGGACTTTTTCTATTTGATATCCGGACTCATAGAGCTCCTTGAATATTTCAAGTACATCATCTGCAATATCTTTATTGACAACCAGCTCACCTTCATGCACCTGATTGTCAAAGCCTACGTGTAATACATGTATATATCGCAGATTTTCTCTGGGGAGTGTACAATCTGCCTTGTAGGATTTGCCCTGCATTTTTTCAAAAATGTCATCCGGGATTTCGGATATGTAAAATTGCTCTTTATTATTCTCATAGGTCTGATCCAGAATACCTGCTTCAGATGTACTCGTGTCAGGTGTATTCGTATCAGCTACACTCGTATCAGATATACTTGTGTCAGGTATACTTGTGTCATGTATATCTTCACATGTATTTTCTGATACATTTATAGATGTTTTATCATTATGCTCTTTCTTATGATTTTTAATGAATTCTCTGCCCGCAAGTGTGACGATAAGCAGCGATGCCGCAGCTGTGATTATTATGTTTGTGTGTTTTTTCATATTAGGTTTATGCCTTTCATATTGTTCGAAGCATTACTAATATCTATTGTAGTAATGAAATATTTTATTTTCAATAGGCATTGTTAACAAACGTTATTAAACCATTCATTTTCATCTCATGAATAAAATAATTTGTTGGATTATTTGCTGAATTTCACTAACTGCCACATTACTTACAGTTTCAAAATCAAGCTCTTTCCACACTCCTGTTAGACATACCAGGTTGCGGAAAATTCTAATATAGCTCACAAATATTTTCTCAAACTAAATTCTGTCTGCTCCCCCTTTTTCTCACTAACGAGTTCAAATAAATTATCACTTGTTGTAAACAAATTCTTTGGATTTCTTCCTATAATCAAATACTGATTCTTATCATCCAGCGAAATATACTTTCTTGTATCATCATCTAACAATATGTCAGCATTATCAATCACTATAAGTTTGCCTGTCTCACCAGCAATAAGCTTCTTTATATCCCTCTGATAATCCTGGTAATTGATACATACTATATTGGGATTCACCGCCATACACTCCCTCATAAATGAAAAAGAAGCTGTTTTTCCGGTTGCCGATAAACCAGTAAGAATTGTAATATTATTTGTGAAGTCAAAATTAAGTATATACGATGTATGAACCGTTGAAAAATGTTCCATAACAATTGGCTTACTCTTCATTATTCCACCACTCCTTCAACTCTTCGTAATCCTCTATCACTCTAGTTCCGTTTTCATCAAATACTTTTACTTTGTTCATGTCAAACGGTATTACTGCATAATCACTATATACCGTTCCAGTTTCTAGTCCATACAATACTTCCAAGGCATTATCGCCACATTCTTTCATGCAAAATACCTTATCAGGAAAATACAGTACATTCAACACGGTTTTACAGCCTGTCGATAAACAATCAATATCTAATGTAACGCCATTGAACTTTGATTCCATCTTATATTTCCCAATCAGCTTGGAGGCGTCTATTTTCTCTACAATGACATTTGCGCTATCATCTATCTTGGAAACGGTATTCTGGTTAAAGAAAACATCGTTAAGCTCAACGTAATCCTTATCACTTGGTATATCTTTTTTATTTTTCAATATGGTAATCATACCAGCACCTCCAAACCAATATTTTGAAATTCCCTATGTAGAGATGTCCCGCAATAAATGCTCTTCATTTTTTCCTTTAGTGAAAGCTTTGTCTGATCCAATCCGCATATATCATCTTCTTGTCTATCTACCCACTCGCAACAATCCTGCCTCCAACATTCTCCCAGATTTCCCTTTGAAACCTCAAAGCCTGTATTCCTTGTAAGGTCAAATAATAGCTTTGCAGATAACTGCTCAATATTATGATTATGCAAATTGCTGTCATAATCCAGTATTTCCTGTATTGCTTTATAGTTCATATCGTTTGAACTTATAATTTGAACCAGCTTTTCTCTTGCAGCAATAGCACCCGCACGTTTTTCTCTAAACTCATCCTCAGGTGCATAAATCCAGTCAATCAGTTTATCAAATTCCAACAATATATATTCAAAGCATATAAAATTTAGCAGAAATACATTATTCCTTTTATCGGCTGCCTCTTTCAAAATTCTCTGTTCCATGTAAATCTGTACATTATCAAAAGAATTGTCCAATGCAATTATATATCTATTTTCTTTATCTGTTAACCCCTTAACCGCTTTTACCAATTCTCGGTTATTCATCTTACTTTCCACAATTACTTGCGGACATATTTCGTGCATAAATGCCGTCCAAAACTTATAGCTTGCTTTTCCTATGCGATCTTCTATCCATAAATATGTCTTCTCTGACATCTGTTCACCTGCTTTCGTTATTTGTTTTGTTTCTTTCCAAATGTAATTTCCATCAATTCACTTGCTATCTCTTTACTCATGACTCTCATAATACTGTCATCAATCTTATCTTTTGCAAGCAGATTAATATTTCCATACCAGACAACTTCCTGATCAATAACGGCAAACCGGTCGCAGTATTCTTCTACTGTTTTAATGTAAAACCCGGCTTTACGCATATCTTCATGCAACTGCATCCAGTACGATGCATCACCAAATCCATATGAATCCGAAGTCCATGTAACTATTGTAATCTGAACTCCTTCCTCCTGTTTTTCCTTTAGCATCCTGATTAATTCATATACTTTTGGTCCGCTGATTGCAGGACTGGAAATGATTATATTTTTATCGGCATCAAACAGATCCTTATTGAAAGTCTCTCTATAATCATCCCCATCATATATTGCATTAACTGTCTGTTTACGAGCTTTCAATCCACCCGAAAGCTGGTATCCAATCTGTTTATATGCTTTAAGTCGCTTCATATACATATTATCAAACATTGGAATATGATTGTCTACATAATCATATATTATCACATTTTCTTTACCTGCATAATCACGATTCAGTCGTCCGGCATACTGTTCAACTACACCACGAAATGATACAGGTGTTGCCATAAAAAGTGTATCCAATCTTGGAAAATCAAAGCCTTCTCCTACCAAAGAGCCTGTTGCTACTAATATCATAGATTCATCATTGCCAACCTGACGCATCTGCTCAAGAATTTTTCTATGTTCTTTTTTAGAATTATTACCAGTCATAAGAAACACATAATCAGCATAGCTTTTTAAACGCTTGTACAATTTTTCAGAGTGATCCTTGTACCGTGACAAAACAACCGGAGTACGACCTGCCGATACACAATTCTTCACATCATCAACAATCTGCTCATCTCTTAAATCATTATTATGAATGATCTCATATGCTTCATTGGGATGCATCTTACCAGTAATCACACCTCTTGGTGGTACAGTTCTGGTAAAGCGTGGGTAAACAAGATGCTGTATTCCTTGCTCCTTAGCTTTTTCTTTTGCCGTATAGCTATACCTTATAGGACCAATTAGCATGTAATTAATTTTTTCCAGTCCATCTCCTCTTTTCGGAGTTGCTGTCACACCGTATACATACTTTGCTTTCAATTCTTTTAAAACATTTGCTATTGTTTCAGAAGCAGAATGATGGCATTCATCAATCAGCACGAGTCCATATTCATTCAACAGCTTATGATACTCTCCTTTTTTACATAGTGAACCAACCATTGCAATATCTATAATTCCAGTCATTGAATCGTGAACTCCTTGCAATGTTCCAATCAGACTTTTTCTTTTCCGTACTCTTCCTGTCTTAGTTTCATATGACGGAAGTTCCTCATCAATATTTAAAAATTTCTCCAATGCATCTTTCCACTGCTCTATTAAAGCCGATGATTCCAATATAATCAATGTATTGACTTTCTTTTGTGCAATTATTGCACTACTGACAACAGTTTTTCCAAATGCAGTTGCAGCATGAAGTATTCCGTTATCGTATTTCGTCAGTTCTTTTAGCGCCTTATCCTGTTCCTGGCGCAATTCTCCTTTGAAATCCACATTAATATGTTTTCCACGCTGACGCTCGTCTTGAATTTCATAATCGACATCTGCCTGCCTTGCCCTTTCCAAAAGGTTATCCTGCAATCCTCTCGGTATCTGTATGTACCCACTCAGATGGTCTTTTCCGAGATATATCCATCTTGGCGTATCATAATTAGATGTGCCAATAATCTGATGTTTATAGAAAACCGGATTACTGAACGCCGCCATTCTGCGGATTTTATTCTGCATAGAAGCTTTCAAGTTTGTATTATCAACATATATTCCATTTGATAGTGTAATATGTAGCTTCCCATCTACATCATTTTTATTAAAATGCTGTATTCTGTTCCATGGTTTTTCCCTATCATTTTCATCAGCATCTGCAACAATATCTTCAATGTGATTTGACCATTCTTTTATTTTTTCTTCTAGAAATTCCTGTGACAATCTTGGCTTGCTAAATAATATCTTCCATTGATCAGGATATGCGTTCCAGTTGCCATCAACAAATGCACTATTTCCCTCCTGCAAAGCTTTCCCCTGCAATGGCAATGCAATCAGATTACCAAGCGCACTGTTATCCGATAATGAATCCTGCGCAGGCAGCATTCTGTCATAATATTTAAATGATTTTAAATTAACCTGTTCCGCACCTTTATCAAGCAAAGCAAATCCAAACTTTCTTACCAATGAAGCAGCTATCGGCTTATCAAAGAATATCCATACATGTGCTCCCCTTCCAGATCTTGAGCGTTCCACTAACGGATCTATTCCATTCATCACACAGATTTTCCTCATTGCTTCAACTTCTTCAATCCATGTATCGTCATCGTTGGCAAAATCTTTTTCTTCTGCTCCTTTATCATGGTTATCAAAATCAAATACCATAAACCTGCACGTTCCATTATTAAGAAGAGGATAAACACCTATCACATCAGATGAATTATAAGCATTTCCCTGCAAATGATTTAATATATCGTATTTTGTTATTTTCTTATAAGAACGATTCTTACAGTCCTTGCAATTGATGCCATCTTTTATCTTCTTATGACACACACTTGTCCAAAAATTATTACACTGTGGATAGTACGCTGCTTTTCCAGTTTCTTTATTAACACTACGCTTTGCATAAACATCCTGCCTTCCCCAGAACATATAAAAGAACTTATTTGCCATATTTTCTGTTATTGACTGCGGATGAATGATTCTTTTGCCCTGTTTTGGATCATAATCTTCTTTACTATCATTTTGTCTAAATGCCGATAGTTCCTTATTGTATGCCAATCCTGCCCTGTCCAATATGTTTTTTAATATCTGATTTTCCAGTTGTAGGTCATTCAACTTTTTCTGAAGTTGTGATATATTTTCTATTGAATCACGCATATTGACATACCTCCCAATTTTATTTATTTCTTAATTTTCTTGCATATTGCATAACTACAATCCTTTTTAATCCCAAAAATATGTTCTTTTGGGGAGAAAGTCGAATTTGCTTGGGATTAAGATAATCTACAATCCTCTGATAATACTTAAATAATCTTGCCTCTGATCTACTACGGCATAGACAATAACCTGCTTCTTATTATCATCTACCTTATAAAATACAATATCCTTTTCCAAAATAAGAACCAGATACCCCTGTCTTTTTAAAACATTGTATTTCGGCTTTACACCAATATACGGATTATCACCCAAATTCATAATGGCTTCTTCAAGATAATCCAACTTTTCCAATGCCACATCGTCCCCAAAGTTTTCTGCAACATAGAGGATGAGCTTTCTGATTAAGGAATCAGCCGTATCAGTTCGTATAACTTCGTACTTCAAGCTTTCCCCTCCTTAAGAAGACTTCTTAAGTCGTCAAATGTGTTCTTCATAGGTGCAACTCTTCCGTACTTAACATCCTCATCAGCTTCTGCAAGAATTTCCAAAAGCTCAATTCTCGCTTTCATCCTCTTATACTCCTCATAGGAAATGGAAACTGTGTCTCCTCTACCATTTACCGTAATGATAACAGCCTCATTGTCTTCACGGCATTGTCTGGATATTTCGTTATAGTGATTTCGTAAATCTGCAGATGGTCTAATTACTTCCTGCTGTGCAAACATGATTATCACCTCCGTTTTCAATATAGACATATTATATCATCATATGTCTATATTCACAATAATAATCGTTCCTATTTCTCCATACCCAAAAATGAAATTTTAAATTCCACCACCACATTTGGTGGTGGAATTTACTCCCGCACAGTAAAGGTTTACTCTTTCATATAAAAATGGTAAGGTTATCTTTCTTTCTGACAGCAGTAGAAAGAAGG
>NZ_CDRTEH010000007.1:0-98870 GCF_977054825.1 Agathobacter sp.
GACTTGACATGAAAAAAGATACAAATAATCGAAAAGACAAAACAAAATACGATGGTCCGGAGAAGCCGGACGCATACATGGGCAATGACAAGCAATGGGTTTTCAGGGCATTGGTTCTTGCTTTTGTAGATATGTGTATTATTGCAATCTCATTCTTTTTTGCTTTGATGATCAGATTTGAGTTTTCATATTCACATATTCCGCTCTCATATTTGGAGGGTTATCTGCACATTGTGCCATTGTTTATGGTGATTTCACTGGTGGTGTTTTATATTTTCAGGCTGTATCACAGTATATGGCGCTTTGCGAGCATCAACGAGTTTATGCATATTATTGGTGCCTTTCTGGTGCTTGCGGTTGTGTGCGTTATCATTCATGAGGTGTATGAGATTAAGATGCCTTATGCCTTCTGGATTATCGGACTGATGCTCAGCTTTGCACTGTGCACAGCGTGCCGTTTTGCATACAGATTTATCAGGACAGGTCAGAAGATGCTTGAGCAGAGAGGCTCCGCAAACGGTGATGAGAAGGTCATGATTATAGGAGCAGGAAATGCGGGCAGGATGCTTATCAGAGAGCTTATCATGAGCTCACATCTGCACACAAAGGCCTGCTGTATCATAGATGACAATCCGGCGAAGCTTGGGCGCTTCATAGATGGCGTGCCTATTGTCGGCAACAGAAATGACATTCCGGAGATGGTTGAGAAGTATGATATCACAAAGATTGTGTATGCTGTACCTTCCACATCGGGTAAGGACAGGAAGGATATACTCAATATTTGTAAGGACACAGGCTGTGATGTGTCTGTGGTTCCGGGAATCTATCAGATGGTGGACGGCAGGGTTTCGGTTTCCAATCTGCGTCCGGTAAGCATTGAGGATTTGCTTGGAAGAGATCCGGTTGTTGTGGATAATGATGGTATTCATTCATTTTTACAGGGCAAGGTAGTCATGGTTACAGGTGGCGGTGGCTCCATAGGTAGTGAGCTTTGCCGTCAGATAGCCAGGGAGAATCCGAAGCTTCTTATCATTTTTGATATTTATGAGAATAATGCATACGATATACAGCAGGAGCTGAAGCGCAAATATCCTTATGTAAGGGTGGAGACGCTGATTGGCTCTGTGCGCAACACTAACAGGCTGCACTATGTATTCCAGACATATCACCCTGAGATTATCTACCATGCGGCAGCACATAAGCATGTACCGCTGATGGAGGAGAGCCCGAATGAGGCAATAAAGAACAATGTGCTTGGCACTTTAAAGCTCTCAAGGATTGCAGCAGAGTACCATGTGAAGAAGTTTGTGCTTATCTCTACGGATAAGGCGGTCAATCCGACTAATATCATGGGTGCGTCAAAGCGTCTGTGTGAGATGGTTATACAGATGATGAACAGGCAGACTGAGACTGATTTTGTCGCTGTGCGTTTTGGAAATGTGCTTGGAAGCAATGGCAGTGTCATTCCGCTGTTCAAGAAACAGATAGAGGATGGCGGTCCTGTCACTGTGACGGACAAGCGTATTATAAGGTACTTTATGACAATTCCTGAGGCTGTGGCGCTTGTGCTGCAGGCCGGGCTCTATGCTCATGGAGGAGAGATTTTCGTTCTCGACATGGGTGAGCCAGTCAAGATTGATGATATGGCAAGGAATCTTATCAGGCTTTCGGGACTGGAGCCTGATGTGGATATTCAGATTGTATACACAGGTCTGCGTCCGGGCGAGAAGCTCTACGAGGAGATGCTGATGAGTGAGGAGGGCCTCAAGGAGACTCCGAACAAGCTGATTCATGTGGGTGAGCCTATTGAGATGGATGACGAGCTCTTTGAGAAGCAGCTTGAGATGCTCGAGAAGGCATGCACCTCAGAAGCAAAGGATATCAAGCAGATAGTTGCATCCGTGGTCAAGACATATCATCCGGATCTTGAGGACTAAAATATCTTTTGTTTAAACCGGAAGCGAGGAACATAACTATGGAAAAGAGACAGATTTCATTTTCACCACCTGATATAACAGAGGCAGAGGTATCAGCCGTTGCTGATGCTCTGCGAAGCGGCTGGATTACAACAGGTCCAAGAACTAAGGAATTCGAGAAGAGGATTGCTAAGCTATGCGGCACGAATAAGGCCGTGGCTCTTGGCTCTGCTACTGCGTGTCTTGAGTCGATACTCAGATTCTTAGGGATAGGTGCAGGTGATGAGGTCATTACAAGTGCATACACATATACTGCATCTGCAAGCCCTGCGGTGCATGTCGGGGCGACACTTAAGTTTATAGATGTAGCACCTGATTCCTTTGAGATGGATTACGATGCCTTAGAAGCTGCTATCACAGAAAAGACAAAGGTTATAGTGCCGGTTGATATTGCAGGCGTGCCTTGTGACTATGACAGGATTTTTGATATTGTGGAGAGGAAGAAGGCTCTTTTTCATCCGTCAAACGATGTGCAGAGGGCAATCGGGCGTGTGATTGTGGCGGTTGACTCAGCACATGCCTTTGGCGCCTCATACATGAGAGACGGTGAGAGGATTATGTGTGGCAATGTGGCTGATTTTACAAGCTTTTCGTTCCATGCGGTCAAGAACCTGACCACTGCAGAGGGCGGAGCACTCACCTGGAGACCTATAGAGGGCTTTGATGATGAGTATATCTATAAGCAGTTTATGCTGCTTTCACTCCACGGACAGACAAAGGATGCTTTACACAAGAATGGTCTGGGCAACTGGGAGTATGATATAGTGGCTCCTTCATATAAGTGCAATATGACTGATATACAGGCTGCCATTGGTCTGGTACAGCTTGACAGATATGATGGGCTTCTCAAGAGGCGCCGTGATATTATAGAGCGCTATGACGAGGCATTTAAGCCGCTTGGACTCTTGACAGTGCCTCATTTTACAGACAGGCATACATCGAGCGGACATCTGTATCTGCTTCGAATACCTGGCATCAGTGTGGACAGGCGCAATGAGCTTATAGTGCAGATGGCGGAGCGAGGTATCGCCACAAATGTGCATTACAAGCCACTTCCGATGATGACAGCATATAAGAATATGGGCTTTGACATAGCTGATTTTCCTAATGCTTATCATCAGTATGAGAATGAGATTACACTTCCTCTAAACACAAAGCTGAGTGATGAGGATGTGGAGTATATAATTAACAATTTATTGGAGATTTTACATGAGTAGATGGAGAACATGGGGAGAGATTCCTACATTCATGAAAAATGATTTTACACTTAAATATTACAGGCATCTGAGCAGAAAGAGGACAAGCATGGTATTCAAACGCATTTTTGATGTGATTATGTCCGCTGTTCTTCTTGTGCTGCTTTCGCCTGTTATACTGGTCCTTGCTGTCTGGATAAAGGTGGATAGCAAAGGACCTGTTTTTTTCAGGCAGGAGCGTATTACACAGTACGGCAGGAAGTTTCGCATATTCAAGTTCAGAACCATGGTGAATGATGCTGACAAAAAGGGCTCGCTGGTAACTGTCGGTGGGGATTCAAGAATCACGAGGGTCGGCGCTGTCATCAGAAAATACAGGCTTGACGAGATTCCGCAACTCATAAATGTGCTATGTGGTGATATGAGCTTTGTTGGCACAAGACCTGAGGTGGAGAAGTATGTCATGGCATATACACCAGCGATGATGGCGACGCTTCTGATGCCTGCCGGAATCACAAGTGAGGCAAGCATCAGGTATAAGGATGAGGACAGGCTTCTGGAGGCTTCTGATGATGTGGATTACACATATATCCACAAGGTGCTGCCGGGCAAGATGAGGTACAATCTTAAGTATTTAAAGAAGTTTTCGCTGATAAATGATATCAGGCTGTGCATTGAGACTGTGCTTGCGGTGATACATTAGTCTGCTTGTCTGGGAGGATGATATTTATGAATAAAGTTAAATTTTCAGTATTACTGTCAATTTATTACAAGGAAAAGCCTGAGTATTTCAGGGAGTGCATGGAAAGCATATATTCACAGACTGTTTTACCGGACGAGATAGTGCTTGTGGAGGATGGCAGGCTGACAGATGAGCTTTATGAGGCAATCAGTGAGTATGAATGCAGACCTTCGGAGATAAATTTTGTTACGGTAAAGCTTGAAAAAAACAGCGGGCTCGGTCTTGCTCTTGCTGAAGGCATAAAGCACTGCTCTAATGAGCTTGTGGCAAGGATGGACACGGATGATATATGCGTGCCTGACCGGTTTGAAAGACAGCTGAATGCTTTTTCGGAAAATCCAAAGCTTGATATCATAGGCGGCTACATCAGCGAGTTTTCCGATGATATGCATAATATTTTATCAGAGAGGACAGTGCCTCTCGGAAATTATGTGATAAAGCAGTATCAGAGAAGGCGCGATGCGTTTAATCACATGACTGTGATGTACAAAAGGTCTGCGGTGCTTGCAGCGGGAAATTATCAGGATTGTCTGCTTATGGAGGATTCTCTTCTATGGGCGAATATGATCAGAAATCACTGCCGTATGGCAAATATAGGCGAGACACTTGTATATGCCAGAACCGGTGATGATATGCTAAGGAGGCGAGGAGGCTTTGATTATTTCCTTAAATACAAAGCCGGAAGAAAGCGTATTTTAAAGACAGGGACCATAAGCACAGCCGATTATTTTGTTACGGTTGCGGCACAGCTTGTTGTCTGTATGATGCCACTTTGGATGAGGAGCCTTGTGTTTAAAAAAATATTAAGGAACTAAAACTTTTCAAATGCACGTTAATGTGGTAAAATCGTTATGGTTAACATTAATAGGCTTATAACTAGCTGACATAGGAGGTTAATATAAATGGATTTCAGAGCGGAGTACGAGAAATGGTGTACAGACCCATATTTTGATGAGGCTACAAAGGCTGAGCTTAAGGCTATCGCAGGTGATGATAAGGAAATAGAGGACAGATTCTATCGCACACTTGAGTTTGGTACAGCAGGTCTTCGTGGTGTAATAGGAGCCGGCACCAACAGGATGAATATATACACAGTCCGTCAGGCTACACAGGGACTGGCAAATTACATACTTTCACAGGGAGAGGACGCAGTAAAGAGAGGTGTTGCAATAGCACATGACTCACGTAATATGCATGATGAGTTCACAGATGCCACAGCACTCTGTCTTGCAGCTAACGGAATCAAGACATATGTATTCCCACAGCTCGCACCTGTTCCGGAGCTGTCATACGCAGTAAGGACACTCGGTACAATAGCCGGTGTTGTTATCACAGCAAGCCACAATCCTCGTGAGTACAATGGATACAAGGTATACTGGGAGGATGGTGCACAGGTTACTCCACCTCATGATACAAGCATCATGGCTGAGGTGGCAAAGGTTACATCGTTTGATCAGGTAAAGACTATGGACAAGGCTGCTGCTATTGAGGCAGGCCTTTACAATGTCATCTCTGATGAGGTTGAGGAGGGATATTTCGGAGAGCTCCGTAAGCTTTCTATCCATCCTGAGATTATCAAGGCTATGGCAAAGGATATCAAGATTGTTTACACACCACTCCACGGCACAGGTCTTCGCCCTGTACAGAGAGTACTTAAGGATATGGGCTTTGAGAATGTATACATTGAGCCAAGCCAGGCAGTACCTGACGGCAATTTCCCTACATGTCCTTATCCAAATCCTGAGAATCCTGATGCATGGAAGCTAGCACTTGAGCTTGCAAAGGAAAAAGATGCTGATATCGTTTTAGCAACTGACCCTGATGCCGACAGACTCGGTGTATACTGCAAGGATACAAAGACAGGTGAGTATGTGACATTTACAGGAAATATGTCAGCTATGCTTATCGGTGAGTATATTTTAAGCCAGAAGAGTGCCAATGGTACTCTGCCTGAGAATCCTGCATTTGTTGAGTCAATTGTTTCTACAGATATGGGTAAGGCAATTGCGGCAGCATATGGCGTAAAGCATATCGAGGTTTTAACAGGTTTCAAGTATATCGGAGAGCAGATGCTCAAATTTGAAAAGACCGGCTGCAACAACTATGTATTCGGTATGGAGGAGAGCTACGGATGTCTGCCGGGCACATATGCAAGGGATAAGGATGCTCCTGCAGCGGTATGTATGCTGTGTGAGGTAGCTGCCTTCTACAAGTCACAGGGCAAGACACTCTGGGATGGCATGATTGACATGTACGAGAAGTATGGCTACTACAGAGAGGGTATTTCCACAATGACCTTAAAGGGCATTGATGGTGCTGCACAGATAAATGAGATTATGACAAAGGCACGTGCCGCTGAGCCAAAGAAATTTGGTGATTATCAGGTGCTTGCTATCCGTGATTACAAGAATGACACAAGAAAAGATATGACAACAGGAAAGGTTGAGCCGACAGGTCTTCCTTCTTCTAATGTACTTTACTACGAACTTAACGATAACGCTTGGTGCTGTGTACGCCCTTCTGGTACAGAGCCTAAGATTAAATTCTATTTCGGAGTTAAAGGAGTGTCTCTTGAAGATTCACAGGCTAAGCTTGATGCTTTGTCAGCTGAGGTTCTCGGACAGTTTGAATAAAGACTATGATGAAAATATACATTTGCCCGGATTGTGGCTGGATACGGATGGTTTCAAGAAGGAAAGAGGTTGAATGCTTCAAGTGTGGCAGGCCGCAGATGCGTCTGACGAATCTGGAGTTTGGAAAGTATACCAATATGTCGGAGAAGGAGCGTCAGGACTACGCAGACGCGTGGCTTTACATTCATAGGAAAAAGGAAAAATAACATGGCAAAGAAGAGAAGAAGAAAAAAGAGAAGAAGTGGACGTAAGAAGATTATACTTTTTGTATTTGAAATCCTGTTGCTGTTAATTGTTCTGTTAGTGGTTTGGGCTTATAATAAGACACTCGGACAGGTTAAATATGAGGATGCGCTGACAGCTAGTGAGGCCGGAATCAATGAGGATATTGATGATGATGCTCTTGCCAATATGCATGGATATCTCAATGTAGCGTTGTTTGGTCTGGACAACAGAAGTAATGGTTCATACAATGAGGGAAATTCCGATTGTATTATGATTGCAAGCTTGAATTATGATACAAAGGAGGTTCAGTTGGTATCTGTATATAGAGATACGTATCTTCCTATCGGCAATGGAAAATTTGCGAAGGCGAATGCCGCATATGCTAATGGTGGGGCAAAGAGAGCAGTAGCTATGCTTAATTCAAATTTGGATTTGAATATTACGAAGTATGTTTGTGTTGATTGGAAGGCTCTTGTAGATGCTATAGATGATATCGGAGGTCTTGATCTTGAGATTACTAAGGCAGAGATGAAGGAAATCAATTATCTGATTCCTGAGGTTGATTCTACTACTGGATATAATACTCCTTATCTTGAGGGGGATGGTATGCAGCACCTTGATGGAACTCAGGCTACATGCTATGCACGTATCAGAAGCACCTCCGGTGATGATTTCTTAAGAGCTTCCCGTCAGAGAATCGTGCTTCAGGCTATGCTTGACAAGGCTAAGCAGTCAGATTTAGGCTCGCTCACTGAGATGTGCAAGGATATCATGAGTCAGATAAGTACCAATTTTACAGCTGCAGAAATTGTTCAGTATGCAACAGCTGTTACCAAATATCAGATGAAGGAGACAACAGGCTTCCCATTTGAGCTGACTACAATGAATCTTTCTACAACAGGCGATACAGTTATTCCGATTGATTTAGCAAAAAATGTTTCAGAGCTTCATCAGTTCCTGTTTAATGAGACTGATTACCAGCCGACAGATACAGTCCAGACTGTAAGTGACAAGATCGCTAAAAAGACAGGTGTTACATCAAAGACCTCTGCATTTGACCTTACCCAGTACAATGATACTGTTGGTTCTGATGGAACTGAAGGGGCAAAGAAAAAGAATAAGGATAAGCAGGATTCATTAAAGAAGAGTCAGTCGGAGTCTGAAAATAATTCTGGAACTAAATCGTCATCAGATGATTCAGATGAGTAATTACCTAAGGGTATTTATTAAGATGTTATGAGGAATAAGCTTTAGAAACAATATTAATATAAACAATATATCAGGGGCCAATCATTAGATTGGTCCCACATAATTTAATATGGTTAATAGAGTAATAACCTACAATTGATGAATAGTTAATGGAAAATCAATGACTAAATTACAAGAACAAGGGAGAATTTATGAAAACAGTAATTAAAGAAAAAATCACAGCAACAAACCAGAAATACTTAAAGAAATTCTTAACAGAGGAAGTACCGGCAAAGCTTGAGTCACAGCTTGAGCACATGGACTGGTCATACCTTGATATGATTCACAACAAGGAGCAGCAGAGAGGTACATTCTCACCGCTTGCTGCTATGGAGCTTTCAGAGATTGAGGAAAATAAGGACAAATATCTTGCAACAGGTCTTGAGGCAGTCAAGAATGGCAAGGTCGGTGCAATTCTTCTTGCCGGTGGACAGGGCACACGTCTTGGCTTTGACAAGGCTAAGGGCATGTTCAATATCGGAAAGACAAAGGAGCTCTACATCTTTGAGCAGCTTATCGCAAACCTCATGAAGGTTACAAATGAGGCCGGCACATGGGTACCTCTGTATGTCATGACAAGCGAGATAAATGATGGCATGACAAGAGAGTTCTTTGAAGAGCATGACTATTTTGGATATAACAAGGACTATGTGAAGTTTTTCGTGCAGGAGATGGTTCCGGCAGTTGATTTTGACGGCAATCTGCTCATGAAATCTGAGGATTCACTTGCCATGTCACCAAACGGTAACGGTGGATGGTTCAAGTCGCTTATCAATGCCGGTCTTGACAAGGATTTGAAAGACAAGGGTGTTGAGTGGCTCAATGTATTTGCAGTGGACAATGTGCTTCAGCAGATTGCAGACCCTGTATTTGTCGGTGCTACAATAGAGTCCGGCTGTGTCAGCGGCTCTAAGGTGGTCAGAAAATGCGATCCATATGAGAGAGTCGGTGCTATGTGCCTTGAGAATGGCAAGCCTTCGATTGTCGAGTATTACGAGCTCACTCCGGAGATGGCAGAGGCAAAGAACGAGAATGGTTCATTGCAGTATGGCTTTGGTGTTATCTTAAACTATTTATTCCGCGTGGACAAGCTCATGGCTATCGCAGAGAAGAGCCTTCCGCTTCATGTGGTAGAGAAGAAGGTGCCTTACATTGATGAGAACGGCACAGAGCATAAGCCTGAGACTCCGAACGCGTACAAGTTCGAGACACTCATTCTCGATATGGTATACATGATGGACAACAGCCTGCCATTTGAGGTAGACAGAGAGAAGGAGTTTGCACCTGTAAAGAATGCGACAGGTACAGATTCTGTTGAGACAGCGAGAGCGCTCCTTGAGAAGAACGGAATTGAAATTTAATATATGATTTATGGTAACTGTTCATTGGCAGGGATGTATTGATATTCTGCAATTTCTATTTATCGCAGATTAAGAGGTGCATCTGCTGATGAGCAGTTATTTTTATAATCGCGTAGTGGCCTGCAATGTGGAACATGGGCTATAAATAGTTAATTGATTTATGAAAAAATAAATAATCCCGTCACAAATTAAACACAGATTGACAGTATACTTCTAATTGTAAACGAAAGGAGAAATTATTATGGATAACAATTATGGAAATATGAATGATACAAATAATACAAACAACACAAACAATACAAACAATGTAAATTTCACCATGTCCGGTAATCCTTACAATCCGGATGAACAACAGAAGGCTGCACAGACTAATAATACGTCGGCTGAGAGATATTCACAGAGCTACAACCCATATTCGCAGGCTTCTGCAGCAGGACAGCCAAATGTAAATCAGTCATATGCAAACCAGCCTTATTCTAATCAGGCATATAATTCAGGCACAAATAATAATGCATATTGTGGCACATCAGCAGGTTCGACAGATAATTCATATAGCCGGACGAATATGAATGGTCAGGCATACCAGCAGACTGCAAAGCCTAAGAAACAGAGAGCACCTAGAAAGCCTGGTGCATTTGGACCATTTGCAGCAAAGACAGTAGCGGCAGCTCTTATCTTCGGACTCGTCGGAGGCGGCGTTTTCACAGGAGTAAGCTATATTGGCACGAGAGCTATTTCAAGTTCTTCTACTGCAAGTGCAAAGCTTACCACTACAACATCCGGTGGGACTAAGCAGACATCCTCAGGGGATGCAAAGGATCTGACAGATGTATCATCAGTTGTCGATGAGGTCATGCCTAGTATCGTTGCTATCACAAATACAGGAACAGTCACCTACAACAGCTTTTTCGGAAAGAAGTCGCAGCAGTCACAGAGCTGCGGCTCAGGTATCATTGTGAGTGAGGATAATGATTATCTCTACATTGCTACAAACAATCATGTTGTGGCAGATTCAGAGGAGCTCACAGTACAGTTTGATGATGATTCAGTGGTAAAGGCAGAAATCAGAGGAACGGATCCTGACGATGATCTTGCAGTTGTACGTGTAAAGAAATCAGATCTTGGAAAAGATACTTACTCAAATATCAAGATTGCGACAATCGGAGATTCAGACAGTGTAGCTGTTGGAAGCCCGGCAATCGCTATCGGTAATGCACTCGGATACGGACAGTCTGTCACAACAGGTATAGTAAGTGCACTTAACAGAACTGTTACTACACAGGATTCACAGACAGGCGAGACTGTAACTAACAACAATCTCATCCAGACAGATGCAGCAATAAACCCTGGAAACAGTGGTGGAGCACTCTTAAATGAAAACGGTGAGGTTATCGGTATCAACTCCGTAAAATATTCTTCGACAGATGTTGAGGGTATCGGATATGCAATTCCGATGTCAGTTGCAAAGCCTATTATTGAGAGCCTCATTCAGGATGGAAAGTATACAAACGAGAATCAGGCATACCTTGGAATAAAGGGTGGCGATGTTTCGTCTGAGATGGTAGCCTACGGCTTCCCACAGGGTGTGTATGTTTCATCTGTTTCAGCTGGTTCAGGTGCCGCAAATGCCGGCTTACAGGAGGGAGATATCATCACCGCTGTTGACAGCACAAAGATTTCTTCTATGACAGAGCTGCAGTCAGCGTTAAAGAGCTACAAGGCCGGAGATAAGGTTACTCTTACTGTTGCCCGTCAGAGTGGCAGACAGTACGAAGAGAACAAGGTTGAAGTAACCTTAAGCTCTGCAAAGGATATTCAGCAGTAATTAATTTATTTATATTTATGAGTAAAAAACGCGCCAGGTTTGGTGCGTTTTTTGTTTGGAAAAATATAGTTAAGGGTTGATTTTTTAAATAAAAAGGTGTAATATTATGAATGTTCATAAAAGCATAAGGAGAGACGAACATGAACAAACAAGAGAAAGATATACTGAACACGTTATATCATCATTCTGTTACAAACCAAAGAGAAATATCAGAGATATCCGGTCATTCTCTGGGAGTTGTAAATAAATCAATAAAAGAATTGATGAATGAAGGTTATATAAATGAAAAATGTGCTGTTACACCTAAGGCACTTAAAGAATTCAAAGAAAAGGTTCCGAGGAATGCTGTGATTCTTGCAGCTGGATATGGCATGCGAATGGTGCCTATAAATACTGAGATTCCAAAGGGACTATTAGAGGTAAATGGGGAAGTTCTTATAGAGCGGACAATCAGGCAGCTTCATGAAGTGGGAATTTATGAGATATATGTAGTTGTCGGCTTTATGAAAGAGAGGTATGAGTATCTCATTGATGATTTTGGAGTGGAGCTCGTTGTCAATGAAGAGTATACGACTAAAAATAATCTTTATTCAGTAAAGAAGGTTTTGAATCATTTATCAAATACATATATCATACCGTGTGATATATGGTGTGACAAGAATCCGTACCATCACCATGAATTATATTCCTGGTATATGGTCAGTGATTTGATTGATGATGACAGCACGGTGCGTGTTAATAGAAAAATGGAACTGGTTACCATACCGAAGGCTGCCGGAGGCAATGCTATGATAGGAATTAGCTATTTGCTTGATGATGATGCACAAATTGTCAAAGGCAGAATTGAAAAACTGTGTAGTAATTCGGCTAATGATGGTGCCTTTTGGGAAACTGCACTGTATGATAAGGACAGAATGTTTATTACTGCCAGGGTAGTGCATTCGTGGGATGTGGTTGAAATCAACACATATGAGCAGCTCAGAGAGATGGACAGCGATTCGAATCATCTGAAAACTGATGCAATACAGGTTATCTGCGATGCTTTATCTGTATCAGCGGATGATATTGTAGATATTACGGTATTGAAAAAGGGCATGACAAACCGCTCGTTCCTGTTTTCATGTAATGGGAAAAAATATATCATGAGAATTCCGGGAGAGGGAACAGATCAGCTGATAAACAGACGTAATGAAGCAATGGTTTATAATACTATTGATGGCAGACATATATGTGATGATATCGCTTATATAAATCCGGATAATGGATATAAAATCACTGCGTTTTTAGAAAATGCGAGAGTATGTGATCCGGAAAATAATGATGATGTTTGTAAATGCATGAAGCGTCTCAGAGAATTTCATGATATGAAGCTTAAAGTAAATCATGAATTTGATATATTCGGTCAGCTTGAGTTTTATGAGAGCCTGTGGGATGGTTCGCCTTCTGCATACAGACATTACAAGCAGACTAAGGAAAATGTCCTTTCACTCAGACCGTATATAGAAGCTCATGTAAATGAAAAGGTTCTTACGCATATTGATGCTGTTCCGGATAATTTCCTTTTTGTTAAGAATGAAGATGGAAATGAGGACATCAGACTTATTGACTGGGAATATGCAGGAATGCAGGATCCGCATGTAGATATAGCCATGTTCTGCATATATTCTATGTATGACAGGGAGCATGTGGATAAGTTAATTGATGCATATTTCACAGAAGGGTGTTCAGCTGAAGTCCGAATAAAGATTTATTGTTATATCGCAGTATGTGGACTTTTATGGAGTAACTGGTGTGAGTATAAGAGAAATCTGGGCGTTGATTTTGGTGAATATTCACTTAGACAGTACAGATATGCAAAGGATTATTACAAAGTAGTACAGGATGAAATGCAGAAATTGGAGGATAATTAAGAATGCATGAAGTAAAACGCGCGATTATCATGGCAGCAGGACTGGGTAATCGTATGAGACCGGTAACGCTGACTACTCCGAAGCCATTGGTAAGGGTGAATGGAAAGCGTATGATAGATACGGTTATTGAAGGCTTACATGATAATGGAATCATGGAGATTTATATTGTTGCCGGATATTTAAAGGACCAGTTTTATGAATTGGAACAGGAGTATCAGGGCGTGACTATAATTGAAAATCCTTATTATGAAAGCTGCAATAATATTTCATCACTATATGTTGCAAGAGATCATATTGAGGATGCCATTATACTTGATGGCGACCAGATTATATATAATCCTGAAATTCTTTCAAAAGAATTCGAACGCTCAGGTTATAACAGTGTATGGACTGATGAAGAAACAGATGAGTGGCTTCAGACAGTAGAAGATGGAATTGTAACATCCTGCAGCAGGAGTGGCGGAAGTCATGGATGGCAGCTTTATAGCATCTCCAGATGGACAGCAGCAGATGGACGCAAACTGAAAAAACATCTTGAAATAGAATTTGAGGACAAAAAAAATACTCAGATATACTGGGATGATGTTGCCATGTTCTGTTATCCGGATGAATATCAGCTTGGTATATATGAGATGAAAAAAGGCGATATTATTGAAATCGACAATTTGCAGGAGCTTGTTGAGATAGATAGTAGCTACAAGAAATATATGGAGGATTAGTATTATGAAAGAGAAAAAAATTGATTGGATTATCACACTTGTGCCATTAGGTATAATTGTAGCATTGTGTATATTATTTTTCGCATTACCTGAGCAGTCAAATGCCATACTCAGTCAGGTGAGATTTTTCTTTGGAGATACGTTTGGTATTTATTACCTGATTATAGGTTTAGGCATATTTTTGATATCGATATTTATAGCAGGCTCGAAGTATGGAGATATTGTTCTTGGAGAGCCGGATGAAAAACCTAAGTACTCATTCTTTTCATGGGGATGTATGATGTTTACATGTGGTCTGGCAGCAGATATTTTATTCTACTCATTTTCTGAGTGGATTATGTATGCAACCAATCCCCACATTAAGGAGCTTGGAAGTATACAGGAATGGGCCGGGGTATTTCCTTTGTTTCACTGGAGCTTTATTCCATGGGCGTTTTATCTTGTTTTAGCTGTTGCATTTGGTTTTATGCTTCATGTAAGGAAAAGAAACCGTCAGAAATATTCGGAAGCATGCAGACCTGTTCTTGGAAAACACACAGATGGTTTTGCAGGACGTATTATCGACCTGTTAGCTGTATTTGCGCTTTTAGCAGGAACAGCAACCACATTTAGTGTTGCAACACCTCTTATGGCAACAATTATTGGAGATGTGTTCCATATATCGCTTAGCAGAACAGCAATCAATATAATTATCCTTATAATTACATGTATAGTTTATACATACTCATTATTACATGGATTTAAGGGAATCAGCATTTTGGCAAAAGTCTGTATCTATTTCTTCTTTGGACTGCTTGCTATTGTACTGCTGTTTGGCGGTGAAACAAGATATATTCTTGAGACAGGATTGTCATCTCTTGGCACTATGGTGCAGAATTTTATAGGATTATCTACATATACCGATCCATTGCGTAAAACAAACTTTCCTCAGGACTGGACTATATATTACTGGGCTTACTGGATGGTATGGTGTGTGGCAGCTCCTTTCTTTATTGGAAATATATCAAGAGGCAGAACTATCAGACAGACAATTCTTGGAGGATATGGATTTGGTGTAGGCTCTACACTCATCAGCTTTATCATCTTAGGTAACTATTCAATGGGAAAACAGATGTCCGGAGCTGCAGATTTTATTGCGCAGTACAATAAGAGCGGTGATTTATATGAGCTGATAGTTACTATTCTTAAGACATTGCCGTGTGCACCTTTGATAATGATAATAGTTTTAGTGACAATGATTGCTTTTTATGCTACATCATTTGATTCTATTGCCTTAACTGTATCATGTTACAGCTACAGGAAATTAGGTGAGGATGAGCAGCCACACAAACTCATTCAGCTGATGTGGTGCATACTGCTTATACTTTTACCAATTGCCCTGTTATTTGCTGAGAGCTCTATGAGTAACTTACAGTCTGTAAGTATAGTTGCTGCATTTCCGATAGGTATAGTTATTGTGTTGATAACAATCAGCTTTATGAAGGATGCGAAGAAATATATGGGAGAATTAAAGAATAAGCAGAAATAAATAAAATAGTGTAATATATATGTGAAAGAATGCTTCGCTACGTGGTAGTAAGAGCATTCTTTTTTTGTAAAAAATAAATTTTATATTGACAATGTGTACACGAAATATTATTATAGATATGTTCATGAAAATAGCTATTTCAAATAATATGAACAAACAGAGGATATCAATATGAATAAACAAAGATATTTGAAGAAAAGCATAAGTGTCTTAGTGTTTACAATTCCGGCACTTATTCCGTTATTTGTGTTTTGGGTATATCCAATTTGCAGATCATTGTGGATTAGCTTCACGGATTGGGATTATATGACACCTACGTATCATTTTGTATTTTTAAAAAATTATATATCATTATTTAAAGATACAAGATTTTATGAAGCTTTATTAAATACATTTATTTTTACAATAGGAACGCTCGTGCCAACAATAGCGATAGGACTTGTACTTGCGGTATTTCTGCAAAAACCATTTCCGGGAAGCGGAATTATAAAATTTGTTTTATTTTCACCCTGGATTACGCCTACGGTTGCCATATCAATTGTGTGGACATGGATTTTTCAACCGGACAAAGGCTTGGCAAATTTGGTATTATCTTTCTTTGGATTACCTGGTTTGAAATGGATTAGTAGTTCGCAAACGGCAATGCTGTCAGTAATAATAGTTACGGTCTGGAAGAGTATAGGATATGCAATGATTTTTTATTTGTCTGCTTTAGAAAAGGTACCTGAAGCATTGTATGAAGCATGTGCACTTGATGGTGGCGGTAAATGGCATAAATTTAAATACATTACAATTCCAAATATTTCACCAACTACGTTCTTTTTGATGATAATAACTATGGTTAATTCGCTTCGGGCATATGACCAGATTCAAATTTTGACACAGGGTGGACCGAGTGGAAGCACTAGAACGCTATTGTATATGTACTATCAATTAGGATTTGAGGAATATAATATGGGGCAGGCAACAGCTGTTGCAGTTGTAATGATTATAATTACGGTTTTACTTTCAACGATTCAGTTTTACGGGTCTAAGAAATGGGTGAATTATTAGGAGTGTGTTTATGGTTAAGAAATATACGGTAAGAGACCGGATAGATACAATTGTAAAATGGATTATATTAATTATAGTCGGTGTTTTTACTGCGTTTCCGTTTTTATGGATGGTAGTCAGTGCGTTTAAAACAAAAGAAGAAATAATGGATACGAGTAAATTTTTGCCACAAAGTCTGCATTGGGAGAACTTTATAACAGTTATCTTTAATTCGCCGGTGCCAAGATATATTTTTAATAGTTTATTTATCTCATTAGCTATTGTATTTATTCAGGTTATAACAGGAGCTTTGATTGCATATGCAATTGTGTTTATGAAATTTAAAGGTCGCGGAATTTTGTTTGGAATAATTATGGTGACTTACATGCTTCCAACCGCGGCAACATATATTCCAAGCTATATAATTCTTGCAAATCATCAGCTGCTTAATACATATACAGGATTGATTATTTCAAGTTCGGTTAGTATTTTTGGTATATTTTTATTAAGACAGGCATTTATGCAGGTGCCTAGTGCGATGGTAGAAGCGGCACAGATTGATGGAGCTTCACATTTTAGAATATTGCACTTGATTGTATTTCCTATGACTAAATCATCTTTTATTACATTTGGATTAATGAGCTTTATTGCTTCGTATAATAATTATATGTGGCCGTCTTTAATAACTAATGATTCTGATAAATATATGGTATCTCAAGGGTTGAGGAGTTTTTTTATTGAAGGTGGTGCGTATGGAACAGAGTGGTCACTTGTTATGGCTGCGAGTGCAGTGGTTGTAATACCATTGTTGATTATGTTTGCTTTTGCACAAAAATGGTTTATAGATGGTATAGGTGGAGATACCGGAGTAAAAGGTTAAAAAGACAAAGATAGAAAGGACAAATTTGAAATGAAAAAAAGATTATTAGGTACATTAATGACAATTGCGATGTTGACAACTTCCTTGATGGGGTGTAGTACAGGTAATACTACATCAGAGAATAGTCAGGCACATGGAACTGAAAATATGAAAGGAAAGACAGAAGTAGATTTTTGGTATTCAGGCGGAAAGACGGCAGTAAAGGTCGTCCAGGATATCGTTGATGATTATAATAAGTCTCAAGATACATATTTTGTGAAAACAGTTACCCAGGCGGATTATTCTGAGACTTATGAAAAATTACAGGCCGCTATTGCGGGAAATGTTGCTCCGGATGTTGCTTTGATTGAGAAAGATGCAGCACGAGGGTTATCAGATAAAAATCTTGTGGTTGATCTTTCAGAAAAAATGAAGAAAGATAATGATTTTAACGAAGATGATTATGTTTCAACATTTTTTGAACAGGTAAAGGATGATAAAGGTAAAATATACGGTATTCCGGCATATGGAACAACCCAAGTACTTTATTATAACAAAAAAGCATTTGAGAATGCAGGTATTGATCCAAATAGCATAAAAACATGGCAGGATTTAAGCCGTGCCGCTTCTAAAATAAAAGATGATGGGCAATGTATATATGGCTGGGAACCTATGTGGGGAGCAGATAATTTGACGGATGCGGCACTATCAAATGGCGGTACAATTTTCAGTGAAGATGGCAAGAAAGTTACTATAAATTCAGAGGAATGGATTGAAGCATGGGATGGATTTGGTAAATGGATTCATGATGATAAGACTATGGCAATCCATTCTGGTGGACAGGGCTGGGAATACTGGTACAAGACTATTGATGATGTTATTCAAAATAAGGCAGGTGGCTACACCGGTTCATCAGGAGATCAGGCAGATTTGGATTTTTCTATTGTAGGAGCAATTGAACAGCCTTCGTGGAAGGATGGAACTGAATCAAAGCCGGTAGCAAGGGCTTTAATGTTAAGTGTACTGGCAAAGTCTTCAGAGGAAAAACAGGCTGGAGCATATGATTTTATGAAGTATTTTACTAATGTTAAGAATCAGGCAAAATGGTCTATGTCAACTGGTTATGTTCCAGTGAATAAGGGTGTACTTGATGATGATGATTATATGAAGTATACTCAGGAAAATCCACAAGCACTTGTTCCGTATACTCAGGCAGAACATGGTTCTATTTATCCATATGATCCGACAAATGGTGCTGTAAAGGATGCATTGAAAATTGCAGCTGATAAGGTAGAAATAGATGGTGTGCCTGCAAAGGAAGCTTTGGATGAAGCACAAAAAACAGCGCAAAAAGCCTTAGATGAGGTATTGACTGACAAAAAATGAGAAAATGTTATATCCTTCATGTTCTAAGTACTAGACAAATTCCACAAAATATTAGATAATAGAAGCAAATTAGTTTTCATTTTGCATAGGAGGTCGGCATGAAGAAGAAAAAAATAGTTATCGCACTCGGACATGATGCCCTTGGAACAACTCTTCCGGAGCAGCACGAGGCTACAAAGCATACAGCAAAGGCAGTTGCAGATTTTATCAGGGACGATTATGAGGTTGTTATCACACACAGCAACGGACCGCAGGTGGGCATGATTCACACCGCGATGTCTGAGTTTTGCAGGATTTATCCTGAGTATACAGCTACACCTACAGCAGTCTGCTCTGCAATGAGCCAGGGCTATATAGGATATGATTTACAGAATGCTATCCGTACAGAGCTTCTTGGCAGAGGTATTTACAAGACTGTTTCTACAATACTTACACAGGTGGTTGTTGACCCATATGATGAGGCTTTTTATCATCCGACAAAGATCATCGGCCGTGTTATGACAGAGGCTGAAGCTGAGGAAGAGGAGAAGAAGGGCAACCATGTGACACAGGTTGAGGGAGGCTACAGAAGAGTTGTGGCAGCTCCAAAGCCTGTTGATATAGTGGAAAAGGATGCTATCAAGGCTCTTGTTGATGCAGATCAGGTTGTTATCGCATGCGGCGGTGGCGGAATCCCTGTTTTAGCACAGGACAATAAGCTTCAGGGCGCAAGCGCTGTTATAGAGAAGGATCTTGCAGCAGGAAAGCTTGCAGATACTCTTGATGCTGACAGACTTGTTATACTTACAAGCGTTGACAAGGTGTGCCTGAACTACGGCAAGGAGGATGAGAAGCCACTTGACACCATGACTGTCGAGGAGGCAAAGAAGTACCTTGCAGCAGGCGAGTTTGATGAGGGTACCATGGCTCCAAAGATTGAGGCAGCTATCGACTTTATCGGTGACTCTGCCATCCGTTCAGTGCTTATCACAAAGCTCAACAAAGAGGGCAAGACAGTTTCAGGTGGCATGGGCACTTTAATTACAAAGTAGAGCTTAATTGTTATAATTCACATATATCCCACACGTCTATATGCATTTTGCATGCCGGATGTGTGGGAAGTTTTATAAGAAACAAGGTAACTATTCTAAGCTACTGAGAACAAGAAAAGTAAGATAGAAGGTAACACAAAATGAGTGAGAAAAGGCTTCAAAAGAGAGAAGAAATCTCAGACGAGTACAAATGGAAGCTTGAGGATATGTATGAGACAGATGAGCTGTGGGAGGTTGAGTGCGAAAAAGCGTCACAGCTTGCAGAAAAGCTCTCGGGCTTTAAGGGACATCTGGCAGATAGTGCAGCAACGCTGCTTGATTTTTTTAAGAAGCAGGATGAGCTGTCTTATTATTTGGAGCGCATAGTGGTCTATGCGAATGAGCGCTCGCATCAGGACACTGCCGTGTCGAAATATCAGGCATATGTGTCAAAGGCTGAGACACTGACTGTTCAGGCATCCGGGGCACTGGCATTTGCGAGTCCGGAGATTTTGCAGATAGATGATAAAAGGCTTGAGAGCTTTTACAGTGAGAGCAAAGAGCTTGTGCACTATAAGCGTGCAATTGATGAGATAATGCGCCAGAAAGCACATACCTTATCGGCCGCAGAGGAGAATATCCTGGCACAGTGCGGTGAGATGGCTGCGGCACCGGAGAATATTTTTAGCATGTTCAACAATGCGGATATCAAATTTCCGTATATCACTGATGTCGAGGGAAATAAAATCCGTATCACGCACGGCAATTTCATAGATTTTTTAAGCAGCAAGGACAGAAGCCTGCGCAAGCAGGTGTTCCGCGGTGTGTATGATTCGTACAAGAAGTGGAGCAATACTGTTTCCATGATGTACATCAGCAAGCTGAAAAATGACACTTTTTATGCAAGGGTCAGAAAATATGACAGCGCAAGGGCCATGTATTTATCCGGTGGCGATATTCCGGAGAGCGTATATGACAATCTGATTGAGACGGTTCACGCACATCTGCCGGCTCTGCACAGGTACATGGCGCTTAGGAAGAAGCTTCTTGGTGTGGAGCATCTGCACATGTATGATTTATTTGCACCGATTGTGGACAATGTACAGACCACCTACACCTATGATGAGGCGAAAAAGCTTGTGGCAAAGGCACTTGAGCCTATGGGCGATGAGTATGTCAGCACACTTAAGTCCGGCATGGAGAGCGGCTGGATAGATGTATATGAGAATGAGAACAAGAGAAGCGGTGCGTATTCCTGGGGCGCTTACGGCACTCATCCGTATGTGCTTTTGAACTATGCCGACAATCTGGACAGTGTATTTACACTGGCTCATGAGATGGGACATGCTATGCATACATACTATTCAAATGAGCATCAGAGCATTACATACGCGGGATACCTGATTTTCGTGGCAGAGGTTGCATCCACCTGCAATGAGTCGCTTCTCATGCACTATATGCTAAAGCATTGCGAGGATGAGAATGAGAGAAAATATCTCATGACACATTTTCTGGACGGCTTCAGGACGACACTTTTCAGACAGGCGCAGTTTGCAGAGTTTGAGCATATAGCTCACCGGAAAATGCAAAAGGGCGAGCCGGTTACCAAGGATGTGCTGAATGAGCTGTGGCATGAGCTGAATGTGCAGTACTACGGACCGGATATGCGCGTGGATGATGAGATATCATATGAGTGGATGCGCATACCGCATTTTTACACACCGTACTATGTATATCAGTACTCGACAGGCTATTCGGCAGCAGTCGCTTTTTCAAAAAAGATACTTGAGGAGGGAAAGCCAGCTGTGGATAAGTATATAGGAAATTTCCTGTGCGGTGGATGCTCGAAGAATCCAATAGAGCTGCTAAAGAGTGCCGGTGTTGATATGAGCACGCCAAAGCCTGTGGATGACGCACTCAATGTATTTGAGGATTATCTGAAGCAGTTTGAGGCAGCGACTGAGTAAGGAGGAAACATTTTCATGGAAAGAATTAAAAGCTTTACAATCAATCACAATATTCTTAAACCTGGATTTTATATTTCAAGAAAAGACGGAGAAATCGTTACATACGACCTTCGTACAAGAAAACCAAATGCAGGCGATTATATGTCCAATTCGGCTATGCACTCAGTGGAGCATATGTTTGCAACATGTGTGAGAAACTCTGAGATTGCAGATGATGTGGTATATTTTGGACCGATGGGCTGTCAGACAGGCTTCTACCTCGTAGTGAGGGATGTTGAGCCGGGAAAGGTTTTTGAAATCACAAAAGAGGTTTTAAAACAGATACTCGAGTATGATGGACCGGTGTTTGGCGCATCTGCCATAGAGTGTGGACATTACGAGAATTTGTCACTTGACGAGGCAAAGAAGGAGTGCCGTGCATATCTAAAGGTGCTTGAGAGCCAGACGAATATGGAGTTTACTTACCCACAATAAACGAGGACTAAAAATATAATAGTAATATAGCAGGAATGGAGAAATAAAATGACAATAGGTGTAATTGGTGCAATGCAGATGGAGGTCGATGATTTAAAGGCTCAGATGACAGACACACAGACTGAAGTTTACAGCGGAGTGGAGTTTGTCGAGGGCAAAATCGGTGATCAGTATGTAGTTGCGGCAAAATGCGGAATAGGAAAGGTGTTTGCGGCAATATGTGCAGAGGCCATGATTTTGAAATATGATGTCGACATGATCGTCAATATCGGAGTGGCCGGCACTTTGACAAAGGACTTAAATGTGCTTGACGTGGCAGTTGCCACAAACGTGCTGCAGCACGATATGGATACATCGCCAATCGGAGATCCGAAGGGGCTTCTTTCTGGCATCAACATGATTCTGCTTCCGGCAGATAAAAAAATGGTGGAGCTCATGTGCTCCTGCTTAGCTGACAGGAATATCCACTACAAAAAGGGCAATATCGCGACAGGAGATCAGTTTATTGCCACAAAGGAGCAGAAGGATTACATATCAAATACCTTTGATGCAATCGCTGCAGAGATGGAGGGCGGCAGTATCGGTCATGTGTGCTATGTGAACAAGGTGCCATTTGCCATTCTTCGTTCAATATCAGACGGCGATGGCGGTGAGACAGACTACCAGACCTTTGCGGAGAAGGCTGCGCATCAGTCGATTGAGGTAGTGCTTGAGTTCATCGGAAGAGCAGAAGAACTGAAATAGAGTTATTTCATTACTCATAATTTGTGATAATAAAGAATAGTATATAGCATGAGTGAATACAGAGCATACATGCAAAATACAAAACTACATAATGGGACAAAACGAAAGAAACGCCGACACAGATTCCTTTTTGGAGTGCTGTTGTCGGCGCTTCTTATTACAGGCGCTTTATATGGCAGAGATTATGACATATCACAGCTGAAAAATATAGAGGTGATGGAGACACTTAGCAGTGCTGTGAGTCAGTTCGGGGACAGAAAGCTGCCTGTATATTCGGTTCAGACAACAGAAAAAAAGATAGCCCTCTCATTTGACTGTGCCTGGGGAGCAGAGGATTTTGACGGTATGATGGAGACACTTGACAAGCACAACGTAAAGGCTACATTTTTTATGACCGGAGGGTTTGTGAGCGATAATCCTGAATGTGTAAAGACGCTGGTTGAAAAAGGGCATGAGCCGGGAAATCACAGTGAGCACCACTATGATATGGCAACAATCACGGCAGGCGAGATGAAGACGGAGATAATGGATGTGCACAAAAAGGTCAAGGAGCTGACCGGAAAGGATATGAAGGTATTCAGACCGCCATACGGCTCGTACAACAATGAGCTGATCGACACAGTGTATGGCTGTGACTATTATCCAATCCAGTGGGATGTGGATTCGCTTGACTGGAAAAACTATGGTGTGCAAAATGTCATAGATACTGTGTGCAATCATAAAAGCTTAGATTGCGGCTCGATAATACTCTGCCATCTTGGAGCCAAGTACACCTCACAGGCACTCGATGAGATGCTTACAAAGCTGCAGGGCATGGGCTATGAGATAGTTCCGGTATCAAAGCTTATTATGACAGAAGGCTATCATATGGATGCAAATGGTATGCAGATCAAGGACTGATCGATTTTTTAAATTAATATTTTAGTCAATATTTTAGCCTCTTACGATATTGTTATTTACAGACAAGTGTGATAAACTAAAACTATATTTTAAAGAAGCTGTGAGACAGCTATGGGGGTAAATTATATGACAGATACAGGTTTTTTAGTAGCATTCTTTATAGTTATATTTTTAGTTATCATCTTCGCACTTGTCGCTGTGATAGGAGCCGTTACAAGTGCTGTTGCAGGTATCAATGATGATGAGGATGAGACAGAGGAAGAGGGCATCTGAAGCTGCAATAAATAAAAAATCTTAAAAGAGATTAAAAGAGATTAAAAGACATTTAAGGACATCGAATTATATTAATCGTATAATTGGGTGTCTTTTTATTGTCAAAATCTCTTAAAAAAGTATAAACCAATTGAGTTGCAATCCGCCACATTGTATAATAAAAGTATAACAGCGAATTAAATTTATTGTGAAAATCACAGTAATCATTGTTTATCAACCTAAGGCAAGAATTATCAAAGAAAAAGAAAAGGAGGGTTCAGATGATATCCAGATATAGTGTAAAAAAGCCGTTTACCGTACTTGTGGGGGTACTGTTGGTAATTGTACTCGGTGTTGTATCACTTAGCAGGATGACGACGGATCTGCTGCCGGATATGAGCTTTCAGTATGCTCTAATCGTGACAACAGATATGGGAGCAAGTCCACAGGAGGTGGAGAGCAATGTCACAGCGCCGCTTGAAGCAGCCATGGCAACTACGTCCAATATCAAAAATGTAAGCTCAATGTCATATAACAGCTATTCTCTGGTGACCTGCGAGTATGAGCAGAATGCCAACATGGATTCTGTAGTGATAGAGATGCAGCAGAAAATAGATCAGGTCAAGGCAGGCTGGAAGGATGGAGTGGGGACTCCGACCATCATGAAGATAAATCCGGACATGCTTCCAATAATGATGACTGCTGTGGATATGGATGGGAAAAGCAAGTCGGAAATCACCGACTTTGTGGAAAACACACTAAAGCCTGCCATTGAGAGTACAGAAGGAGTCGCATCAGTGACTGCAACAGGTGAGCTCACCGAGCAGATACAGGTCACAATGAATCAGACCAAGATAGATGCGCTCAATGAGAAAATTAAAAATGCCGTTTCAAAGAAATTTGACGATGCAAAAAGTCAGATGGATGATGCAAGCGCAAAGATAAAGAGCGGACAAAATGCGATCACATCGGCATCAGACCAGATGAGCGCAGGCGTGGATACGCTAAAGGATCAAAAGGCAAAGCTTGCAGAGCAGAAGACTCAGCTTGAGAGCACGCTTACAAGCTTAAACGAGCAGAAGAGTCAGCTTGAAACAATTCAGTCAGCTCTTTCAGATTTCATGAATAGTGACACATATACAAAGACAATTCCGTCACTCAAGGAGGGCGCAAATGCACCGGGTGAAGCAGGAACTGCTTTAAAAGCACAGCTTGAGCAGGTTGATAAGCAGATTGCATCACAGTTTTCAGGGCTTTCGGCGCTTGGAATCACCGTAAACGGATCAGATGATCTGCCGGCGGCAGCGTCAGCGATAGCACAGACTCTTATTCAGGTGAATACAGGGATAGAGCAGTGCCAGAGCGGGCTTGACCAGATAGCACAAGGAGAGACAGCGCTTTTAGATGCCTATGATAATCTAAACAGCCAGGCGGCTATAAGCTCTATAAGCATAGGCCAGCAGTCGGCACAGCTTGCAACAGCAGCGGCATCTCTTGACAGCTCAAAGAAAGAGCTTGAAAAGAGCAAGGATGATGCACTCGACAAGTCAAACTTAAATGCAGTTTTAACAATTGACTCACTTTCTCAGCTCCTTGTCGCACAGAACTTTGACATGCCTGCAGGCTATGTAAATGATTCAAACGGCACGCAGTACATAGTACAGGTGGGAGATAGGGTAAAATCAATTGATGATTTAACAAATCTTGTGCTCATGGATATGAATCTTGACGGAATAGATGCAATCCATGTCTCAGATGTAGCTGATGTTGAGATGACTGACAACTCGGATGAGACATATGCCATTATAAACGGCAATCCGGGCATCATTCTTTCTATGGAGAAGCAGACCGGCTACTCTACCGGAGATGTCACAGACCGCCTTTTAGACAAATTTGATTCATTGGAAAAGGAAAATGACGGATTACATACCACAGTGCTCATGAACCAGGGTGTATACATCGATATGGTCGTAAAGAGCGTTATGCAAAATATGATAGTCGGAGCAATCCTTGCAATTATAGTATTGCTTTTATTCCTAAAGGATATAAAGCCGACACTTGTTATCGCGGCATCAATTCCTCTTTCAGTGATTGTTGCAGTGGTGCTTATGTACTTTACGGATATCACACTAAACATCATTTCGATGTCGGGACTTGTGCTTGGAATAGGAATGCTGGTGGATAACTCAATCGTAGTAATCGAGAATATCTACAGACTAAGGGGCGAGGGTTATTCGGTAAAGAAGGCGGCTGTCGAGGGTGCCAATCAAGTGGCAGGAGCCATTTTTGCCTCTACACTCACCACGGTAAGTGTGTACGCACCGATTATCTTTACCGATGGAATCACAAGACAGCTCTTCGTGGACCTTGCGCTTACGGTAGCGTTTACACTTATGGCTTCTCTTGTCGTGGCGCTCACATTTGTACCGGCAATTGCATCAGGAATGCTTAAAAGGACTAGGGATATAAAGCATCCGTGGTTTGACCGCTTTAAGGACTGGTATGGAAATGTGCTCGGTGCATGTCTGAGATTTAAGCCGGTGGTATTTATCGTGTCAGTAGTGCTTTTAGTCGGCAGTGGTGCACTTTGCATGTCAAGGGGCATGACCTTTATGGATATGGACATGGAGTCGAATCAGATTTCACTCACCATAGAGGCAAAGGATGACGAAAAGCTTGACTTCAAGCAGCTTACAGAGATGTCCGATAAGGTCATGGACAAAATCTCTGATATAAAGGGCATAGACACAATAGGAGCTACGGCCGGAGGCAGCTCGACCATGAATCTGATGAGCTCCGGAAGCGACAGCGTGAGCATGTATATACTGCTTGATGAGAAGTCGGATGTTTCGTCTGATAAGGTAATAGACGAGATTGAGAAGCGCACAAAGGATTTTGACTGCAAGGTGACTGCAGACTCTTCATCAATGGACTATTCAGCTTATTTTGGAAGTGGTCTTTCAGTCAGGATAAAGGGCAATGATATAGACAAGCTGCAGGAACTGGCAGGTCAGGTGGCAGATATCCTTGAGGATACAAAGGGCGTGACAGATATAGATGACGGTCTTGGTGATACAACCAATGAGCTTAAGATAGCTGTGGATAAGGAAAAGGCGGCAAAGTATGGTTATACGGTGGCTCAGGTATACCAGCTCGTATCAGGTGAGATATCATCTCAAAAGAGTGCAACAACCATTACGACCGACATAAAGGACTATGAGGTATACTTACAATCCGCAGAGCAGTCAGATGTGACTGTGGACGACATCAAAAACCTTACATTTACATACACGGATAACGAGGGCAGTAAGAAGGAGATTCCACTCAGTGATATCTGCACTATTTCGCAGGAGCAGACGCTTAGCACCATCCATCGTGATGCGCAGACCAGATATATCACAGTATCAGGTGCAGTTGATGAAAACCACAATGTTACATTACTTAGCGGTAAAGTTAAATCAAAAATTAATAAAATAGACATACCTGACGGCTATTACATAGACATGGAGGGTGAGGATGAGACAATAAATGAGTCCATGAATCAGCTCGGACTTATGCTCGTGCTTGCAGTGATATTTATCTACCTTATCATGGTGGCACAGTTCCAGTCATTGCTATCACCGTTTATTATCATGTTCTGTATACCGCTTGCGTTTACAGGAGGCTTTATTGCTCTTTTCATCACGGGAAATGAGCTTGGAATCATATCAATGCTTGGCTTTATCATGCTGGCAGGACTCATTGTAAATAATGGAATCGTGCTCATTGATTACATCAATCAGGCAAGGAGAGAGGGAATGAGCAAGCACGAGGCAATCATAGATGCAGGCCGCACAAGGCTTCGTCCAATCCTTATGACAGCGATGACCACCATCCTTGCCATGCTTACATCGGCAGTAGGTATCGGAGACGGCTCGGATATGATAAAGCCGATGGCAATCGCAATAATAGGAGGTCTCGTATACGGAACCGTTCTCACGCTTATCGTAATTCCATGTATTTATGATGCTTTCAACAGGGAGAAGAGCATGGTTGAGGAAGAACTGTAGGAAGATAGAAAGGGAAAGCTGGAAATATAGAGAGTTGGAGGATTTTTACATGGCAAAGTATATTATGGCATTAGATGCGGGCACTACCAGCAACAGATGTATACTTTTCAATGAGAAGGGCGAGATGTGCAGCGTGGCACAGAAGGAATTTACGCAGTTTTTTCCAAAGCCCGGCTGGGTGGAGCACGATGCAGAGGAAATCTGGGCCACACAGCTTGAGGTGGCAAAGGAGGCCATGGCCAATATCCAGGCTACGGCAGCCGACATATGTGCGATAGGCATTACTAACCAGAGAGAGACCACGATTGTGTGGGACAAAAATACAGGGGAGCCGGTTTATCACGCGATAGTATGGCAGTGCAGGCGCACGGCAGAGTATGCGGATTCACTGAAGGATAAGGGGCTTACCGAGACCTTCAGGAAAAAGACAGGCCTTGTGATAGATGCTTATTTTTCGGCAACTAAGCTCAAGTGGCTCCTTGACAATGTGCCGGGAGTAAGGGAGAGAGCCGAAAGAGGCGAGCTTTTGTTTGGAACAGTCGAGACATGGCTTATATGGAAGCTCACTCAGGGGCAGGTGCATGTCACGGATTATTCCAATGCTTCAAGAACAATGATGTTTAATATCAATACCCTAAAGTGGGATGATGAGATACTTAAGGAGCTTGACATACCAAAGAGCATGCTTCCAAAGCCTATGCCGTCAAGCTGTGTGTATGGTGAGGTGAATCCGGTGTTCTTCGGGGGACCGATTCCTATCGCGGGAGCGGCAGGAGACCAGCAGGCAGCACTTTTTGGACAGACCTGCTTTAGGGCCGGAGAAGCCAAAAATACATATGGCACCGGTTGCTTCCTTCTCATGAACACAGGTGAGATGCCTGTTTCGTCAAAGAACGGACTCGTAACTACAATAGCCTGGGGCATAGACGGCAAGGTGGTATATGCGCTGGAGGGCTCAATATTTGTGGCAGGAGCCTCCATCCAGTGGCTTCGCGATGAGATGAAATTTATCGATTCATCAAGTGATTCAGAGTATATGGCAAGAAAGGTAAAGGACACAAACGGCTGCTATGTGGTGCCGGCCTTTACAGGGCTTGGAGCACCGTACTGGGATCAGTATGCGAGAGGAACTATTGTGGGTCTTACGAGAGGTGTAAACAAGTACCATGTCATAAGGGCCACTTTGGAATCAATGGCATTTCAGGTAAATGATGTGCTTGAGGCAATGAAGGCTGATTCGGGCATCAATCTCACCTCGCTTAAGGTGGACGGCGGCGCCAGTGCCAACAATCTGCTCATGCAGATGCAGGCTGATATCAGCAATGCACCGGTCAACAGGCCTGTGTGCGTGGAGACAACAGCCATGGGTGCAGCGTACCTTGCAGGGCTTGCAGTGGGCTATTGGGACAGCATGGATGATATAAAGAGAAACTGGGCTATTGACCGTGTGTTTGAGCCGGAGATAGCGGATGATTTAAGGGAAAAGAAACTTAAAATGTGGAAAAAGGCTGTCACCTGCGCATTTAACTGGGCGAAGGATGACTAAGAGCTGATGTTTACAATGCTTTGAATGAGCTTAGTGGTATAGAAAGTAAAAATATATAAATGGAAATTGGTAGGAGAAAATAACATGTATGATGTAGTAATTATAGGAGCGGGAGTATCCGGAAGTGCCTGTGCCAGAGAGCTTTCGAAATATAACCTGTCCATCTGTGTGGTGGAAAAGGAGGAGGACGTGTGCTGTGGCACCTCAAAGGCCAACAGTGCTATTGTCCATTCCGGAATTGACTGTAAGACCGGTACACTAATGGCACAGATGAATCTCCGTGGAAATGAGATGATGGACGACCTTTCGAAGAAGCTTGATTTCGAGTTCAGAAGAAACGGCTCGCTGATATTGTGCTTTAGCGAGGACGATATGCCAAGGCTTAAGGAGCTTTACAATCAGGGAATCGCAAATGGCGTGCCGGGACTTGAAATTCTTGATTCAAAGAAAGCACATGAGATGGAGCCAAATCTGTCTGATGAGGTGGTGGCAGCTATTTACTGTCCGACAGGAGGCATTGTATGTCCGTTTGGCATGAATATTGCATTTGCTGAGAATGCTGCGGCAAACGGTGTGGAGTTTTTATTTAACACCGAGGTGAAGGAGATACAAAAGGAGCAGGCAGGCTATATCCTGACTACTCAAAATGGAGAAATTCATGCACGCTGCGTTGTAAATGCAGCCGGTGTATATGCTGATGTATTTCATAACATGGTGAGCGAAAACAAAATACATATCACACCAAGGCGAGGAGAGTACAAGCTTTTAGACAGGGCAGCCGGTGGTATCGTTGACAAGACAATCTTCCAGCTTCCGGGAAAATACGGCAAGGGTGTGCTTGTAACCCCGACAGTACACGGAAATATCCTAATCGGACCTACAGCAGATGATCATGTGGACAAGGATGGTACAAATACAACAAGAGCAGGCTTAGAGCATGTTACGACATCCGGCACACGCTCAGTGCCATCGCTTCCTATGCGTCAGGTCATCACATCGTTTGCGGGAAACCGTGCACATGAGGACGGACATGAGTTTATCATCGAGGAGCTTTCTGACGCACCGTATTTTATTGACTGCGCAGGTATAGAGTCACCGGGCTTATCAAGTGCACCGGCTATCGGCGAGAGAGTGGCAGCAATAGTTGAGGGGCTTTTTAAGCCTTCTGAAAATCCGGACTTTATCGATACAAGAAAAGGTATTTTAAATCCAAAGAAGCTTTCAGAGGATGAGTATAAAAAGCTGATAAAAGAAAAGCCTGAGTATGGCAATATAATCTGCCGCTGTGAGATGATTACGGAGGGCGAGATAATGGATGCGGTAAACAGACCACTGGGTGCAAAGTCGCTTGATGGTGTGAAGAGACGTACCAGAGCCGGAATGGGCAGGTGCCAGGCGGGCTTTTGTTCTCCGAAAACTATGGAGATTATCGCCAGGGAGAGAGGTATTTCTCAGCTTGACATCACTAAAAGCGGTGGAAGGTCAAGGATAGTCGTTGGAATGAGTAAGAATCGCGGGTAGGCTGTCACACTTTAGTGTGAACGGTAACGATAGCTTGATATTGGATTAATATCAGATTAACATAGGGGGACAATATGGAATTTTACGATATTGTGATAGTAGGAGGCGGTCCGGCAGGCCTTGCGGCAGCAGCTTCCGCTAAGAAAAATGGAATAGATAAAATACTTATACTGGAAAGAGACTGCGAGCTTGGCGGTATCTTAAATCAATGTATACACAATGGCTTTGGTCTGCACACCTTTAAGGAGGAGCTCACAGGCCCTGAATATGCCGGCAGATTTATCAAAGAGGTCAAAGAGCTTGGCATAGAGTACAGGCTGAATACGATGGTCATGGACATCTCGACCGGTGACGAGGATGAACATGGGGCAGATGACAGGCATGATGTAAAGATAAAAGATAGGGCAAACGATAAAATAGTCACGGCTATGAACCGTACAGACGGACTTTTTCATATCGCTGCAAAGACTGTGATACTAGCGATGGGCTGCAGGGAGAGAGCAAGAGGTGCCCTAAACATACCGGGCTACAGACCGGCAGGAATTTTCTCGGCGGGTACAGCTCAGAGACTGGTGAATATAGAGGGATACATGCCGGGACGAAAGGTAGTAATACTCGGCTCAGGAGATATCGGTCTTATCATGGCAAGAAGAATGACCCTAGAGGGTGCCAAAGTGCAGGTGGTTGCAGAGCTCATGCCGTATTCAGGAGGCTTGAAGCGTAATATCGTGCAGTGCCTTGATGATTTTAATATCGCGCTTAAGCTCAGCCACACAGTAGTTGATATAAAGGGCAGGGAGCGTGTGGAGGGCATCACTCTCGCTCAGGTTGACGAGCATAACAAGCCTATTGAGGGAACAGAGGAGTTTTACGAGTGTGATACCCTTTTACTCTCATGCGGACTCATTCCGGAAAATGAGATTTCAAAAACAGCAGGTGTAGAGCTCAATCCTGTAACAAGCGGACCTGTTGTAAACGAAAGCCTTGAGACCAATGTGCCGGGTGTATTTGCCTGTGGAAATGTGCTTCATGTGCACGACCTCGTGGATTATGTGTCAGAGGAAGCAACAGCAGCAGGCCGCCATGCCGCAGAGTATGTGAAAAACGGCGGTGATAAGAGTTGCGATGGCAAAGAGATATCAATAACTGCTATAGGCGGAGTCAGATATACTGTTCCAAGCACTATAAATACTGCACAGATGGATGATACTGTAACGGTGAGGTTTCGAGTTGGCGCTGTGTATAAGAATTGTTATATTGCAGTATATCTGGATGATAAACAATTACAGCACCGCAAGCGTCCTGTAATGGCACCGGGTGAGATGGAGCAGGTGGTGCTTCAGAAGAAGCAGCTCATCGAAACAGACAATCCTCGCACAATTACGATAAAGATTGAGGAGGCATAGTATCATGGAAGAGAAAAATTTGACATGTATAGGCTGCCCTCTGGGCTGTGCACTTAAGGTGACAATAGACGGAGAAAATGTCACAGTAACCGGAAATACCTGCAAGCGCGGAGCAGATTACGGAGCAAAGGAAGTGACACATCCGACACGAATCGTGACAAGCACAGTCTGTGTGAAAAACGGCACAATACCTATGGTATCCGTAAAGACAGCACAGGATATTCCAAAGGAAAAGATAATGGATGTGATGGACTGTATTAACCAAATCACGGTAGAGGCACCGGTGCATATAGGTGATGTGCTGCTAAGTGATGTTGCAGCAACCGGTGTGGATATAGTTGCAACAAAGAATGTTGTGCAAAAATCATATTGACAAATCATCCAATGCACTTTAATATTGTAGAAAGAAACAGGCAAATATTTAAAGGCATAAGAAAGAGGAGTACATGACGAAAGCTTTCAGAGAGAGCATCCGGTCCGTAAGATGGAGATACATCTTGGGCAGGCTGAAAGGTGCTTAAGACAGAAATCATGGAAGGTAGCTTTTGAGCCGAAGAACCCAGAAAGCCGCAAGCGGCATAAGTTCTTCCGATTCGTCCACGTTACAGGACAAGAGGCATTCGAGCGAATATGTTATATATTTTGTTCTGATGTGAACGAAGGTGGTACAGCGCTAATTCGCCCTTCCGGTCGTAGACCGGAGGGGCTTTTTTTATGTACCCAGACCGGAAGATTGCGAATGCAATCCAATCGGTCGCCCGTAGCTAAATGAAAAGAAAAACAGCAAAAGCTCACAGCCTGAATTATCAGGCCGCGCATTATGTATGGAATTATGTGATTTATGGAGCTGCCTAGAGACTGTTAAAATTATGTACACATCCCAGCAACGCACGCACATGGACGTGCGGGCGAGGCGTTAGCGCCATGGACGGCGCTAAAAGCCGGTTGCGTCATGGTCTAAGCAATCCTAAATCATAATTTTTACAGTGTCTTGGCAGCGTAATCATGAACATAATTCCATACATAATGCGCGACCTGATACAAAACACCCCCAAAGCTTTTGCGTCATTCATATAAAAGGAGGAAAACATGAGCAAAGAACTAAACAAAACCTATGATCCAAAGGACATCGAGGACCGTCTTTACAAAAAGTGGGAAGATAATGGCTACTTCCATGCAGAGGTAGACCGCAGCAAAAAACCATTCACCATCGTGATGCCACCACCAAACATCACAGGACAGCTGCACATGGGCCACGCCCTTGACAATACCATGCAGGATATCCTTATCAGATACAAGAGAATGCAGGGCTACAATGCACTCTGGCAGCCGGGAACAGACCACGCATCCATCGCGACAGAGGTAAAGGTCATCCAGGCACTTAAGGAGCAGGGAATCAACAAGGCAGACCTTACAAGAGAAGAGTTCCTCGAGAAGTGCTGGGACTGGAGAAAAGAGTACGGCGGACGTATCGTAAAGCAGCTTCGTAAGCTCGGATCATCAGCAGACTGGCAGCGTGAGAGATTTACCATGGATGAGGGCTGCTCACACGCAGTACAGGAGGTATTTACAAAGCTCTATAAGAAGGGCTGGATTTATAAGGGCTCAAGAATCGTAAACTGGTGTCCGGTATGTAAGACATCTATTTCAGATGCAGAGGTAGAGCATGAGGAGCAGGATGGCTTCTTCTGGCACATCAACTATCCGGTAGTTGGCGAGGAAGGCAGATTCGTAGAAATAGCAACAACACGTCCTGAGACACTTTTCGGAGATACAGCCGTAGCTGTAAACCCTGATGATGAGCGTTATCAGGATATCATCGGAAAGACCTTAAAGCTTCCATGCACAGACAGGGAGATTCCTGTAATAGCAGATTCATACGTAGATAAAGAGTTTGGAACAGGCTGTGTAAAGATTACACCGGCACACGACCCTAACGATTTTGAGGTAGGAAAACGCCACAGCTTAGAGGAAATCGTTGTAATCAATGATGATGCCACAATGAACGAAAAGGCCGGAAAATATGCCGGAATGGACAGATACGAGTGCAGAAAGGCACTGGTTGAGGATCTTAAGGAGCAGGGACTTTTGGTAAAGGTTGTACCACACTCACACAACGTAGGTGTGCATGACCGCTGCCACACAACAGTTGAGCCAATGATCAAGCAACAGTGGTTCGTCAAGATGGACGAGATGATAAAGCCTGCAGTTGAGGGCGTAAAGAACGGAGAAATCAAGCTTCTTCCTTCAAGAATGGACAAGACATACTTCAATTGGACAGACAATATCCGCGACTGGTGTATCAGCCGTCAGCTCTGGTGGGGACACAGAATACCTGCATGGTACTGTGATGACTGCGGAGAAATGGTAGTTTCAATAGAAAAGCCGGGCAAATGTCCTAAGTGTGGCAAGGAACACTGGACACAGGATCCTGATACACTCGATACATGGTTCTCATCAGCACTCTGGCCATTCTCAACACTCGGCTGGCCTGAAAAGACAGAGGATCTTGATTATTTCTATCCAAACGATGTGCTCGTAACAGGCTACGATATCATTTTCTTCTGGGTAATCAGAATGATTTTCTCAGGCTATGAGCAGATGGGCAAGGCACCATTCCATACAGTGCTTTTCCACGGACTTGTAAGAGATTCTCAGGGCCGCAAGATGAGTAAATCACTCGGA
Source organism: Agathobacter sp. (assembly GCF_977054825.1). Lineage (NCBI taxonomy): Bacteria > Bacillati > Bacillota > Clostridia > Lachnospirales > Lachnospiraceae > Agathobacter > Agathobacter sp. Next base: position 35,195 of record NZ_CDRTEH010000007.1, read on the forward strand.
AACGGAATCGATCCGCTCGAGGTTATCGACAAGTATGGTGCAGATGCACTTCGTCTGACTCTTATCACAGGAAATGCACCGGGAAATGACATGCGTTTCTACTGGGAGAGAGTTGAGGCTTCAAGAAACTTCGCCAACAAGGTATGGAATGCATCAAGATTTATCATGATGAACCTCGAAGGTGTAGAGCTTAGGGAGCCAAAGCTTGACGAGCTTCACGCAGCAGACAAGTGGATTCTTTCAAGGGTAAACACACTTGCAAAGGATGCCACAGAAAACATGGACAAGTTCGAGCTTGGAATCGCAGTACAAAAGGTATACGACTTCATCTGGGATGAGTTCTGCGACTGGTATATTGAGATTGCAAAAGTTCGTACCTACAAGAAGGATGAAAATCCTGAGTCAGCAAATGCAGCACTCTGGACACTTAAGACAGTACTTGTAAATGCACTTAAGCTCCTTCATCCATATATGCCGTTTATCACAGAGGAAATCTTCTGCACACTTCAGTCAGATGAGGAGACCATCATGCTCTCTAAATGGCCTGAGTACAAGGATGAGTGGAATTTCCCGGCTGAGGAAGCAGCAATCGAGCACTGCAAGGATCTCGTAAAGGGTATCAGAAATGTCCGTACACAGATGGATGTTCCACCTTCAAGAAAGGCAAAGCTTTTCATCACAAGTGATGATGAGGCAGTCAGAAAGGTATTCGAGGACAACAAGGAGGTATATGTAAATCTTGCATTTACCAGCGAGATTACAGTACAGCAGGGCAAGGCCGGCATTGGTGATGACGCTGTATCGGTAGTGATACCTGATGCGGTTGCATACCTGCCACTTGAGGACCTCGTTGATTTCGAGAAGGAAAAGGAAAGACTCAATAAAGAAAAGGATAAGCTCACAAAGGAGCTTGCGCGCTCAAAGGGCATGCTCTCAAATGAGAAATTCCTTAATAATGCAAAGCCTGAGAAGGTTCAGGAGGAAAAGGACAAGCTTGCGAAATATGAGCAGATGATGGCTCAGGTAGAGGAACGTCTGGCTCAGTTTAAATAATTAAATACAGATTATATTTTAAAAGCGCTGCTTGGCATAAAAGTCCGGGCATATTATCAGTAGGATGATATTGCCCGGATTTTTTATATTTAGTGGCTTTTCTTAAAATTCAAATGATGATATAATGATTAAAAGTAAGAAGAATGCGTTTATTAAATGAAAGAAATAGCAGGATGATTATCCTTAACAGGAACAAAGAAGGTCTGATATAGCGAGGAAATAATATGGATGATACCGGTATAATGAGAGAGCCAGTTATCAGAATAAGCAGCGACAGGATGGAGGCATTTATCATGCTGCCTGTTGTTGAAGAAGAGCAGCACTATACAGTGGACGAGGTGCTTGAAGCTGTAAAACGAAATGGCGTGATATATGGCATCAATTGCGAGATAATTTCAGATATGGTAGACAAGGGGCTTATGGGCAGGGAAGTTCTTTTTGCAAAGGGAAAGCCGGCTGTTGACGGTACTGACGGATACTTTGATTTTTACTTCGACAGCGATTTGAACCACCGCCCAACGATTAATAGTGATGGCTCAGTGGATTACTGGAGTGTGCACTCGGTTGAGGTGGTCAAAAAGGGCAAGACCATTGCAAACTATTATGAGCCTGTTGCAGGCGAGGATGGTATTGACGTGCTTGGCAGGACAATTACCGCAAAGAAAGGCAAGGGGCAGCCACCTCTCGTTGGGCGAGGCTTTGACAAATCTGTCGATGGACTTACATATACAGCTGCTATCGATGGTAAAATTGAAAGGCACAAGAACAGAATCATTATTCTTCCTATTCTAGAAATAAACGGTGATGTGGATGTGGGAACAGGAAATATAGATTTTGTCGGGGACGTGGTCATACATGGCAGTGTGAAGACCGGAGCCAGAATAAGGGCTGCAAAGTCTATCACTATAGATGGTGTCTGCGAGGGCTGTGTGCTTGAGGCCGGTGATGACCTGATTCTCAGGAAGGGCATGATTGGTATGGGCAAGGCCCGGATTATTGTAAAGGGCAATCTGTTTGCCAAGTTTATGGAGTATACCGATGTGGAGGTAGATGGCTTTGTGGAGGCTGATTCGGCAATCAACTGCAATGTGGTCAGCAATGACAAGGTGATCTTCAATGGCGGACATGCAAGCATAGTCGGTGGAAAAGTATACGGCTGTGCAGGCATTGAGGTGCAAAACCTGGGCAATGATGCATTTATCAAGACCGAGGTGAATGTGGGTGTACATAAAAAAATCAAGATAAAGATAACAGAGCTTGAAAAGCTTGTTGATCAAAAGCAGATGCTGCTTAACAATATCAATGCAGGCATAAAGCAGATAGAGCGGATGATGGGCAGTGCCGATGACAGCATGAATCTGGAGGAAAAGAAGCTTGCACTTGTCAGGGCCAAGATTGAGAAAACAGCAGAGCTTACCGAGGATAAGGAGGAACTGGAGAGGCTTAAGAGCATAGTGGAGCGCTCGACAGGTGCGACAGTACAGGTATTTGAGCATGTCTATCCGAATGTCGAGGTGTGTATTAACAACTCAAAGCTCGTCACCAAAGAGGAATTTGACAAGATTGAGTTCAAGGAGAAGGATAAGGCAGTCGTGATGTTGTCGATGAAATAAAAAAATTGCGATATTTTTATTAAATCTTAATGGAAATATACTTGCATAAAGGGGTTACTTTATTATAATATATAGTGACCCTTTTTTGATGAGATTATTTAGCAGATAATTATGGAGGCAGGATTATGATAAATTTTGATGAAGAAATAAAGAACTATGAGCCAAGTCTTGAGATAGAAGAGGCCGAATCTGCGATTTACAGCCATGATCTGACAGATGTCACAGATATCATTGCACAGTTATTACGTGAGCAGGACAAAAGGCAGGGTGAATTGAGATGATTTGTTATAAATGCGGACAAGATGCGGGCTGGGAGGATAAGTGCCCTGTATGTGGAGCAGATCTTTCGCTTTTCAAAAGAGCTGTGAGAATATCCAACTCGTACTACAATGATGGTTTACAAAAGGCACAGGTAAGGAATCTGTCAGGAGCGATTATCTCTCTGAGACAGAGTCTTAAGTTTTATAAGTACAATATCCAGGCAAGGAATCTGCTGGGACTCATATATTATGAGATGGGTGAGATGGTTGACGCCTTAAGCGAGTGGGTCATCAGTGCCAACTATCAGCCTGATGATAATCTGGCAAAGAAGTATATAGAGCAGATTCATAATAACAGAAATCAGCTCGAAACAATCAACCAGACTATTAAAAAATATAATCAGGCTTTAACTTACTGCAAGCAGGACAGTAAGGACCTTGCTGTTATACAGCTTAGAAAGGTCTTATCATTAAATCCAAAGCTTGTAAAGGGACATCAGCTTTTAGCTCTTTTATATCTGGAGGAGGGGCATCTGGACAAGGCAAAGAAGGCTTTACGCGATGCCGGCAAGATAGATACAGACAATACCACTACACTCAGATACTTAAAGGAAGTGAACAGGCGTCTCAAGGAAAAAGGCTCTGAAAGGAAAAAGAAAAATGATGATTTAATTTCTTACCAGAGTGGAAACGAAACAATCATTATGCCGAAGCGATTCAGGGAAAGCTCAATGTGGGCAAATATACTCTATATCATAATAGGTCTGGTAGTAGGAGTTGCGGTTACGTGCTTCCTTGTAGTTCCGGGCATAAAAAGCCAGTCTAAAACAGATGCAAAGAAGCAGCTTCTATCGGCCAATGACACCATTTCCACAAATGGGCAGACTATCAGTGGTCTGAATGATCAGATAGACAAGCTAAAGAAGGAGCTTGAGGACGAAAAGAAGAAAAATGATGGAGTATCAGACCAGATTTCCACATATGAGGCTCTGCTCAATGCCTATGTATACTTCACATCCAATGATGTAATAAAGGCGGGAGAGGCACTTGAAAATATCAATACAAGCTACCTGAGTGACTCTGCTAAGCAGACATATGATACTCTCAATGGTTCAATTGCTGATTCATATAAGGAAGCACTGTACAATCAGGCATACTCATCATACAGCAGTGGCGATTATCAGAACGCAATCCCTACCTTCCAGAAGCTGGTCGGCATGGACGAGGCATACAGGGATGGTTCGGCTGCATACTACCTGGCACAGTCGTTCAGGAAATCAGGAGACCTAGCATCAGCAAAGCCATATTATCAGTATGTGGTAGACAACTACGCAGGCACTGAGAAGGCCAGAACCTCAAAGAATTATCTTGCACAGGAACAGTAGTAAACAGCTGCTGTGAGACAATAATTAAATATAGAATTACGAAAGACACCAGATAATCTCCGGTGTCTTTTTTATATGAGCAGGAAAGGAAGAGTGTGAAATGATAGAAAATTATATCAAAGAAGCAGACCGGGTGACATACCTTATGCCAAAGGAGGTGGACCACCACTGCGCCGGGCAGATAATCGCCGAGCTTGATACACTTATAGAGGGCTGTGGCGTCAGAAAAATAGTATTTGACATGAAAGCTACAGAGTTTATGGACAGCTCGGGGATTGGAGTGATAATCGGAAGAACAAAGAAGCTTAAGTACTTTAATGACAGCTGTGTATCAGTGTGCAATATGTCAGACAGAGTGGACAAGCTTTTGAAATGCGCCGGCATATACACTATTGTGCACAAGCTTTAAAATGAATTGAATCAAAATTTAATCAGACAGAAAGGGAGCATAATGAACGCAACAAAAACAAATCATATATCGCTAAGCTTTGATGCAATTTCAGAGAATGAGGCATTTGCGAGAATGACAGCAGCAATGTTTATGGCACAATTAAACCCCACACTAGATGACGTGGAGGACGTAAAGACAGCAGTGTCTGAGGCGGTGACAAACGCAATTATCCACGGCTATGAGATGGGGGATGACAATATCTCATCCGGTCAGACAGATCATCAGGCGGCAGAAGAAAAAAGCTGTCCACAGGTACATATGGAATGCAGCTACACGGGCAGGGAGCTTTACATAGAAATATCAGATAAAGGAGTAGGCATACAGGATGTAGCAAAAGCAATGGAACCGTTATACACATCAAAGCCACAGCTTGACAGATCGGGCATGGGCTTTTCATTCATGGAAGCATTTATGGACGCTCTCACAGTAACATCAGAACCGGGACACGGAACAACTGTAAAGATGAAAAAAGTACTATGAAAAGTGACAAAATCAGCAGACTTGTCACAGAAAATATAAACCTGATTTATTTAGTTATGAAACGCTTTAGAAATAGAGGCGTTGAGCAGGACGATTTATTTCAGATAGGAGCAGTGGGACTGACAAAGGCAGCACAGCGATTTGATGAAGATAAGGGCTTTGCCTTCTCTACATATGCAGTACCCTTGATAATAGGGGAAATACAGCGCTTTCTTCGTGATGACGGAATGGTGCATATCAGCCGAAAAATACAGGATGATGCAAGAAAAATTGCAATTATCAGAGAAAAATACAAAATGAGAGAAAATAGTGAAATATCACTCGAAAAATTGGAGGATATTTCCGGTATATCAAAACAGGATATAATAATTGCCATGGAAGCCGATAAAAAAGCATCATCAATAGAAAATGAAAGTGTGCTTGATTTTCTGGACAATAAAATGAGTGCAGAGGCATCTGATAAAGCATCTGAGACGGATAAAGTGATAAATCATATCGCAATGCAGCAGGCATTTGACTCACTTGATGATAGCGAGCGCAGACTCATTATACTTAGATATATGCAGGATAAGACACAAAAGCAGGTGGCAGAAGTGCTTGGGCGCAACCAGGTGGCCATATCACGAATGGAGAAGAATACATTGTCGAAGCTTCGCAGGGCGATGCTGTGAGTGGGAAGCAGTGGAGGCTTTGAGCTTCCCACGTAAAGGCTGTGAGGATGCCGGGGTGGCATGTAGTATATTCTTCAGAAAATTATGAAGTCAGCCACGAGCCCATGTGCGGATAGATTGTGGATATGCCGCAGATTTTTTTGCTATTAGGGAATATGGAACCTCGCGGCAGTTCATAATTTTTTTCAGAACACACTGCATACCTTCCGGCAAATGTAGTGTGTCGAGTGGGAAGCATTGCAGGCTGTGAACATCGTGCCGTACGAACCGCAGGAGAGGACCGGCACAATTATTATCTCAGCGTAAGTGGCGTAAGCAGGTGGCGGGGGCAGGCGGTACTGTCGGGCGGGCGAATAGCGCAGCTGTTTAGTGACTGTAGAATTATGCTGTGAAGCACTGAAATGCCGAGGCATGGACGCCGAGGCAAGGAGAAATCGAGCCATGGAGGGCGAGTTTCGACGGTTTCGTCGGGCATAGAAAGCCTGGGGCATAATTCGTACAGACACTTGACAGCGAAGCGTAGCATGCACGACAGTACCGCCTGCCCCCGCCACCTGCTTCCGCCACGCACTATTGAAACTATTGAAATTATTGGAAACTATTGAAAAAACAAAAGTACTTGCACCCAAACCCCAAAGCATATTACAATGGGGACTAAAGGAATAAAATTGGAATGTCGAAAGGAGAAAAGCATGAAACTTCCACTCACATATGATAACTATATATTTGACCTCTACGGTACGCTCGTGGATATCCACACAGACGAGAGCGACACTGCAATCTGGGAAAAGCTCGCCATGTTCTATGGCTATTACGGAGCACTGTATGAAGCAAAGGAGCTTAAGGAGCGCTATGAGACACTTGTAAAGAGCAGCGAGGCAGAGCTTAAAAAGAAAATTGAAAATATGGATATTGAAAAGCAAAATGAAGCTTCAGATGCGCAGTTTGCCATCTCATATGCCCACGAAGCATCACCGGAGATACATATAGAGGATGTATTTGAAAAGCTCTATGAGGAAAAGGGCGTGAATCCGACAAAGGAGCTTTCGGTGCATACCGGACAGTTTTTCAGGGTGATGAGCACAGAATACATAAAGCTTTACCCGGGCACCAAGGAGATGCTAAAGGAGCTTAAGGCGGCAGGGAAAAATGTATATCTGCTTTCAAATGCGCAGCGTATATTCACAGCCTATGAGATGAGAAGACTTGATATCTTTGATTTGTTTGATGACGTATTTATCTCGTCTGACTACAATACCAAAAAGCCTGATGTCAGATTTTATAAGGAGCTGATAAATAAGCATGATATTGATGTATCAAAATCGCTTTTTATAGGAAATGATTCGACTACCGATATCAAGGGCGCAAAGGAATGTCATATGGACGCATTTTATGTGAAATCAAATATATCGCCAAAGGATGATATGGCTCATGATGCAGACTATGTTATAGATAATTTTACCAACTGGTAATGCATTATTGTTTATAAAAATGTGAATACTACATAAAAAACATATATAAATTAAAAACTTTTTATAAACAGTTGCAAATAAAATATAATGGTGTAAAATGAACTAGATTTGAAATAGTTTATTTTTTAACAAAGTCGAGGTGAAAAGAATGTCAAACACATTATTAATGTTGTGTATCCCATTTGCGGGCTTATTGCTGTGCATAGCAGTTATGCCGCTTGTGAAGCCTGAATGGTGGGAGAAGCATCAAGCTCACGCAGTTATCTTATGGTCACTGCTTTTTGCCATTCCGTTCGCGCTGTTTTATGGAGCACCAAAAGCCGTAGAGACGGTACTGGAGTGTCTGATAGGCGACTATCTGACCTTTATCGTGCTGCTCTTTGGACTGTTCTGCGTAGCCGGAAATATCAAGCTGGAGGGAAGTCTGGTCGGCAACCCAAAGGTAAACGTTATCATGCTTGCAGTTGGAACACTTTTTTCAAGCTGTATAGGAACTACAGGAGCCAGTATGCTCTTTGTCAGACCGATCATCCAGATGAACTCATGGAGAAAGAACAAGCGTCACATCATGGTATTTTTCATTTTCCTTGTGTCAAATATCGGAGGATGCCTTACACCTATCGGTGACCCGCCACTGCTCATGGGATTTTCAAGAGGAGTATCGTTCTTCTGGAGCATGAGACTGTTTCCTGTTCTGATAATAAATATGATATTGCTTCTGACCGTATTTTATCATTTGGACAAGAAAGCATATCAGAAGGATATCACTATGGGACTTATGCCTGAGGTAAAGGAAAATGAGCCACTCATCAGGATAAAGGGCGCCCACAACTTTTTATATATAGTAATGATTGTCATAGCCGTTATACTAAGCGGTGTGCTTCCTAAGCTTTCTGCATTCCAGAACGCTTCAGGAGAGGTTATCGGTATTCCGATATTTAAGGAGGTTACACTCACTGTGCCTGCAATTATTGAGATTGCAATCATTCTGCTTGCTGCTTTACTTTCCTTCAAGACAACACCGAAGGAGGTTCGTGTGCAGAACCATTTCACATGGGGAGCAATCCAGGAGGTTGCGGTGCTTTTCATCGGAATCTTTATCACCATGCAGCCGGCTCTTATGGTATTAAAGAGTGCCGGTTCAGGTCTTGGAATCACAGAGCCGTTTGAGATGTTCTGGGCAACAGGAGCGCTTTCAAGCTTCCTTGACAATACACCGACATATCTGGTTTTCCTTACTACAGCAGGCGCCATGCATTTTACTACAGGTGTTGCAACCACACTCGGAGTGGTGCCGGTCAAGATGCTTATGGCAATTTCCTGTGGCGCTGTATTCATGGGAGCCAACACATATATTGGAAATGCGCCAAACTTTATGGTCAAGTCATTATCAGACGAAAACGGTATCAACATGCCATCATTCTTTGGTTACATGTGGTGGTCAGTGCGTTATCTGATACCTGTTTTCATCATAGATATGCTCATATTCTTTTTATAGGAGGGATGAATTATGGAATTTTATGACGAGAAAATCAAAGCTCTTGCCATCGAAATCTATGAGCTTGATGCCGAAGTGTACAAGAAATTAGGCTCATCCCTCGGCAGGGTATTTGGTGGAGAGAAGGATATATGTATCCGCAACATCATGGAGGATCTGCACTCAAGGCAGAACAGCTCGAGAATCCGAAGCGAGCTTGCCCTGATAAGCAACATGGCAAGAACAATACCTGATCACGATATAAGGCATGACATCATGGTCAGATACAACAACATAGTAGAGGAGATAGCGGAGCTTCCGACAGGCTTTGCTGACGGAGATATCCTCGATCCAAAGATAGCGGATTTAAATACCGTAAATCTGAAGGACCGTTTCAAGACAGGCGATCATCTGATCATCTGTATCGGACGTTCCTGCGGATGTGGTGGAAATGAGATTGGATTTGCGCTCGCAGACAAGCTTCGTATGAATTTCTATGATGTGTCTGTTATGAATGAGGTGTTCAGACAGAAGGATGGAGAGGAAGCAGCACAGGCGACAGCTACCTTCCAGAAGAAGGAGAGAATGGGAATCAAAAAGCGCATCAAGGCTTTTAAGAGATACCACGGACTTTCATCAGAGGATGTGCTTTTCTTTGATACAAGCAAGTTCCTTGTAGAAAAGGCAAAGCAGGAGGACTTCATTGTCATGGGACGTTTCGCGGATGCGATTCTGACCAACAATCATATTCCTCACATCAGTATCTTTATCACAGCACCGGAGAAGAGACGTGTCCAGCGTTTCCTTGAGATAAACAAGAATGTGACTCCGAACCAGGCAAAGAAATGGATAGAGTCTGAGGATAAGAGACATCTGAAGACCTACAAATTCTACACAGGCAGAAAATGGAGCAAGGCAAGTAACTATGATATCTGTATCAACAGTGCCAGCTACGGTATCAAGGGCTCAATAGAGCTTATCATCCGTATGCTCCAGCTCGATGACCGCGTGAAGCAGCTGATTGAGTAATTTTGTAAAGCGTGTTTTATTGACGTAAAACACGCTTTTTTGATATATTTGACATTTTTGAAAAAATCCTCTTACAAAATTCGTGAAAAAGTGATAAAATAATATCGTATAACGAAAGAGGTGTGATATGTTCGAAATAGGTGATTACGTATTGAATGCTACAAATGGTATTTGCAAAATAAGCGAAATCGTGGAGTTAGACATGTCAGGAGACAAGAAGCTCAAGTCATATTTTTTACTTCGCCCTGTTGAGGAGGAGAATGACAGAGTGTATATACCTGTTGACAATGCCGATAAGAGGATACGTAAGGTAATAACACAGGATGAAGCACAGGCAGTGCTTAATAGAGTACCTGAGATAGAGGCACTCGTGGTAAACAATGAGAAGGAGCGCGAAACGCGCTATAAGGAGGCGGTCAGAAGCTGCGAGCCGGATAGTGTGGTCAGTCTCTTAAAGTGTTTACATATCAGAAATGAGCAGCGTGCACAGGCAGGCAAGAAGGCCACTGCAGTGGATGAGCGCTATGGCAAGATGGCAGAACACAATCTAAATGCAGAGCTTGCATTTGTTCTGGAAAAGGACAAGCAGGAGATTAAAGATATAATTAATGATATGCTATAGTATGAGGGCAGAATCAGAAAACAGATTCTGCCTTGTTTTTTGCTAAAAGTAAGAGATATTAAGAAAAGCTTAAACAAATAATTAATGAGTTTATGTTGTGAATATGTTATTATATATCAGGTAAGGGCATATAATGTTTAATGTTAAATGAGAAAACTTATCATGTTTTATCTGATAAAAACAAAAGAATGAAAGTAAGGGAATCAATATGGAAAATATGGATAATATGAATATTAATTCTGCAATAGCAGATACTCTGGATATAGGAGATACAAACACAGAAAAAAAGACAGGGCTCATAGGCTTTTATAATTACACGGTAGTGCTTACATACATAGGCATGTGGATAGGCTTCCTTGGAGTGATGCTTGCCATAAAGGATAGGTATGTGGGGGCGTTAATCTGCCTTATGCTCGCCGGTGTCTGCGATATGTTTGACGGCACCATTGCATCCACAAAGAAGGACCGTACCAGGGACGAGCGTACATTTGGCATACAGATAGATTCGTTAAGTGATATCATATGCTTCGGTGTGCTTCCGGCAGTGTGGGTATTTTGTGTGACTCCAAAGATATCAATAGCATTTATCGCCATATTTGTATTCATTCTTTGCGGGCTTATCCGTCTGGCATACTTCAATGTGGATGAGGCCAACAGACAGGCTGCCACAGCAGAGCGCAGACAGTACTATCTGGGGCTTCCGATTACCTCCAGCGCCCTTGCTATCCCGGCGGTATATCTGATTGGAGAGTTCACTGCTATACATATTGAGACAATCGCGGCAATTGCCCTTTTAGTCATAGGCATATGCTACGTGCTCCCGATAAAGCTCAAAAAGCCATCGCTTTTAGGTGAGGTTCTGATTGTGGGCATAGGAGCAGTTGAGTTTTGTATTCTCATTGCGGAGGTTCTTATTTAATGGCAAAAAAATCGTTTGTAGACTGGCTTTATACCACGGCACCGGGGCGTGTGACGCTTAAGGTGCTTCTGTATACAGGCGCGCTTAAGCTCGGAGAAGTGGTTGCACGCTCCCCGCTGTCAAAGCCGCTTATCAGCCGGTATATAAAGAATAACAATATAGATATGTCTGATTTTAAGGGGCAGAAATATAACAGCTTTCAGGATTTTTTCTCCAGAAAGCGTGGTGATATTGAGGTGGACAGGCAGGCTGAGCATCTTATCAGTCCGTGTGACGGCTATCTGAGTGCCTACAGGATAAAAAGCAACAACAGCTTTTTTATCAAGGGCTCATGGTACAAGGTGACGGATCTTGTCACCGACAGGAAGCTTGCAAAGGAATTTGTCGGAGGAGACTGCGTGATACTGCGTCTTTGTGCCAACGATTATCATCATTACTGCTATATAGATGATGGTTTTCAGGGCAGGAATCATTTTGTGAAGGGGCTGCTTCACAGTGTACAGCCTATTGCACTGGAGAATGCTCCGGTTTACAGGCAAAACAGGCGTATGTGGACCATTCTTGATACAGTTAATTTTGGCAAGGTGGCACAGATTGAGGTCGGCGCGCTGCTCGTGGGCGGCATAGTCAATGACCACGAGAATGTCATGATGAGAAAGGGTGCAGAGATGGGGCATTTTGAGCTGATTGGCTCCACAATAGTGCTTTTGTTTAAAAAGGGTCATATAGACCTGCTTCCGGAAATCAAAGAGTGTATAAAAGGAGACAAAGAGGTACGTGTTATCCAGGGACAGCATATCGCAAACAGGACAGCTTTTTAACAGAATACTTCCAAAATACAGCCGTATTCCGCTGCTTTTTACGGTAGTGCTCAATTTCAGTGTATACTGGGGTGCGAGAGTGATTGCAGGCGGTTTTATACATCACAATATAGAGACCGCACTCGATGACATGATACCGGTTGTGTACTCTACAGTAGTCATTTATTTTGGCTGCTATATTTTTTGGATTATAGGATATCTGTATAATGCAGCGATGGATAAAACACATTGTTATCGTTTTCTAATGGCAGACTGGCTGGCAAAGGCAGTCTGTTTTATCTGCTATGTCGTATATCCCACAACCAATACCCGCCCGGAAATAGTGGGCACGGATATATGGGCGCAGCTCATGCGCTTTTTATACAGCATAGATGCTGCGGACAATCTCTTCCCGTCTATACACTGCCTTGTAAGCTGGCTGTGCTATATCGGTATCCGCGGTAACAAAAAAGTACCGCAGTGGATACGTACAACCTTTTGTATTTGTGCTGTAGCAGTATTCATATCTACATTGACTACGAAGCAGCATGTGATATATGATGTAGTGGCAGGAGTGATCCTCATTGAAGTAACATACCGAATTTCACGGCTGTTACTTACTAAATTAAGTAAATAATTAATTAGAAGGCTTGCATAGATTATAAAGTGGAAAGCGGAAATATATTATATGTAAGGGGTATAAACATGGATGATATACAGATAGAGATGCTGCCGGTGCTGGGTGAATTCAGCTCAATTGCCTCGCAGTATGAACACATCATGTTCTACTACGAATCGGGCATACAGCAGATAGTCGCAAAGCTGCAGATATTAAATAATGAATTTAAAAACAATCACGAAAGAAATCCAATCGAGAATATAAAGAGCCGTGTAAAGTCGCTTGACAGCATAATAGACAAAATGAAGCGAAAGGGTATTCCGCTCACCATCAACGCCATGAAGCGTGAGATAAAGGATATTGCAGGAGTCAGAGTGGTCTGTCCATTCATATCCGATGTATATCAGGTGGCCAATATGCTCGTAAATCAGGCGGATGTCGAGATTGTCACAATAAAGGACTACATAAAAAAACCAAAGGAAAATGGCTACAGAAGTCTTCATATGATAGTGCTGGTTGATGTGTATTTTTCGGATCACAAGGACAAGGTGCCGATAGAGATACAGTTTCGTACCATTGCAATGAATTTCTGGGCCAGCACAGAGCACCAGCTTCGTTACAAGAAGAGCCGTGTATTCACGGAGGAGATGCAGCAGGAGCTTAAGAAATGTGCGGATATCATGGCAGATGCTGATGACAAGATGCAGAATCTGGCAAATGTATCCGGCATTGTGCAGCCAATTGAGTAAGAGAGAGTGATATAAGTCACTCTTTTTTGCTTTAAAATCAAAAGTTTATATTTATTTAATAAAAATTGTTAGCACTCTCACTTGACGAGTGCTAATTTGCGTGCTATAACATACTCACAAGGAATATTGAAGAATTATTTAAAGGATTATTTAGATATAAAATTTTGATATTACCTGTATGACACATAAGAATTATATTTATGGATAACATAGTAGAAGGGAGTGAGACTATGAACATTCAAAAATTTACACAGAAATCAATAGAGGCAGTCAATGACTGCGAGAAGCTTGCATATGATTACGGCAATCAGGAGATAGAACAGGAGCATCTGCTTGTGGCATTACTTTCACAGGAGGATGGACTGATACCGAAGCTGATTGACAAGATGGAGATAAATGTGGAGCATTTCACAGAGAATGCAAAGCGTCATCTGGCAGCGCGCACAAAGGTAAGCGGCAGCAGTGCACAGGTCTATGTGGGCAATGATTTAAACAAGGTTCTTATCCATGCCGAGGATGAGGCAAAGGCAATGGGAGATGAGTATGTTTCGGTAGAGCATCTTTTCCTGTGTCTGCTCAAGTATCCAAACAAGGCAATGAAGGAGCTGATAAAGGAGTACGGTCTCACAAGAGACAGATTCCTCACAGCGCTTTCTACGGTCAGGGGCAATCAGAAGGTCACTTCTGACAACCCGGAGGCCACCTATGATACACTTGAGAAATACGGCTATGACATGGTGGAGCGTGCAAGGCAGCAAAAGCTTGATCCTGTCATCGGCCGTGATGATGAGATACGAAATGTAGTGCGTATCCTCTCGCGTAAGACGAAAAATAACCCGGTGCTTATCGGTGAGCCGGGTGTTGGTAAAACAGCAGTCGTTGAGGGACTGGCACAGCGTATCGTAAAGGGCGATGTGCCTGAGGGCTTAAAGGACAAAAAGCTTTTTGCACTCGATATGGGCTCTCTGATTGCAGGAGCCAAGTACAGAGGTGAGTTTGAGGAGAGACTAAAGGCAGTGCTCGAGGAGGTAAAGGCCTCTGACGGACAGATAATTCTCTTTATTGATGAGCTTCACACAATAGTAGGAGCCGGAAAGACAGACGGAGCCATGGATGCAGGACAGCTTCTTAAGCCGATGCTTGCAAGAGGCGAGCTGCACTGCGTAGGTGCCACCACACTCGATGAGTACCGTGAGTACATTGAGAAGGATGCTGCACTTGAGAGACGTTTCCAGCCTGTTATGGTAGACGAACCGACAGTAGAGGACACTATCTCAATACTTCGTGGTCTTAAGGACAGATACGAGGTATTCCACGGCGTCAAAATTACAGACTCGGCACTTGTCACAGCGGCAGTGCTTTCAAACAGATATATCACAGACAGATTTTTGCCTGATAAGGCAATAGACCTGGTGGATGAGGCCTGTGCCATGATAAAGACGGAGCTTGATTCAATGCCTGCAGAGCTTGATGAGCAGAATCGTAAGATTATGCAGCTTGAGATTGAGGAGACAGCGCTAAAGAAAGAGACAGACCACCTAAGTCAGGACAGGCTCGCAGCACTCCAGAAGGAGCTTGCAGAGCTGCGTGATGACTTCAATGCCAAAAAGGCTCAGTGGCAGAACGAAAAGGGTGCTGTTGACAAGGTCAGCAAGCTGCGTGAAAAGATTGAGTCCACAAAGAATGAAATCAAGACAGCACAGCAGAACTATGACCTTGAAAAGGCAGCAGAGCTGCAGTACGGCGTGCTTCCAAACCTGCAAAAGGAGCTGGAATCAGAGGAGGCACTGCTTAAGGACAGAGACCTATCGCTTGTGCGTGAGAACGTGGGCGATGAGGAAATCGCACTCATTATATCACGCTGGACAGGAATACCTGTTGCAAAGCTTACGGAGAGTGAGCGTAATAAGACACTTCACCTCGATGAGGAGCTGCACAAGAGGGTAATAGGACAGGATGATGGAGTCACAAAGGTGACAGAGGCTATCATCCGTTCAAAGGCAGGCATCAAGGATCCTACAAAGCCGATAGGTTCGTTTATGTTCCTCGGACCTACAGGTGTAGGTAAGACAGAGCTTGCAAAGGCACTTGCTGCAAGTCTTTTTGATGATGAGAACAACATGGTCAGACTTGATATGAGTGAGTACATGGAGAAGTACTCAGTGTCACGACTCATCGGAGCGCCTCCGGGATATGTAGGCTATGATGAGGGTGGACAGCTCACCGAGGCTGTAAGGCGTAAGCCATACTCGGTAGTACTCTTTGATGAGGTGGAAAAAGCCCATCCGGATGTATTCAACGTACTGCTTCAGGTGCTTGATGACGGACGAATCACTGACTCACAGGGACGTACCGTGGATTTCAAGAACACTATCATCATTATGACAAGTAACCTCGGCTCACAGGAGCTTCTTGAGGGCATAGAGGCAGACGGCAGCATCAGCACAGAGTGTGAGAACCGTGTCATGGATGAGCTTAAGGGTCATTTCAGACCGGAGTTTTTGAACAGACTTGATGAGATTATCATGTTCAAGCCTCTCACAAAGGATAACATCGGTCATATCATCACCCTGCTCATGGCAGACTTAAACAAGCGTCTTGTCGACAAGGAAATCACAGTCGAGCTGACAGACACTGCAAAGCAGTTTATCACCGACAATGGCTATGATCCGGTATACGGAGCAAGACCACTCAAGAGATATCTGCAGAAGCATGTAGAGACACTCGCAGCAAAGCTGATTCTGGCAGATGGTGTGAGAGCAGGAGATACCATCCTTATAGATGTGAAGGATGGACAGCTTAGTGCATCCGCGGTGCAGAAAAATGCATAAGTGAATGCATAAATAAATGCATATAATTGAAGATATATTTGCAAAACAGGCGCAGGGATTTTCTCCGCGCCTGTTTTATTTTGCA
The DNA here is from genome assembly GCF_977054825.1 of Agathobacter sp. Taxonomy (NCBI): domain Bacteria; kingdom Bacillati; phylum Bacillota; class Clostridia; order Lachnospirales; family Lachnospiraceae; genus Agathobacter; species Agathobacter sp. The sequence goes on from NZ_CDRTEH010000007.1 coordinate 51,711, forward strand.
CTTTGGCATGGAGGGCAGAATTATGACAAAGGATGAAAAAATCCTTCTCTTTTTTAATTGTGTTATTATTTGAAAAAATATATAATTAATGTAAGCAACTAGAAAATAAGTCGAAAATTTTAATAATCAAATGTTTGAGGTGATAAGATTATGCAAGGAGAAAAGTTTACATTAATGCAATATAATGTTAATGCAATATTGGGCTTTATTGAAGCAGGGCAATTTGTTATTCCTGAGATTCAGAGACCATTTGTATGGAAAAGAGCTCAGGTAAGGGATTTGATTGATTCTTTGTATAATGGATACCCTACAGGGTATATTATTACATGGAAGAATCCTGATGTTAAGACAAAGGATGGAACAGTAGCAAATGGAAAGCATGTATTAATTGATGGACAACAGAGAATTACAGCATTGATGGCATCAATAGCAGGTCTTGAAGTGTTAGATGAAGATTTTAATAGGGATAGGGTTAAAATCGCATTTAATCCGCTTGCAACAGATTCAGATAAGAGATTTGCAGTACAAGATGCATCTCATTTAAAGGATAAAAAATGGATTCCAGATATTTCAGAAGTGTTCAAAAATGATTTTGATCCATTTGATTTTGTTCCTAAGTATTGTAAGAACAATCCGGGTGTGAAACCCAATGAAGTAAATAATGCAATTATGAAGCTAAGAGGAATTGCAAATAGACAGATTGGCGTAATTGAGCTTGATCATTCTCTTGATATTGATGAAGTAACGGAAATATTTATTCGTATCAATTCTAAGGGAACTGCATTAAGCCAGTCTGATTTTGTTATGTCCAAAATGGCGGCAGATACGGTTCATGGAGGAAATATACTGCGTAAGGTTGTTGATTATTTTTGTCATTTAGCTGTAAAACCGGATTTTTACCCTCAAATGATTAAAGATTTAGAATTTGAAAAAACAGAATTTGCATCTAAAATTAAATGGCTAGCTAAAGATAATGAGGATATTTATAATCCTGATTATAATGATATGCTTCGTGTCGCTTTCATGTATAGTTTTAATCGTGCAAAGCTCTCCGATTTAGTTAGCTTGCTTTCAGGTAGAGATTTTGAAACACGTGAGTTTAAGGAAGAAATTGTAGAAGATTCATACAATAAACTTTGTGAAGGTATCAAAGTATTTATCAATGAACATAATTTTGAACAATTTGTATTGGCTATTAAAGGTGCTGGATTTAAATCTAGCAAGCAGCTCAATTCTCAGATGACACTTGATTTTGCATATATGTTATATCTTAAACTATCAAAAGATTCTTCAATACCACATGATCAAGTAAAGCATCATGTGCAAAAATGGTTTGTTCTTTCAACACTTACAGGAAGATATGTTGGATCGCCTGAGTCTGTAATGAGCAGAGATATTAGATTAATAAATGAAAAAGGTTTTATTAACTTCTTTTATGAGATTGAAGCATCGGTTCTTTCAGATACATTTTGGGATATATCTTTGCCACAGAATCTAGAGACAACGTCAACTAATAGCCCGGCATTTAATACGTTTCTTGCAGCACAGATTAATCTCAATTGCAATTCATTATTTATGCATGGAACAATGATTTCAGATTTAATTAATATATCAGGAGATGTACATCATATATTTCCTAAGGCATATTTGAAAAATAATGGCATTGATACAAAGGGAAGGTATAATCAGGTTGCAAATTTTACATATCTTGATACTCAAGTGAATAAGGCTATAAGTGACGATGCACCGAATGTATATTTTCAAAGTGCATTGGAACAGTGTGACAAGAAGAACATTGCATTTGGAAATATATTTGAAAGAGATGCTCTTATGAAGAATCTTAGTGAAAATGCAATCCCAGAAAACGTTGTATCAATGACTGTAGAAAACTACGATGATTTCTTGGCTGATAGGAGAAAGCTGATGGCACAATTGATGATGAGATATTACAAGGGACTATAGATTATTCTATTGTTTTAGTAAATAAAACAGTAAGGGAGAAGGTGAGATTTTATGGATATAAAGCAACTAATTGGGGAAATTACAGACCATGTATGATAAAAAGATTGCACTTTAGAGAAAAGACAACCAAGTTTTTTATCGGTGGATTGTGGTTGATAAACTTATGAAAAATGGATATAATTATATTGTAAGAAAAGTAAGGGATTCATTACTTGGGAAGGAGGCTTTTGTATGGAATTAGCAAAAGTAACATCAAAAGGGCAGATAACAATACCTATTGAAATTAGAAAAAGACTTGGAATTAAGAATGGCGATAAGATATTGTTTGTGGAAGAGTCTGGAAGAGTGTATATGATGAATTCATCTATGGATGCACTTCGTGAAGCACAGAGATCATTTGCAGGAGAGGCAGAAAGACTCGGGCTTAAAGACGATGATGATGTAATGGAAATGATAAAATCTCTTAGGCAGGAAAGTGTGGTGAAGTAGATGAGAATTATGCTTGATACCAATGTATTGATATCGGCATTACTTTTTCCGGGAACTAAGATGGATGCAATGATGAACTATATATTTACTAACCATCAGCTTGTGTTGTCATCTTACGTTGTAGATGAGTTAAAAAATGTAGTCAGGAGAAAGTTTCCCGGAAAAGAAATGATAATCAACAAATTACTTATGATGATGAGCTTTGAGTATGTTTATACACCTGGTAGTATGGAAAGTGGACTCTTTAATATCAGAGATATCAAAGATTATCCAGTACTTTATACGGCTATTATTGAGAATGTTGATATTCTGGTGACAGGAGATAAAGATTTTTCAGATATAGATGTCGAGAAGCCGAAAATTATGTCTCCAGCACAGTTTATGGAGCATTTTTTAGAAGAATGGTAAAAATGTTCGGGAACTATAAAAACACTCAAAATTAATATGACACGGTTTGCTTTGTAGACTGGCAGACTGCAAAAGAGTCTTCAACAGCTCTTTCTCTTTACAATTTTTGTGCTTATTTCAATTTTTACATGGCTTGCAGAGATAGAATTTATAATCTCTGCAAGCCTTTTTACTGCAATTTCACCCATGTACTGCTTAGGCACATGTACGGTTGAAAGAGGCGGTGTAATACTGGCTGCAGTTGCAAACGGCTGCTTTGAAAATGTGGAGGCTGCGGCAGAGGCGATTGTGAGAAAGAAGGATACAATCGTGCCAAGCCCACAGCTTGTCGAAAAATATGAGAAGGGCTATGCAACATTTAAGCAGTTTTATCCTGCATTAAAGGGCAAATATTAGTCATTTCGTAGAAAAATAAATTTAGTGTTGTAAAGTGGTGCAAATTCATGTATCTTATTATAGGGAAATGAATTTTGCGCCACTTTTTTATGCATAATTGGTGTTTATAGAATACATAAATACCGATAATAGTGTTGCAAAATGAATTTTTTGCTAAGAGAAATTGCAAAATGATATAACAAATATATCAAATATGCATTTCAGGCGGGGATGATATGGATTTATTTGATTACATGAGAGAACAGAATAAGGAGACAAGCGGACCTTTAGCCTCGAGGATGCGTCCGACAACGCTTGATGAGGTGGTCGGGCAGCAGCACATAGTGGGAAAGGACAAGCTTTTGTATCGTGCGATTAAAGCCGATAAGCTTAGCTCCATCATCTTTTACGGGCCGCCGGGCACCGGAAAGACTACTCTTGCAAAGGTCATAGCCCACACTACCAGTGCTGAGTTTATGCAGATTAATGCAACCTCAGCAGGCAAGAAGGACATGGAAGAGGTCGTGGAGCAGGCGAAGAATAATCAGGGCATGTATCAGAAGAAGACGATACTTTTTATCGACGAGATACACCGCTTCAACAAGGGACAGCAGGATTATCTGCTTCCGTTTGTGGAGGATGGCACCATTATTCTGATAGGAGCTACCACTGAGAATCCTTACTTTGAGGTAAACGGTGCTTTGCTTTCGCGCTCAGTCATTTTTGAGCTTAAGAAGCTGTCAACGGATGATATAAAGGTACTTCTTAAGAGAGCACTCACTGACACAGAAAAGGGCATGGGTGCATACAATGCACAGATAGATGATGATGCGCTTGATTTCCTTGCAGATGTGTCAAACGGAGATGCGAGAGCAGCGCTCACAGCGATTGAGCTTGGAGTACTGACCACGGACAGGTCGGACGATGGCATCATTCATATCACTATTGATGTGGTGAGCGAATGTATACAAAAAAGAGTTATCTCCTATGATAAGAAGGGCGATAACCATTACGATACCATTTCTGCTTTTATAAAGAGCATGCGAGGTTCAGACCCGGATGCGGCGGTCTATTATCTGGCGAGGATGCTGTATGCCGGTGAGGATGTGAAATTTATCGCAAGACGAATCATGATACTTGCATCGGAGGATATAGGCAATGCAGATCCGATGGCTATGGTTGTAGCGGCATCGGCGGCGGCAGAGGTCGAGCGCGTGGGAATGCCTGAGGCACAGATTATTCTGTCACAGGCTGTCACCTACATGGCATGCGCGCCAAAGAGCAATGCAGCATATAATGCGATATCGGCAGCGATGAGCTGTGTGAAGCAGACCAAGACACCGGCTGTTCCGGCACATCTGCAGGATGCCCATTACGGTGCGGCTGAAAAGCTCGGGCATGGAGTCGGGTACAAATACGCGCACGATTATCCCAATCACTATGTGAAGCAGCAGTATCTGCCGGATGGCCTTACAGACAGAGTGTTTTACAAGCCTACGGATATAGGCTATGAGGCAAAGATAAGAGCACACATGGATGAGCTTCATAGAGACTGTGATACATGAAAGTGCATATATGAAGCTTGAATAATAACAAATAGTTAATAATAACATAAATATTTAGAAAATCAAACCAGGAGGATCTTTAAATGAAAAAGTATACAGAAATGACAAAGGATGAGTTAATGCAGGAAAAGACAGCACTTGAGGCCGAGTACGAGAAGATTAAGAATCTTGGCTTAAGCCTTGACATGTCGCGTGGAAAGCCGGGAGCAGACCAGCTTGACCTCTCACTTCCTATGCTCGATGTTTTGAAATCAGACAGTGATATGAAGAGTGAATCAGGGCTTGATGTGAGAAACTATGCATGTCTTGACGGAATCCCTGAGGCAAAGGCACTTATCGCAGGCATGGTTGGAGCAAAGCCTGAGCAGGCTATTGTATATGGCAACTCAAGCCTTAATATCATGTACGATCAGGTTGCCCGTGCATTTATCTTTGGTCTCTGCGGCAACACACCATGGTGCAAGCTTGACAAGGTGAAGTTCCTTTGTCCTGTACCTGGCTATGACAGACATTTTGCAATCACCGAGGAGTTCGGCGTTGAGATGATCAATATCCCTATGACTGAGGCTGGCCCTGACATGGATATGGTCGAGAAATATGTCAATAACGATGCTTCTGTAAAGGGAATATGGTGTGTTCCGAAATACTCTAACCCACAGGGTGTTGTATACTCAGATGAGACTGTTGAGCGCTTTGCAAAATTAAAGCCTGCAGCAGATGATTTCAGAATCTTCTGGGACAATGCATACACAGTTCATCATCTCTATGACGATAAGCAGGCAGAGATTCCAAATATCCTTGAGCTCTGCGAGAAAGAGGGCAACCCTGATATGGTATTTGAGTTCTGCTCTACAAGCAAGGTGACATTCCCGGGTGCCGGTGTGGCAGGTATATGCACATCTGAGAAAAACCGCGAGGATATCAAGAAGCGTCTTACTATACAGACAATCGGACATGACAAGATTAATCAGCTTCGTCATGCGAGATTTTTTAAGGATGCAGATGGTATCAAGGCTCATATGGCAAAGCATGCAGCACTTATCAGACCTAAGTTCGAGTTGGTTGAGAATATCCTCACAGATGAAATAGCATCAAGAGGCATCGGAACATGGGTTAAGCCGCTCGGCGGATACTTCTTCGGATTTGAGGCTCTTTCAGGCTGTGCAAAGGAAATCGTTGCAAAGTGCAAGGAGGCAGGTGTCACAATGACAGGTGCCGGCTCTCCTTTCCCTTATAAGAAGGATCCGGATGACTGCGTGATAAGAATTGCTCCGACATATCCATCACTTGATGAGCTGAAAAAGGCTGCTGAGGTATTTGTTGTCGTTACACGTCTTGTCAGCGTAAATAAGCTGCTTGAGGCATAATGCATAAAAACCAAATAAATATTTGTGCACAATTTTTCGGGATTTGGTATTTACAAATCCCGATTTTTGTGTAAGATATAAATATCTTTTTAAATTGTGTCTTGCATACATTCTATGCAGGTTTCTTTTTGTGGCATTTCGGCCACTATTTTTTTCCCTTGATTTAAGTTTCATATATTTGATTTTGATTTTTATTAAACATTATTATTTTATTATTAAACACTATTATTTTAGATTTAGATGGAGAAAGGATTTAAATATTATGAAGGAAATTTTTCAGGAGTATGGCGGAATACTCATCACAGTTGTAGCTATTTTATCAATCATTCTCGTTGTAACAGCAGTTATAGGCTCAGATGCAACAGGCATAGTGGGAAAGACATTTAGTGATCTGATTACAAACTTTTCAAATCATGCCAATATGAGTGTCAAATAAGAGGTGGTGCATGGAGCTTGGAAGAGAATATTTTGGACCGCTCTGGAGCTTTGTAGCCAGCAATGAGATAACGGATATAGATTATAACGGCAAAGAAATCTGGCTTACAAATATATTCAATGAGCGCTTCAGAGCCAATCAGCAGTTTGTCACACAGTATATGACACCTGCTTTTGTGGAGCAGTTTACACAGCGCATCGCCAATGTCGTAAGCAGACAGTTCAATAAGAGAAATCCGGAGCTTGAGGCAGAGACAAGCGAGCTTCGTGTGACGATACTGCATGAGTCGGTTGCGAAGTCAGGCAGGAGCATCAGCATACGAAAGACACCTCCGCTTATCAGGCTGACAGCAGAATCTGCAATTGCTGAGAAATTCTGCTCAGAGGAGCTTTTAGCCGTTTTAATAAACTGTGTCAGGACCAAGATGAATATCACCTTTTGCGGCATGCCGGGTATTGGAAAGACGGAGTGCGTGAAGTTTTTCTCACAGTTTATTCCGGCAAATGAGCGTGTGATTACGATAGAGGATACCCTTGAGATACGCTATTCCGAGACAAATCCGGGCAAGGACTGCATAGAGATGAAGGTGAGTGAGGATGTGTTTGGCTACTCTGAGGCTATCAAGTCGTGCCTTAGAATGAACCCGAAGTGGATTATGCTTTCGGAGGCACGCTCAAAGGAGGTGAAATATCTGCTGCAGAGCTGGAGCACCGGTGTGCGTGGCATGACGACACTCCACACAGACGATGTGCGCAATATCCCGGACAGAATACTCAATATGCTTGAGAGCCGTGTGGATGCGGAGCGTATGGAGAATGACATATATCAGGCGCTTGATGTGGGGATTTTGATCCGTAAGAGGAGAAATGAAGACGGAGTGGTGTACAGATACATAGACCAGGTGTGCTTTTTCTATAGGGAAAACTATACCAATCATGTGTTTATGCTGGTATCTGACGGACAGATAGTGACTCACGACATACCAAAGGTCATACTTCGCAGATTTAAAAGAGAGGGTGTTAATGAGCCGTTTGGTGAGTCCTTTGTCAATGAGATACGGATGAATGAGGCCATGATGAGTGAGGCGAGGGAGGCTTAGGGATGACATATATATTGATCTTATTTCTGACATATGTGCTGCATCTTTTGCTCAAGCTAAACTGGGTGTGTACGGCAGTGGTGCTTGTTTTTCTTCTTGTTATGCAGTATTTTCACCGTATCAAGGGACAAAGATTTCAGGAAGCGCGAAAGCGCTTTCTGGATGTATCGCTGTATATTGACACCCTGCTGTATTCATTTTTGAAGGAGCAGAAGATAATCCGTGCATTTGAGGATGTAAAGAGTACGCTGGCAGATGGCCATATGAAGGAGACTGTTAGCAGAGCTCTTGACCATATGCTGCTCACATTTGATGAGACAGAGGTGTTTGTGGATGCTATGAGGATTATTGAGGATGAGTACAAATGCAACCGCATAGTGAATGCACACGAGTTTATGGCACATGCCGAGTATTATGGCGGTGATATCAATGAGTCTGCCAAAATACTGCTTAAGGATAAGAGTGCATGGGAGCGCAGGATACTGCACAATATCGAGGACAGACAGAGGATGTTTCATCAGATTATCTTATCAGTTGTGACCTCTGTTATCATTAGCGGAATCATACTTTATCTGCCGGTTTTGAGCATGGATATCAGCAGCAATATCATAGTGCAGATACTGTCTGTTGCTCTTATAGTGCTTGATGATTTTATCATACTCTGGGGACAGAAATTCCTTGAAGTGGATTATCTGGCTATTGATCTGCTGCCTGAGGATGATAAGCATGCCAAAAAGCTTGAGGAATACAAGGCGTACAATTCGGCAAAGGAGCTTCGAGCGTCAATTCTTATGGCTGTTATACCGGCATTAGCAAGTGCATTTTTACTGTATACTGACAGACAGTGGCCGGCTGTTGCAGCTATGGGAGTTACTCTTGTATGTCTGAACCAGCACCGTATAGGCCACAGGCTTATGAAGAAAAATCTGATAGCAGATGTAAAGAGTGCATTTCCAAAGTGGCTGATGGACCTCGCCCTGCTGTTTCAGAGTGAAAATGTGCAGGTTGCCATACAAAAGTCGAGAGAGCACATACCTGTGATACTTAAGGAAGAGGTAAATACGCTTGTGGAAAGACTGGATGTTGAGCCGGAGAGCTCTGATCCGTATCACAGGTTCCTTGACTGCCTCAATTTGCCGGAGATAAATGCAGCCATGGGCATGCTGTATGCAGTTTCCATTGGAAACAGCGGCAATAGCGGCAGCCAGATTGATGAGCTGATTACGAAGAATCTGGAGATGCTTGATGCAGCGGACACCGCGAGGCTTAAGGACAAGACCGCCGGCATGTATCTGCTATTCTTGGCGCCTGTTATCACAGCATCCTTTAAGATGATAGTTGATATGGCTATTTTCCTTATAAGCTTTTTGGCTTACAAGGTAGTGTAGGAGGTGCGCGGTGAGTCAGATAATGAAGACCTTTTTAGGTGTGTTTTTGATTATGTTTATGGTGGTGACATCATCAGGTGTGCTGTCGGGCTTTATGACTGTCGTTGAGGCACAAAACCTTCATGCGCAGATTATCAATGAGCTTGAGGACAGTGATTATGACAGCTTGGTTGCTCAGACCTGCTTTGAAAATGCATCAAAAGCAGGAGATACCCTGGAGCTTAAGCTGTATATGACAGACAATTCCATAAAGACAGTCACAGATGCATCACAAATCGCCTCGTCAGATGAGATAGAAAAGGCAAGAGTGGAGCTTAAATTCAATTACGCGGTAGCATTTTTCGGAATAGAGCAGGAGCATGTGCTGAGCGGCTATGCGTTGTAGCACTCTTTTTGTGGACATGGCTGTATAAGAGGGAGGAGAAAACAGATGGAGCTATTAATAGAAGAATTGGGAGGAAGCGTTATTATGCTTCTTTTAGGCAGTGGAGCGGTCGGTGTGCTTGTGTATGTGTCCACCCTGCTGTGATAATAACCGAATTGATTAAAAGTATGTAAAGGTAAGAGAACATGAAAGAAGTATTCAGACAGTATGGAGGCGTGCTGATTGCAGCGGCCGCCACAAGTGCATTTCTCGTGCTGATGGGAAATATTGTGCTGGCTCAGGGAGGCATGCTTGCGCAGCTCATAAATATATGGGGCAACAGTGCGATTTAGATAACCGGGAGATGATAGATGAAGGAGATAATGCAGACATATGGAGCCATGATAGTGGCGGTGGTTGTAGGAATTGCGCTGCTGTCAGGATTTGGGGCTCTGAAGAACAAAATGGGTGTGGCGTTTGCGACGCAGGATATATTGAGTGAAAATAGCGCAAACAACAGCTATGACAGCATAAAAAATATACCGGTTCCGGGCATTGAGCTAAAGGAGAAAATGCGTCAGAATGCCGTAAGCTACAGTGTGTATGACCTGCTTGAGGTTACAGCACATGAGGATAATCTGGATAAGCTTGAGGTTTATGCTTTGTATGATTCAGGCAGAAATGACTGTACTCACAGCGTGTCAGCCGATGGCCGGTCACTCAGCTTTCCGGATTATGGCGTGTATGATATGCATGTCAGGATAACCTGCAAAAACGGCACAAGGGATCATGTGAGGATAAGTGTTCCGATTAATAGAAAGGCAGCAGGTATATAAAATGAAAAATGTAGTGCTTGGAATAATTGGCTGTCTCATTGTAGTGTATACAGCGATGCTGGGACTTAGTGTATACAATATGACAGTCAGAGAAAACCAGATGGAAAAGAGCCTGTCATTAGCGCTTTCGGGTGCTATGAACAGATATTACGAGCCCAATATGTATATCGTGGATAAAAAGCCTGTAAACAGCTATGATGTGGAAAAAGCTGTCATAGAGGACATTAATGAGAGGCTTACAGCAGGCGGTACCGCAAGTACCACAGTCTATGTCTGTGATATGGAAAAGGGCATTATTTCAGCAGGGATAGAGGAAGAGTTCAGGCTTCCTACAGGTGTAACAAAGAAAATAAGCTGCAAAAAGACTATTGTAGCAGATCAGCCAATGGAGGATAACTAGCGTATGAAAAACGAAAAACAACACAGACTTTTATTCATTATACCGGCAGTGATAATAGCAATAATTCTTATCATATGTATAGCAGTGGCAGTAAGCTCAAAATCAGGAGAGAAGGGCAAGAAAAAGGATTCCCGGTCTGTCAGTGTGACTGAAAATGCGCAGGATATTGTAGCTGAAAGCGAGGCGCTTGAGCTTGTGAAAAAGGATGCTTTGAAGGAATCAAATGTAGTTGATAAGGACAATAAACAAAATGATAAGCAAAATAACGGTACACAATCAGCTGCCAATGACAATTCTGCATCGGCAGCCGGTAATTCAGATAATGCAAATACAGTATCAGATAAATCTTCAGAAAAATCATCAGAAGACAAAGCAGCAGCCGGTAAAAAGTCATCTACAGGCAGTGATAATGCACAACAACCTGCCGGTAATGATTCAAAACCGGCAGCATCAAATCAGACAGCTACACCTGAACCGGCTCAAAGTGAGCCTGCGCAGCCGGAAGCACCTAAAAATGAGTATGTTGCACCGGGATGGATATTTTATGGCAGTAAGGCCGGAAATGGCATGAGCGGGGAGCAGAAGGCGTATATTGATTCGTTGGTGAAACAGTGGACAGATGGAAGTATATCTGATTCGTATTTGGCGGAACAGATTGCACATAAAATGAAAGAAGAGTGGGGATTACCAATGAATTCAGCAGGAATTTCAGGTGCTGACAGATGTATTTATCCTTCAAAGAATGATATTCCTGATTATAAGTCAGCATTGGATGAAAGCAATGGATTCTATAATTTTACTGGATTGTACACTAAAGGGGAATATGATGAATACGGATATCTGATATGCTATATGTGGGGAGCTGGTATTTTTTAGTTATGAAAGTATTTTTAAAGAAATTAATAGTAGGAGTATTGCTATTTTTATGTATAGGGGTAAATTTTGAGAAAAGCAATATTATTGCAGATGAATGGAGTGAGCCGGTTAAATTTTATAATAGTTACGGAAACAGTGCAGTTTTTAAGGCTACAAACATATATGAGGGAGATATTTATTTCTGTTCAGCCGGAAATACATCTACCTCAGGAACAAAATATAGGACAATAGGATATAAGATGAGTGTAAAGAATAGTAGTGGTAATGTTATTCAGACCATTTATTATCAAATGGGTGGAAGCTATATGACACTCAAATGTCAGGCGAAGTCAGGTGGAAAGGAATATATGATGTACAAAATTCCTTTGAGATATGTTAGGAACAGAATGAGTCAGGAATCACTCAATGCCCTTAGCTCCGGCTCCTGCACCATCATCCTCGATGCCTGCATGGTACTTCGCGTAAACGGCAAGAATAAGGGCGGTATGAATGATAACGGCCCTTTCTGGGGGAAGGTCTATACCACATATGCAGGCATATCCAAAGCGGCAAACTGGACGGACAGCGCACTCACAGCACTGTATTCGTATTATGGCAAGACGGTGAGAGGGCTGTTTCATACAATTGATGTCAGAAAATCTACAGGCATTAGCAGTGTATCAGGGGGAGGTACATACTGCTATGGTACGTATGTGACAATAAGTGCGAGCAGCTCTACCGGATATGATTTCACGAATTGGAATAATGATACGTCAATGAACTCATCATCATATGGGTTTTATGTAAATTCAGGTGGCACTTATACGGCATACGCAAAGGCGGGGACTATAGATGTGACATTCTGGCGGAACACGAGTGCGTCTGATACGGAAAAGACCACAAAGCGCTACACATATGGAGGCATCAATCAGGCTTTTCCGGCAGTGAGCTGGCAGCTGGCCGGATATCATATGACAGGCTGGGGGAATAATTCATATGATACGACCGCCGGATATCCGCTATTGTGTGGCGTGGCAAACAGCTGGATTGAGTCAAACAGGCCGTCGAAGAATATATACGCAGTATGGCAGGAAAACGAGTATACCATAGAATATGATACCGGTGCATCTGTTACTGCGAAGTATAGTGACACGGTGACATTGCCGAGCAGGCATATGTGTATAGGCTGGATTTTAGGAGAAGCGTATCCTGATATAAAATATACACCGGGAGATAGTATACAGGTAGCTGATTTGTGCAGGATACTGGGGATAGAGTATACAGATAAGGCGGTCATACATATGTATGCACTTTGGGAGCATGAGCCTACCATAGAGGCGGATGATATGTTCTTTTCGATAAAGCAGGCAAGGGATGGCAGTATAACAGAGCAGCTGATAGGAAGCCTTATATCTGCAACCGATGTGGAGGACGGTGATATTGCATTTGGTGATAACGAGATAAATTATCTGAAGGTGAAGAATTTTGACGAGCGTAAAATAAAAAGCGCACGTGACAAGGATATCATAGAGATAGTGCTTGAGGCAAAGGACAGCTATGGAAATATCACACAAAAGACTATATCCATCACATTTACAGATACTCAGGTCAAGGAGAGAACCAAAGCCTTTGGAAAGATCAGGTTTATAAGCGAAAAGTATTACGGCAAAAATAAAGCAGGAGGTCTCATGGAGAACTCCCGCTGGTTAAACGATCCTGAATTTAATTCTCTTCTTCGGCAGGCTTTGGCAATTTGATATAGACCTTTTCGATTCGGTTTTTATCAACAGCCTCTATGCGGAGAAGGATATTGTCATCAGTGATGATTATTTCATTTTTTTCAGGCAGGTGGTCAAGCTTTTCAAGGCAGTAGCCACCGATTGTGTCATAGTCGTCTGATTCGAGGTGCAGACCAAGCTCATCGCTTACATCCTCGAGATTTGCAGAGCCAAGAACTATGTATTCGTAGTCATTTATTCTTGTGATATCATCCTGCTCGTCAGAGTCGTATTCATCACGTATCTCACCGACTATCTCCTCTAGGAGATCCTCGAGTGTGATGAGTCCGGCTGTGACACCGTATTCATCTAAGACAATGGCAAGCGATATAGATGATTCGCGCATCTCGAGAAACAGATTCGCTGTATTCTTGTGCTCATATGTAAAGTATGGCTCACGCATGATATCCCTGATGGAAAAATGCTCTTTATCCTCATCTGTAAGGAGCAGCAGATCCTTCATATTTACGATACCGATCACGTTGTCAGTGCTTTCGTCGTACACAGGGAGTCTGGTAAATTTGTCCTCTCTGAATATTGAAATCAGCTCATCATATGTAGCATCAACATGGACAAATGTCATATCAATACGTGGAACCATGACCTCCTTGGCCTCGGCATCTCCAAAATCGAATACATTGTGAATCATATCACGCTCTTCGTCCTCGATGACACCGTCCTCCTGACCCACATCAACGATTGTACGAAGCTCCTCCTCGGTCATGACACGCTTGGCGTCGCTTTGGCGTATGCCAAAGAGGAAAATGACTCCGAGTGAAAGCTTGTTGATGATAAATATTACAGGTGTCAGCACTATCATAAGCACTGATATAAAGCCTGCGATCGAGAGTGAAATCTTGTCAGCCTTTATGGTGGCAAGTGTCTTCGGAGAGACCTCTCCGAAGATCAGTATAAGGAATGTAAGTATTCCGGTTGCAACACCTGCTCCGACGCTGCCAAACAGCTTGATGGCGAGCGAGGTGGTGAGCGATGATGCTGAAAGATTTACGATGTTGTTTCCGATAAGGATGGCTGAGAGCATCTTTGGAGAGTTCTCAGTCACCTTGAGCACCTTTTGGGCTTTTTTGTTGCCGGCCTCAGCCAGGGTTCTCATGCGTATTTTGTTTACGGTAGTAAGAGCAGTCTCCGAGGATGAAAAAAATGCGGAGAGTGCTAATAGTATTAATAAGAATATAATCTGCGATATGTCGTCAGCGTCCAAATATTTTACCTCGTTATATTATATGTGTGTTTTATTTATCGTCTGTGCTGTAGTTAGGAGCCTCTTTAGTGATATGGATATCATGTGGGTGGCTCTCCTTGAGAGAAGCAGCGGTAATCTTGACAAACATGCCATTCTCCTTGAGATCCTCGATTGTCTTGCAGCCACAGTAGCCCATTCCTGAACGGATACCACCGACAAGCTGGAATACTGTATCCTCAAGAGTTCCCTTGTAAGCTACACGACCCTCAACTCCTTCAGGAACGAGCTTCTTAGCACCCTCCTGGAAGTAACGGTCCTTGCTTCCGTTCTCCATGGCAGCGATAGAACCCATGCCACGGTATACCTTGTATTTTCTTCCCTGATAAAGCTCGAAGGTTCCCGGAGCCTCGTCGCAGCCTGCGAACATTGAGCCCATCATACATACGTTGGCACCGGCTGCAAGAGCCTTTGTCATATCACCTGAGTACTTGATACCACCATCTGCTATAACAGGAACACCATACTCCTTAGCTACCTTGTAGCAGTCCATGATAGCTGTAATCTGTGGTACACCGATACCGGCAACGACACGTGTTGTACAGATAGAACCAGGTCCGATACCAACCTTTACTGCATCTGCACCGGCCTCGATAAGAGCCTTGGCAGCAGCACCTGTTGCGATATTTCCTGCGATAATCTGAAGGTCAGGATAAGCAGCCTTGATCTTCTTAACAGCCTCAAGGATATTCTTTGAATGTCCGTGTGCTGAGTCAACAACGATGACATCAACATGAGACTTAACAAGAGCATCAACACGCTCCATCATGTTGCCTGTGATACCTACACCGGCACCGCAGAGGAGACGACCCTGATCATCCTTTGCTGAAAGAGGATACTTAATCTGCTTCTCGATATCCTTTATAGTGATAAGTCCCTTGAGATTGTTGTCCTTGTCTACGATAGGGAGCTTCTCCTTTCTTGCCTTTGCAAGAATCTGCTTTGCCTCATCGAGAGTGATGCCCTCAGGAGCTGTAATGAGATTCTCAGAGGTCATAGACTCTGAAATCTTCTTTGTGAAGTCTGTCTCAAACTTCAGATCACGGTTTGTGATGATGCCTACGAGCTTGCCGTCCTTTGTGATTGGCACACCTGATATCTTGAATTTTGCCATCAGGTTGTCTGCATCCTGTAATGTATGGTCTGGAGAAAGATAGAACGGATCGGTAATAACGCCGTTTTCTGAACGCTTTACCTTATCGACTTCGTCTGCCTGTGCCTCAATAGACATGTTTTTGTGGATGATTCCGATACCACCCTGTCTGGCCATTGCGATAGCCATTTTTGATTCTGTGACTGTATCCATTGCAGCACTCATCATAGGAATGTTAAGGACAATCTTCTTAGTAAGATGTGTCTGAAGCTCGATCATATTTGGTGTTACCTCAGAGTATTGTGGAACTAAGAGAACGTCATCAAATGTAATTCCTTCGCCGATAATAGTACCCATTTTTAAATTCCTCTCTTTCTTATGTTATTATGCTGGTATACTTTATATACTAATGTAATTTGTATGATGATAGCAAATTAAAGAGTGAGTGTCAAGCAGTTATAAGCCCGATATGAAATTATTATATTATTTATTAGTAAAACTAATGTAAGTCCTTTGCAAATAAAGTGTAATTTATGTTATATTTTATATTGAGTGGCTTTCATTCAATATTTGCATGTCACACTAAAGCGTGGGCAGTGACGATTTTAAGCCACAATAATCTAAACCAGGGAGAAAAATATGGAGTTTCGACCATGCATCGACATTCACAACGGAAAAGTAAAGCAGATTGTCGGTGGTTCATTAAAAGACAGGGGTGACTTTGCCAGTGAGAACTTTGTCTCAGAGCAGGACAGCCGGTTTTATGCAGATATGTATAGGAAATCCGGCATAAAGGGCGGCCATATCATTCTGCTCAATTCTGTGGATAGCGAGTATTATGAGGCTACAAAGGAACAGGCTGTTATGGCACTCAAAGCGTATCCGCAGGGCTTACAGGTAGGCGGCGGTATCACTGCAGACAATGCGATGGAGTTTATAGATGCCGGTGCAGCAGCAGTTATAGTGACATCATACGTATTTAAAGACGGCAGGATAAACTATGAAAATCTAAACAGGCTTAAAGATACTGTGGGCAGTGACAGGCTGGTGCTTGATTTGTCATGCCGCAAAAAGGACGGACAGTATTATATAGTAACTGACCGCTGGCAGAAATTCACGGATGAGGCCGTGACCACAGAGCTTTTGGATAAGCTGTCCTCATACTGCTGTGAGTTTCTGGTACATGCAGTGGACGTTGAGGGCAGGGTAAACGGCATCGAAAAGGAGCTTGTCGCCATGCTTGGCAGCTGGGGAAGGATACCGGTCACATATGCAGGCGGTGTGTCATCCTTTGATGATTTAAAATGCATCAGACAGCTTGGACAGAACCATCTGAATGTGACGATAGGCAGTGCCCTTGATTTGTTTGGCGGTGCGATGGAGTACGATAAGGTTATAGCTTTTTGCAATAATAAGGAGATTTAAAATGGCAAAATACACTAAGAATGATATTATCCGCATAGTGGATGAGGAGGATATCGAGTTTATCCGTTTACAGTTTACGGATATCTTTGGAACATTAAAAAACGTGGCTATTACAGCCAGCCAGCTTGAGAAGGCACTCGACAACAGGTGCATGTTCGATGGCTCATCAATAGAGGGCTTTGTGAGGATAGAGGAGTCGGATATGTATCTGCACCCGGATCTTGACACCTTTATGATTTTTCCATGGAGACCACAGCAGGGCAAGGTTGCACGAATCATCTGTGATGTCTATATGGCGGATGGCACACCGTTTGAGGGAGACCCGCGCTATATATTAAAGAAGCAGATTGAAAAGGCAAAGCAGATGGGCTATATGTTTAATGTAGGTCCGGAGTGTGAGTTCTTCCTTTTCCACCTGGATGAGAACGGACAGCCTACCACCATCTCACATGAGAGAGCAGGATACTTTGATTTAGGTCCAAATGATTTGGGAGAAAATGCCAGAAGAGACATGGTTTTAACTCTTGAGGATATGGATTTTGAGATAGAGGCATCACACCATGAGGTGGCACCTGCACAGCATGAGATTGATTTCAAGTATGAGGAGGCACTTCATACAGCCGACAATATCATGACCTTCAAGCTTGCTATAAAGACAATCGCAAAGAGACATGGACTTTTTGCAAGCTTCATGCCAAAGCCAAAGCATGGTGTGAGCGGCTCGGGAATGCATATCAACATGTCACTCTCAAAGGACGGTGTCAATATATTTGACAATGAGGATGATAAGCTTGGGCTCAGCGAGGAGGCATACCACTTCATAGCAGGCATCATGAAGCATATGAAGGGTATGACGGTCATCACCAATCCGATTGTCAATTCATATAAGCGCTTTGTGCCGGGCTATGAGGCACCGATTTATATCACATGGTCAGCTACAAACAGAAGTCCGCTTATCAGAATACCGGCAGCAAAAGGTGAGGGAAGGAGAGTGGAGCTTAGAAATCCTGACCCTTCAGCAAATCCATATCTGGTGCTGGCACTGTGTCTGGCAGCAGGACTTGACGGCATAAAGAATAAGCTGCAGCCTGACGCAGAGCTGCGTGAGAATGTATTTGAGCTCACAGAACAGGATAAAAAGAGACTAGGAATTGAATCACTTCCTGCTGATTTGCATGAGGCGGTTGAGTGCCTTAAGACAGATGACTTTATACGCGAGATACTCGGAGAGCACATCTACAACAAATATATAGAGGCAAAAGAGGCAGAGTGGAACGATTACAGAGCTGCGGTTACCAAATGGGAAATAGATGAATATCTGTACAAATTTTAAAGGATGTAACGGACCGTGAATAATATTGTGATAGCATTTCCTAAAAAGGAAGTAGCCAATTCAATCAAAAAAATATTAGCGCAGAGCGGTTATACAGTCACGGCGGTTGCAAATACCGGAGCTTCGGCACTTTCGAGCATGAATGGCCTGAATATGGGTATCATCATATGCGGATACAGATTTTCAGACATGATGTACAGTGAGGTATACGAGTATATGCCTAAGGAGTTTCAGATGCTTCTCATAGCGTCGGCAGCGGGCATTATGGAAAAGAATGTGGATAATCTGATGTCATTATCCATGCCACTTAAGGTGCATGAGCTCTTGCAGACTGTCGAGATGATGGATTACACGATAACGCGTCGAAGGAAAAAGCTCAGGCAAAGGCCAAAGGTACGTTCAAAGGAAGACCAGGAGATGCTTAACAGTGCAAAGGCTGTACTGATTGAGCGAAATGGATTTTCTGAGGAGGAAGCACACCGCTACATCCAGAAGCGAAGCATGGATAACGGCACAGGACTTGTGGAAACAGCACAGATGATACTAAGTCTTATGACTGATGTGTAGGGCTGTCGATGTTAAAGGCTTGAACAGCTATATAAAAATATAATTGCAGGCAGCATAATATTTTATGAAAGAAATAATGATAAAAAAACATATTTACACTTGCGTAGTAAAGTGATAAATTAGACTTATTGTAAAGTAACAAAGGAGAGATAAACATGTTTCAGATTAATGATAACTATCAGAAATTACCGGGAAGCTACCTTTTCAGCACAATAGCTAAAAAGGTTGCTGCTTATCAGGAGGCTAATCCGGATAAAGAAATTATCAGGCTTGGAATCGGCGATGTAACACAGCCGCTTGCACCTGCTATCATCGATGCTATGCACAAGGCAGTTGATGAGATGGGAAATGCAGCTACATTCCACGGCTATGCACCGGACCTTGGATATGAGTTCTTAAGAAAAGCAATTTCAGACAATGACTACAAGGCAAGAGGCTGCGATATCTCAGCCGATGAGATTTTTGTTTCAGACGGAGCAAAGAGCGATTCAGCCAACATCCAGGAGCTTTTCTCAGCAAACAGCCGTATCGCTGTTACAGACCCTGTTTACCCTGTATATGTTGATTCCAATGTCATGGCAGGAAGAACAGGCACATACGATGCTCAGAAAGAGACCTGGAGCAATGTAATCTATATGCCGTCAACAGCAGATAACGGCTTTGTTCCGGAGCTTCCAAAGGAAGTACCGGATATGATTTATCTGTGTCTGCCAAACAACCCTACAGGAACAACTCTCACAAAGGATCAGTTACAGGTATGGGTTGATTACGCAAACAAGAACGGCTCAGTCATCATCTTTGATGCAGCCTATGAGGCATATATCAGCGAGGCAGATGTGCCACACTCAATCTATGAGTGTAACGGTGCAAAGACATGTGCCATCGAGCTTAGAAGCTTCTCAAAGAACGCAGGCTTTACAGGTGTGCGTCTTGGCTTCACAGTAGTACCTAAGGAGCTTAAGTGTGGTGATGTTTCGCTTCATGCAATGTGGGCACGCCGTCACGGAACCAAGTTCAACGGTGCACCATACATTGTGCAGAGAGCAGGCGAGGCAGTTTACTCAGATGCCGGAAAAGCACAGCTTAAGGATCAGGTAGCATACTACATGAACAATGCAAAGACAATAAAGACAGGTCTTGCAGAGGCAGGCTTTACAGTTTACGGTGGAGTAAATGCACCATACATCTGGCTCAAGACACCGGATCAGATGACATCATGGGAGTTCTTCGATTACCTGCTTGAGAATGCCAACGTGGTAGGTACACCGGGCTCAGGCTTTGGACCAAGCGGAGAGGGCTACTTCAGACTGACTGCTTTCGGAAACTATGAGAACACAGTAAAGGCACTTGAGAGAATCAAGGCACTGTAAAATAAATCAGGTGAAATAAAAATACCGTCAGGGAGATGTTCCCTGACGGTATTTTTTGTAAAGGCATGCTTTAATTCTTCTTGAAGCCGGCTCTCTTACGAAGAGTAGGGTCAAGAATCTTCTTTCTGATTCGAAGGCTCTCAGGTGTTACCTCAAGAAGCTCATCTGTATCAATAAAGTCGATAGCCTGCTCAAGGCTTAATACTCTAGGTGGTACGAGTGTGAGTGCCTCATCTGCTGATGAAGAACGTGTATTTGTAAGATGCTTCTTCTTACATACGTTGAGCTCGATGTCCTCGGCCTTTGAACACTGTCCGATAACCATTCCTGAGTAAACCTTGGCACCAGGTCCGATAAAGAGTGTTCCTCTCTCCTGTGCAGAGAAGAGTCCGTAGGTTACAGCCTCACCTGACTCAAAGGCAATGAGTGAACCTGTTGCACGGTATGCAATCTCACCCTTGTATGGCTCATATCCGTCAAACATAGTGTTTAAGATTCCGTTACCCTTTGTATCGGTCATGAACTCGCCACGGTATCCGATAAGTCCACGGGCTGGGATGTGGAACTCAAGTCTGGTGTAGCCACCTGCGATAGAGCCCATATTTCTAAGCTCGCCCTTGCGCTGCTGAAGCTTTGAGATAACAGCTCCTGTAAATTCGTCAGGCACATCGATGTAAGCAAGCTCCATTGGCTCGAGCTTCTTGCCGTTCTCATCATACTTGTAGAGTACCTCTGCCTTACTTACAGCGAACTCATAGCCTTCACGGCGCATGTTCTCGATAAGTACTGAAAGGTGAAGCTCTCCACGTCCTGAAACCTTGAAGGAATCAGGTGAGTCTGTATCCTCGACACGCAGTGAGACATCTGTGTTGAGCTCGCGAAGGAGTCTGTCACGGATGTGACGGCTTGTGACAAATTTACCTTCCTGTCCTGCAAGAGGGCTGTTGTTTACGATAAAGTTCATAGAGATTGTAGGCTCTGAAATCTTCTGGAAAGGAATAGCTTCAGGTGCTTCCGGTGAGCAGATTGTATCTCCGATGTGGATGTCTGCGATACCTGAGATTGCTACAATCGAGCCGATTCCTGCCTCGGCTACATCTACCTTGTTGAGTCCGTCAAACTCGTAAAGCTTGCTGATACGGACCTTCTCAAGCTTGTCAGGGTCGTGGTGGTTTACAACGACAGCCTCCTGATTGACCTTGATTTTACCGTTATCCACTTTACCGATTCCGATACGTCCTACATACTCGTTGTAGTCGATTGTACTGATGAGAATCTGTGTGTTGGCATCCGGATCACCTGTTGGGGCCGGGATGTAGTTTACGATTGTCTCGAAGAGAGGAGTCATATCCTTCTTCTCGTCGTTTAAGTCCTTCATGGCATAGCCGTCTCTTGCTGATGCGAAAACGAATGGGCAGTCAAGCTGCTCCTCAGAAGCATCGAGATCCATGAAGAGCTCTAATACCTCATCGATGACCTCGTCAGGACGTGCCTCCGGACGGTCAATCTTGTTGACGCAGACAATGATAGGCAGCTTGAGTGCAAGTGCCTTCATAACTACGAATTTGGTCTGTGGCATAACACCCTCGAAGGCATCAACCACGAGGATAACGCCGTTTACCATCTTAAGAACACGCTCTACCTCACCGCCGAAGTCAGCATGACCCGGAGTGTCGATGATGTTGATTTTGATGTCCTTATACTGAATAGCTGTGTTTTTGGAGAGGATTGTGATACCTCTTTCACGCTCGATGTCGTTTGAATCCATTACTCGTTCCTGAACTTCCTGATTGTCACGGAACACACCGCTTTGCTTGAGAAGCTCATCTACAAGTGTTGTTTTACCATGATCAACGTGGGCAATAATTGCTATATTACGAATATCGTCTCTTGTTGTTTTCATATTTTCCTTCTTTCTTTAATAAATAAAGCTAAGTTTGCAACTAACTTATTCTATCATAATTTTTCCAATGTGCAAGTTTTCATTGAAAGTTTTTAAAAAATTAAGTGAAATGTTATTGGATTTGTCGACATTATTTGAGAAAATATACTTTGTGGAAATGTTAAAAATAGCTGGAAAAACATTTTACAAAAGGAAGGGAGACAAAAAATTCATGGCAGATAAAATGTTTGAAAACAACCAGGTATCAATAATCGGAGAAATCGTTTCGGATTTTCAGTTTAGTCACGAGGTGTATGGTGAGGGCTTCTATATGATGGAGGTTTCGGTCAGAAGGCTTTCGGATTGCATGGACTATATTCCGGTGATGGTGTCAGAGAGACTTATCAATGTGGAGGGTGACTACATAGGCAAAAGCGTATATATAGGCGGTCAGTTCCGCTCGTTCAACAGGCATGAGGAGAAGAAAAACAGGCTTGTGCTGTCTGTTTTTGCAAGGGAGCTTGAAGTATTGGACAGTGATTATGATGAGGACGCAGCCAATCAGATTTTCCTTGACGGCTATATCTGCAAGGAGGCCATATACAGGAAAACACCGCTTGGACGAGAAATTGCAGACCTGCTTGTGGCAGTGAACCGCTCATATGGCAAGTCAGACTATATTCCATGTATCTGCTGGGGAAGAAATGCCAGATTTGCGTCGACCTTTGAGGTGGGTACACATGTGCAGATATGGGGCAGAATCCAGAGCAGGGACTATGTGAAAAAGCTGAGTGAGACACAGGTGGAGCAGCGAACGGCGTATGAGGTTTCCGTGAGCAAGATTGAGGCATAGTATTGCATGAGGATTTGTGACTTCCACGAAAATTTGCAATAAATCTCAGATTGTGGTATTTTACTAGATATTATTGGTTGCATATCAGTAGAAAAGCTATGTGTATGGAGGCATGATTATTATGGAGAACGGTGCAGTACAGATTTATTATGGCGAGGGACATGGCAAGACAAATGTCGCTATAGGAAGTGCAATATGTGCTGCCTGCGAAGGTAAACAGGCTGTCGTTATTCAGTTCCTAAAGGGAAAAAAGGAGCCGGAATTTTTGAAAAAGCTCGAGCCGGAGGTAAAATTCTTTAATTTTTCAAGGGCGGGAATACTCTTTGAGCAGCTTGATGATGAGAGCAAGCAGGAAGAAATCATGAATATCAAGAATGGCTTTAATTATGCTAAGAAGGTCATATCAACCGGTGCTGACATGGTTGTTGTGCTTGATGAGATGCTTGGACTTTTGGATTTGCATCTGATTTCCAAGGAGGAGCTGTCGGATATGCTTGCTTCAAGGCCGGATGATGTGACAGTTATTATGACAGGTCGTGTGCTTGATGATGGAATCAGGGAAATGGCTGATGAGATTTATAATATCGCGTCGGAAAAATAGTAAGGAAATATTGTCATGTGAGTTGACAATACACAGGCTTGGTGATATGATTAGTGCAAGTGTGAGGCAGTTATATCATCTGCTGTATACAAATAATTTGATTAACAGATAGAGGTCGCGCGACTTATGAGTAGCTTTCCGGATGCCGCAGGGGCAGTTGATGGGAGATGAAAGGAATAGCGCCGAAGGGATTTATCATCTGCGGATATATCCCTGGGCATATGGCGAACAGCCTTATGACTGTCATCAGATTTGATGGGGAGCTATCGTGATTCATGAAGAATTGGGACCGGCTCTAAGGAGCCGGTTTTTTAGCGCTTAGAGGCAGACAGCGTCATACCTATACGTTAAGAGAATCAATACCGATAAAGAAAAGCAAGAAGGAGATAAAATCATGGCAATTTTCAAAGGAGCAGGAGTAGCAATCGTTACACCTATGTACGATAACGAGGAGATTAATTACGACAAGCTCGAGGAGCTTATCAATATGCAGATTGACAATGGCACAGATGCTATCGTCATCGCAGGCACCACAGGCGAGAGCCCATGCCTGTCAATGGAGGAGCATGCAAAGGCTATAAAGGCTGCAGTAGAGTTTACAAAGCATCGTGTACCTGTAGTGGCAGGCACAGGCTCTAACTGCACAAAGACAGCTATGCAGCTTTCAAAGGAGGCAGAGGAGTTTGGTGCAGACGGACTGCTCGTTGTCACACCATACTACAACAAGGCTACACAGGCCGGTCTTGTGAGCCACTATTCACAGATTGCAGACAGCACAAAGTGTCCTATTATCGTATACAACGTACCAGGACGTACAGGCTGCAACGTGCTCCCGGAGACTATGGCAGAGCTCTTTAAGACAAAGGAAAATATCGTAGGACTCAAGGAGGCTACAGGAAATCTGGCACAGGCTTCAAAGACAATGTACCTGACAGACGGAAAGCTTGATATGTACTCAGGCGAAGATGGTCTCGTAGTGCCTCTTATGTCTATCGGCGCAATCGGAGTAATCTCAGTATGGAGCAATATAGCCCCTGCAAAGGTACACAATATGTGCGACAGCTTCTTCAAGGGCGATTTACAGACCGCCTTAGAGCTTCAGAGAGAGGCTCTTCCACTTGTAGATGCACTCTTCTCAGAGGTAAATCCAATCCCTGTAAAGAAGGCTATGAACCTGATGGGTATGAATGTCGGACCTCTCAGAAGCCCTATGTGCGAGATGGGTGAGGATAATGCAAAGAAGCTTGCTGAGGTCATGAAGGCTTATGGCTTAAAGCTTGCCTAGTACAACGAGAAAGGATACGATAAAATGACAAAGGTAATTATGAATGGCTGCAACGGCAAAATGGGACAGACTATCACAGAAATCTGTAAGGCTGATGCTGATATCGAGATTGTAGCCGGTATTGATTTATATGATGGAATAGACAATGACTATCCTGTTTTTTCGAGCATCGACAAATGTGATGTGGACGCTGATGTGGTCATAGATTTTTCCAATGCCAAGGCTGTTGACGGAGTGCTGGACTATTGCGTGGACAAGCAGGTTCCGGTTGTTTTATGCACTACAGGTCTTAGTGACGAGCAGCTTGCAAAGGTCGAGGAGTGCTACAAGAAGGTGGCAGTGCTCAAGTCTGCAAACATGTCACTTGGCATAAATACTCTTATGGCTCTTCTTAAAAAGGCTGCACAGGTTTTCGCACCGGCAGGCTTCGATATGGAGATTGTTGAGAAGCATCACAATTTAAAGCTTGATGCACCTTCAGGCACTGCGCTTGCACTTGCCGATTCTATCAACGAGGCTATGGACAACGAGTATCACTATGTTTACGACCGCAGCCAGCGCAGAGAGAAGCGTGATCCTAAGGAAATCGGTATTTCTGCTGTCAGAGGCGGAAGCATTGTCGGTGAGCATGAGGTACTTTTCTGCGGACAGGATGAGGTGATTGAGTTTAAGCATACTGCTTACTCTAAGGCTGTTTTTGCGAAGGGTGCTGTTGAGGCTGCCAAGTTCCTTAAGGGAAAGAGTGCAGGTCACTACGATATGGCGGATGTTATTGCAGCTAAGTAGATTTAGGCTGTTTATCATTGTGGCGATAGGTCGGGCGTAAGCTCCGGGCACAGGGGTGCACGCGCACTCTCCCGGGGCGCTACGCTACGTGGCTAAGATTCTGTACGAAATTATGCTTGATGGGTTTCTATGCTTGACGAAACCGTCGAAACGCGCCGTCCGTGGCGCGGTTCTCCTCACCCCTGCGTCCATGCAGGGGTGTTTCTACGTTTCATGGGCATAATTTCTACAGTATCTAAGCCACTTCGCTATTCGCGCTTCGGGAGAGTGCGTGTACATCCCCAGTGCCCGGGGCTTACGCCCTTACGTTGTGGCTCTCAATGTACGAATATGGGTACACTTGCGGATTTTGCTTGATTTATTGGGGAGCGCGTATTATATTAGATGTAATGACTATTCAGAACCACTGAGAACAAAAAAAGCTGATGCGTCATGCTTGCATGTAAGCAGCAGGTTTTCTTGTTCTCAAGGGGGCTCGAATAGAGCCACCCCCACACATATGAGCAAAAGTAGCTGCGTAGCAGCGGCGCTAAACGTCCAGGGGACGTTTGTTCAGCGCGGACCGTAACGGAGTGTAGACAAAGCACGAGCATCGTGCGTTTTTGCGAATGTGCGTGGTGTGGTTCGTGATAGTTACAAAATACAACAGGGGAGCTGGCATTTAGCCGGCTGAGAGTAGACTGGTAGTGTCTTGACCCATAACCTGATTTGGATAATGCCAACGTAGGATAATATCGCACGATTTTTAGGCGGATATACTCATTGGCGGTATATCCGCTTTTTGAATGCGTGGGTGATTATGAATACTTGTAAAGAGATACAGATGGATAATTTTATAGAAAAGCTTAAGTCGCGCAGTCCTTTGATCCACAACATCACAAATATGGTTACTATCAATGATGTGGCAAATATTGAGCTGGCATGTGGGGCGAGGCCTATTATGGCTATGGCGCCTCAGGAGATGGACGAGGTCACCGGTATCTGCGATGGGCTGAACCTGAATATAGGCACTCCTTCTGAGGAGAGGTTTGAAGCGATGCGCATTGCTGCGAGGAGGGCTGCAAAAAAGAGCATTCCTATTGTGCTTGACCTGGTTGGCGTGGGAGTGAGCCGCTTCAGGATGGATTTTGTTATGAGTCTGCTTGACGAGGTGCAGGTGGATGTGATTAAGGGCAATTTGTCTGAAATCAAGGCTGTTATGGAGCATGGCAGGTGCGATGGCGGTGTGGAAGTGACCGATACGGCAGATGAGTCTGATGCAAAGGCGCTTGCGTGCAGGGCGGCTCTGCGATATGGCTGTATCTGTGTGATTACAGGTGAGACAGATTATGTGGCACAATTATGTGATGAAGCCGGTGGTTATGACTATAATGAAAGTGGTGCAATGAACACCGATGTGATGAATGTTGTTGTGCCTGATGCTGACGGATGCTCACATAATTACAGGGTAGGAAGCATCACAGGCGGCCATCCGATGATGAAGCGCGTGACAGGCACCGGATGTATGCTTTCAGGGCTTATCTGTTCGTTTGTTGCGGCTTCCTGCGATGATAAATACGGTGCAGTCACGGCAGCACTTAGCTGCATGAAGAGGGCAGGAGGGCTTGCGGCCTCTGCTATGGCAGAGTGTGATATGGGAACAAACAGCTGTCATTTTGTTAAGCCCGGAAATGCTTCATATAGGGACAGGCTGATTGATGCAGTATATCATATATGCGATGGTTATTATGCACTGATGTGAATATCGCTATATGACAGACAAGTGGTATGCAGGTCATGAGTCTTATATTTGGAAAATAACAGGATAAGAGGTGAAAGGTTTATATGAACAAAACTGATTTAAAGCTCTACGCTATAACAGACAGGCAGTGGCTGCACGGAGCGAGGCTTTCTGAGCATGTGAAGCTTGCGATAGAGGGCGGAGCCACTATGATTCAGATCCGTGACAAGGATATCCTTAGTACATATTCTGATGCAGGGCTAAAGGATGAGTATCAGGAGGCTTTTGAGATAAAGAGAATCTGTCACGAGCACAAGGTGCCGCTCATCATCAATGACAATGTGCAGTTTGCAATTGATATAGATGCCGACGGAGTACATCTGGGACAGGATGACATGAATCCGGCAGAGGCCAGAAAGCTTCTTGGAACCGACAAGATAATAGGTGTCACGGCAAAGACAGTGGAGCAGGCAAAGAGAGCAGAGGCTGACGGTGCTGACTATCTGGGAAGCGGAGCAGTGTTTGGCTCTACCACAAAGCTCAATGCAAAGCCTATGACAAAGGAGCTTCTGCGTGAAATCACAGCGGCTGTCGATATACCGGTTGTTGCAATCGGAGGCATAAATGCAGACAATGCAGCCACACTAAAGGGCACAGGGATTGCAGGAATCGCCGTGGTAGGAGCGATATTTGCAAGCGCAGATATAAAGGCTGCAGCCAAAGAGCTGGCAGAAATATGCGATAAAATGCTGTAATTGCAGCAGGTCACACTGCAGTGATTAAAGTAATTAAACAAGAATTAAAGAGAAATAACAAAATTCAGAAAGGAGCGTAGATATGCATACAGCACTTACAATTGCGGGAAGTGATTCAAGTGGCGGCGCAGGCGTGCAGGCTGATTTAAAGACCATGCTTGCAAACGGTGTATTTGGCGAGAGTGTCATCACAGCGCTCACGGCACAAAATACCATGGGAGTTGACGCGGTGATGAATGTGCCGGCAGATTTTATCGAGGCACAGATGAAGGCTGTTTTTACGGATATTTTTCCGGATGCGGTGAAAATCGGCATGACATCATCGGTAGATACGATTGAGGCGATTGCCGCAGGTCTTGTAAAGTACAAGGCAAAAAACATAGTTTTGGACCCGGTGATGGTTGCTACAAGCGGAAGCAGGCTGCTTGAAGAAAATGCAGCAAACACTCTGATGGAGAAGCTGTTTCCGCTGGCTGATATCATTACGCCAAATATCCCTGAGCTTGAGGTGATATCAGGCAGACAGATTGAAAGCAAGGATGATATCATAGAGGCAGCAAAGGCCATTTATGATAAATACGGTTGTCCGGTTTTAAGCAAGGGAGGCCATTTCACAGACACGGCATGTGTGTGTGACTATTTGTGGGATGGAAAGCAAATTATCACATTTGAGACAAAGAGAGTGGATAATCCCAACTCACACGGCACAGGCTGCACGCTTTCTTCAGCGATAGCCAGCGGTCTGGCAAAGGGACTATCGCTTGAGCAGGCTGTGGATAACGGCAAGCGATATGTCACAGCATGTTTAAAAGCCATGCTTGATCTGGGACACGGCAGCGGTCCTATGAATCATGGAGCGTTGTTCATACAATGAGATAAGCACATGTTAAATAATTAATAGCTGTAACAACAATAAGAATAGTAATAACTACTAATTTAACAGTAATAAAATAAAGAACAGGAGAGTACAATGAGTAATTACACAACACAGATGGATGCCGCAAGAAAGGGCATCGTAACACCTGAAATTGAAAAGGTAGCAAAGAAGGAGAAGATGGATGTAGACAAGCTGATGGAGCTTGTTGCAAGCGGAAAGGTAGCTATTCCGGCCAATAAGCATCACAAGTCACTTGATGCAGAGGGTGTTGGAAGCATGCTTCGCACAAAAATCAATGTAAACCTCGGAGTCTCAAGAGACTGCAAGGACTATGATGTGGAGATGCAGAAGGTCATGAGCGCTGTAAAGCTTGGAGCAGAGGCTATCATGGATCTTTCAAGCCATGGCAACACACAGCCGTTCAGACAGAAGCTCACAAGCGAATGTCCTGCAATGATAGGAACAGTTCCTGTTTATGACAGTGTTATCCACTATCAGCGTGATCTTGCAACACTTACAGCACAGGATTTTGTCGATGTAGTCAGACTCCATGCTGAGGATGGAGTGGACTTTGTCACACTTCACTGCGGAATCACAAGAAAAACAATAGACCAGATTAAAAAGCACAAGCGTAAGATGAATATCGTAAGCCGTGGAGGAAGCCTTGTATTTGCATGGATGTGCATGACAGGAGAGGAAAATCCTTTCTACGAGCACTATGATGAGATACTTGAAATCTGTGAGGAGCACGATGTGACAATCTCTCTCGGAGATGCCTGCAGACCGGGCTGCCTGGCAGATGCAACAGATGTATGCCAGATAGAGGAGCTTGTAAGACTTGGAGAGCTCACAAAGCGTGCGTGGGATCACAATGTACAGGTCATGGTAGAGGGACCGGGACATGTGCCGCTTGATCAGGTAGCAGCAAACATGAAGGTACAGCAGTCAATCTGTATGGGAGCACCATTCTATGTACTTGGACCTCTCGTAACAGATATAGCACCGGGCTATGACCACATCACAGCAGCAATCGGTGGAGCTGTGGCAGCAATGAACGGAGCAGCATTCCTGTGCTACGTGACACCTGCCGAGCATCTTGCTCTTCCAAATGTGGAGGATACAAAGCAGGGCATCATCGCCTCAAAGATTGCAGCTCATGCAGCAGATATTGCAAAGGGAATCCCAGGAGCCAGAGATATAGATGATAAGATGGCAGATGCCAGACGTGTGCTCGACTGGGATGCACAGTTTGCATGTGCACTTGATCCTGAGACAGCTAAGGCTATCAGGGATGACCGTCTGCCTGAGGATGACCACAGCGAGGCATGCAGTATGTGCGGTAAGTTCTGTGCAGTGCGAAGCATGAACAAGGCACTCGCAGGAGAGCATATTGATATACTATAAGGTGGGTAGTAATGGAAAGCAAAGAGAACACTAAAAAGAACATTAAAAAATCAACTATTTCAATCAGAAAGCTTGCCATGGCAGGAGTGCTCGTGGCAGTTGCCGTAGCAGGAAGCTTAATAAGCTTCCCTGTTGCCGGCAGCAAATGTGCACCCGTACAGCACATGGTCAATATATGCGCAGCAGTATTCTTAGGACCTGCATGGGGTGTCGGTGTGGCATTTTGTGCGAGTATCATAAGAAATCTGACAGGGCTTGGAAGCCTCATGGCATTCCCGGGAAGCATGGTAGGTGCGCTGTGCTGTGGACTGATGTACAGATTCAGCAAAAAAATCATACCTACATGTATCGCAGAGGCGCTCGGCACCGGCATACTCGGAGGCCTTGCAGCGTATCCTCTGGCAAAATACGTGATGCTTATTCAGCCGGACGGCATGTTTATATACATAGTGCCATTCCTTATATCGACCGTAGCCGGAAGCATAGTGGCAGCAATTGTCATGCTGATTCTTAAGAAAAACGGTGCACTGGCAGCATTTAAGGAAAATCTGGAGTAATAGCCGGGGCTATGGCTTAATAAGAAGCTTCATAAGCTCATCCTGACATATAGGCTTCGAGTAGTGATAGCCCTGGAACCAGGTGACATCAAACTGTCTGAGATAGCTTTCGAGGTCTTCATTTTCGATGCCTTCGATACATATCCTAAGATCTGCGGCACGGGCAAAGTTAATCATTCCGATTACAAGTGCCTGCTTCTTTTTCTCTTCGAAAATACCCTTTATAAAGCACATATCTATCTTGATACCCTCTACAGGAAGCTCAAGCATCATCTGTGATGAAGAGCTTCCCGTGCCATAGTCATCCATTGTGATGTGGATTCCTGCATCCCTTAAAGCTGTGACTGTTTTCTTTATCATAGATACAGGCAGGTCCCGGCATCGCTCTGTAATTTCTATCCACAGCTGTGAAGGCGGAAAATCATACTCTTTAAGAATTGCCAGAGTATCTTTTACAAAGCATTCCTTTTCAAGCTGCTCTGAGGATGCATTTACATTGATGAAAAATCCCGGTTTTACCTTTGCAAATTCACAGGCTGCGCTTATTGCAGTTCTCATGATATAATTTCCGAGCTCATACATAGCCGGCGTATCCTCAAGCCAGTCGATAAACAGACCCGGTGGTACTGTGCCAAAAGGCTCCTTCTTCCAGCGCACAAGTGCCTCAGCACCCATTATTTCGCCGGTTTTTGCCTTTACAATCGGCTGAAACTCCACAAAAAAGCCATCACAGCTATTGATAACCGACTGATGGATGATTTTCATGATGTCTATATGCGAGCTGCCATTGAACCTGACCATATCGTTAAAAAATAACAAATCAGGGCTGTGAAGCTCCCTCGCGCGGTCAAGAGTGTACTCCACCTTGCTGATGACAGTAGATGTATCACCGTCATAATCCTTGAGAATCAGGCAAGCGGCATATATATCAAACTCAAATCTAAAGCACTTAAAGAAATACATGGAATTTATGGTGTCTGCAATTTTTTGATAAAAGGCCTCAGCAGTGGCACGGTCAGCTTCCTTTACCACAAATACAAACTTGGAATTATTCATATAGTATGTGGCGGTGCTGCCATCCATCATGTAGATGAATTTGAGCGCGAGCTCACGCTGGATTGCAGTGCTGAAATTGGAACCATACAGTATATTGAACTCATCTATATGGCCTATCTCCACCTCAATTATGGCTACAGACCTGTTTTCCATGATGTAGCCGTTGATATCATTTACAAACTTTGACTGACCGTAAAGATATGTATATGGGTCGATATCCGGAAGAGTATTTTCGTTTCTAAGCACGAGGACATGGTAGCAGTGTCCGTCATCACCGGCAAAAATATCAGAATAAAATCCCATCATATATTCTTTGGTATGCTTTCCCATGCGGACATAAAATATATCATCCAGTTTTTCGCCATTTAAGCGATAGCGGATTTCCTGCTTATATTCAGGCAGGTCAACGTTGTTGACACAAGAGCCAAGCTGTTCAAAGAAGCAGGTATGCTCGCCGGCTTCAAAGCCGAAAAAATCAGCTGTCTTTTGAGGTACGTATGATATGTCGTTATCCAGGTCGGTGATGATAGGATATATCCCATCTGATAATTCTGAAATTTTATCGATAAATTCCTTGTATATCGTGTGTTCTATCATAAATCAAGACTCCATATGTGTATTATGCACAAAATTCTTTTAATATTATAACATATATATGCATTATATACAATGTGTCATTTATATATTTGAAGGTATACTGACGACTGAAATACACCATCAGCTGCTTCAAATGCAACGTCTCCATCATATTTGCCGGCAACAGACCGGATGGAGGACAGGCCTATACCATAGTCATCCCTCTTTGAAGAACGGTATTTTCCGTTTTGAATGGTAACATGCCCGTCAAAGCTGTTGTCCATGGTTACGATTAGTGTCTTGTAGTGGATATGGGCATGCAGACGGATAAAGCGTGATGGTGCGTTATCTGAAGTATCCGGGCTATCCATGCGTTTACATGCTTCTATGGCGTTTTCTATCAGATTTCCAAATACCAGGCACAGGTCGTTGTCCAGGGTCGCATCATCGGTTTCCGGAACAATGAGCTTTGTCTCAAGAGCAATATTGTCATTTTTACATATGGCACTGTAGTATGACAGAATGGAATTGACCACCCTGTTTTCGCAATAGCTTGCAGGCGCATATGGAATGCTGTGAATCAGGGCATCCAGGTATTCGTTCAGCGGCTTATTTTCAGTGTTTGCGAGGCCTTTTATTGCAACCAGCTGGTGACGCAGATCGTGACGCTGCTTCTTAAACAGCTGTTCGTTTGTTGTGATGAGTGAATTATATTTCCTCTGCTCAGACAGAGACTGCTCGAGGAGATTCATATCAAATACGAGCCTTTCGTTTTCGCGCTTTATCCTTAGCATATCGCTTATATTAAGCCCCATGATATTTCCCATGATTATAATGAAAAGCAGAGTTCCAAGCTGGTACAGCAGTGACAGTGATGACACAAATTTCAAATGATAATTGATTATCTCGGCACATGAAGCGAGTGCCAGTATGAATATCGGAACCATCAGCCGTTTTGCCCTGCTATTTTGGTTGCGAACAGCCTCAAGGATGGTGTATGCAGTCAGGAAGCAAAGTATGAGTGGTAAAATGACATGGAACACATACATGCTCTGGGACAGTGCAACCATACCGCTAAGCTGTAAGGCACATGCGATAAAGTCAAGCACGGTGAGGAGCTTCGCGATAACTATAATAGGCTTGTCATTTTTAAAATCAACTGCGAGCCTGCAGAAATACAACAGCGGAATCATCTGCGAGAAAAGCCCTATAAAAGCACATAGATATAGCATAGTAGGGTTTTTGACTATGACACCTGTGTAGTTGCACTCACCGATAGACCACATGCCTACCATGAGTGAGAAGAAGCCAAAATGAAATATCATCTTGCAAACCTCTTTATCGTAGTATAAAAGCATCAGTGAGATAAATATAAACAAAACACCTGCAGCAAGCTCTAGCAGTGCTATAAAGAATGACCATTTATTCAGCTTTAACAGTGTGAAAAATAAGGATTTGTATGCTCCGTAGATAGGAGAATACACAGTAAGCGAGCTTCTGGTGACAGGAGACAGATACTCTATGCGAAGCTCTGCATCACCCGAATGACCGTCAGTGCCTATCAGGTACCCCTCTGTTGCAGGATCCTTCATATAGGATGGATAGTTTTCGGGCCTGCCAAACTCATATATGAGCTCATCATCTAAATAGACCTTTGCAGGGGAATAGACGGTCTTTATGTAGATCGGATCATCCTTGTTCAGGTTGATATGGGTGGTGACGGTGACACGTGTGCGCGGCGAAAGGTGCTTAAAGGTATGTGGAAACGTGATTTCCTCTTTATCTGAATCAGAGCCCTCCACCACAGCATATGCAGAGCTTACGATAGTGGCTTCAGGATAGCTCGCCTGGCTCATAATCATGTTTTTTGAGGAAAAAAGCAGTATACAAATCAGTATAAGCTCCATGATTGTCAGATAGGGAATATTTCGTATAGCGCTTTTGTTTTTCATAATCCGGGCTCCTTGCAGTGTATTACTTTTGACAGTTTTAGCTCACATCAATCAATAGGAAAGTGACTTATTTTAGCCCTCTGGTGTGCTCGAAAAAGTATCTCTCCATTGCCTTTTTGGCCTTGCCTGAGAGCTCTCTCTTGATAGGGATATTTGTGTCATCAGCCATCACAAAGCACTTGAGCGCTGTGTCGATGCGTGTGACATACGACAGGTTCACCGCGTAGCTTTTGTGTGGCAGAAAAAACAGCTCAGTAGGCAGCTGCTCTGAAAGCTCTGAAAGCTTCTCATAGCAGATGATTTCCTCGTTGTCATTTAAATGTATGAAAATCTGTCTGGCTCTCTGCTCTATGTACATGATATCCGAAAGAGCAAGCTTCTCCATACTCTTATTTCTCTTCACATAAAGCGATGGAGCATCGGATTTTTTCAGCATGGCGAGGTGAAGGATGTTACTTAGCTCAGCTGCAGAAACAGGCTTTTCGATATAGCCTATGGCGGACAGCCTGTAGCTTTCTAAGGCGTGCTCTGTGCTTGTTGTGATAAAAGCAACCGGGATATCGGTGTCTGTCTCACGGATTATAGAGACTGCCTCGATGCCGGTCATGGAATCCTTCATGTATATATCCATGAGCAACAGGTCATACTTCCCATGCTCGTATGAGGCAAGCAGAGAATCGGCATTTGTAAAGACAGTGTATGTATTTTTGATATCGCTGTGGTCGAGAATATCACAAAGCAGCTCGGTTTCGGCAGCCTCGTCCTCGCAGACAGCTATATTAAGTGTTTGTGGCATGTTGATTCCTCTTTAAATACTAGGGATGATTAATCAGATTACTGCATGCAAGCATGCATCGATGATACCTTTTGACCCTTTAATAATCATAATATAATATGAAATAAATATCAAATAAATATTGCTATTAAATATCCGAAATGCTAATATAATTATCAGCAGTTTATTAATTATTTTAAGGAGGTTTCAGTTATGAAATACTGTACAAATTGTGGCAGGCAATTAGCTGATGATGAGGTATGTACATGTCGTCAGCAGGCACAGACACAGGCACCAAATCAGACACAGGACAACGCACAGGCAGACAATGCAGCACAGCAGGCACAGTTCAATGGACAGCCGCAGGGTAACGCACAGGCACAGTTCAATGGACAGCCTCAGGGCAACGCACAGGCACAGTTCAACGGACAGCCACAGGGCAATGCACAGTCGCAGGCGTTTGACAACTTCACACAGCAGGTGAGTGCGGCAGGACAGCAGCTGCAGAATGACAAAAATGTGGCATCTATCATCACACTATACAAGGGGCTCATCAAGAAGCCGGCACAGGCTGCAGCAGACTTTGTAAAGAATGCAAATATGGCATCAGGCTTTATATTCATCGGCTTATTTGCTATAGTAGAGGTAGTGCTTTCTGTAGTATATCTGTTATCAAGCGTGATTGGCAGCATAGGCGGCTTCGGCTTCTCATTCTACCCGGCAAGCTTCTTTGAGGGAATCTTCTCAGGAATCGTAGGAGAGGCAGTGAGGGTGCTCATCCTTGCAGCAGTCATTCTGGTTGTATTAAACGCAGTGCAGAAGGATAAAAAGGTGACATTTGCACAGACACTCTCAGCAGCATGTCTGTACGACGCAGTATACCTCCCGATCATCCTTGTGGCAGCAATCATCGATATAATCCCATTCCAGTTCTTTGGCAATGTGAGCAGCTGGCTGCATACATTTGCAGGTGTAGTGGGATATGTATGCATATTCTTTGGAGTAAGGGCAATAGAAGAGGATGACAACAAGCTTCCGCTCGTGTGCGGACTGGCATTCCTTGCAACAGCCGTTGGTTCAACAATAGTAAATGCTATTTTCTAAGTTAATATCTGATATAATATATCAGAAATAACCGGGTCCTGTGAGATTTTCTTGCAGGATCTTTTTATATTCCGGGGCATGCAGCACATACCACACAATTTGTCAAGTACGAGTTTTGACACTGTTCGTGTAAATTGTCGTGGTTATTGGCATGTGCGGAATTGATGTATAATATTAATTAGATTAATTAATATGTTTAGACTAAGGAAGCGAGGCACCTATGACGCACACAATTAAGGTACAGATGTTTG
Source organism: Agathobacter sp. (assembly GCF_977054825.1). Lineage (NCBI taxonomy): Bacteria > Bacillati > Bacillota > Clostridia > Lachnospirales > Lachnospiraceae > Agathobacter > Agathobacter sp. Next base: position 88,516 of record NZ_CDRTEH010000007.1, read on the forward strand.
GAAATTTCAGAATGGACTATAACGGAGCACCGTTTGTGGCGGAAAAAATGCATAAGGAGAGCCAGTTCAACCGCCTGATGCAGGCTATGATGCACTATTCTGACTGCGGAATAGCAAAGGATAAGCTCGAGGAAATAGTAATCGGTGAGCGTGATATAGATGCACCTCACACAGCACTGAGAGTTATTGTGTACAAGACAAAGCAAAAGCTCACCCAGCTCGGACTGCCGGGAAAGAACCTCATATATTTGGAGGGAGGCATATATTACTGGACACCGGACATAGAGATAGAAGAGGACGCAGCAGAGTTTGAGAAAATCTATAACGAGGTCTGTACACTGGAAAAGCAGATACCACAGGAGACTGAGCATGAAAAGACAGTGTGTGATGAGCAGACAAAGGAAATAGAAGACAAACTGCTTGAGCTGTACGTAAAGGCACTATATCTGTACAAGGGCGAATTTCTGTCGGCATATACGGGTGAGACATGGATAGCACAGGAGGCCAGGCGCTATCACACTATGTTTGAGAAAATCATAAAGGAAGCCGCATACATACTGCGAAAGAGAAAACAGTTCAAGGGACTGGAGAAGCTGGGAGTATATGCTGCAAAGGTCGATCCGTTCAATGAATGGGAGGAGCTCATCATGGAGGCGATGGTAGAGACCAGACGATATGATGAGGCGGAAGGGCTCTACACGGATGTCGTGGACTATTATCTCAGGGAGTGCGGTATTTATCCATCGTCAAGACTTTTGGAAATCCTTGAGAAATACAGCAATCAGATGAATCATGCACATGAGATACTGGAAAACATCCAGGAGGGCATGAGCGAGCAGGAGGAAACAGAAAGAGGCGGATATTTCTGCGGCTACCCGGTATTCAGGGGCATATACCAGTCATCCATCCGTATCATGAAGCGCACAAGGGTACCCGTGTATCTCATGCTCTGTACACTCGAGGACGAGGAAGGCAGACAGGTGCAGAGTGAGACGAAGATAAACAAGTATTCAAGACAGCTCAAGAAGTGCGTCGGTGAATCAATCCGCTACAGTGACATATATACCTCGTATGGCAAGGTGCAGTTTCTTATCATGCTCATCGGAATAAAGCGTGAGGACTGCGAGATAGTCAAAAAGAGAATCAACCGTCAGTTCGCAAAGAAAAATCCGAAAGCAGCGGAAAAATATCATGTGAACAGTATCGTTTGTGAGTTGTAAAGGGAATAGTACAAATAGGTTGGAAAAGCCGTAAGGTGATGGTACACAATTAGGGTAAGACTCAATTTGATTATTATATATATTATGGAGAAAATGTTATGAATGGTAAAGACAAGATATCAGTAATTATTCCATGCTACAATGTACAAAAATACATTATGAGATGCTTCGATTCAATTTACAGCCAGACATATGGCTTTGAAAATCTCGAAGTGATACTCATAGATGATTTATCGACAGACAATACATGGTCTATATTAGAATCCTTACAAAGACAATACCCGGAGAATGTTATATCTCTTAAAATACAGAAAAAGGGAAAGTGTGGCGGTGCACGTAATCTGGGAATGGATATCTGTACCGGCAAATATATCACATTCGTGGATGCGGATGATTATGTGCATCCGGATATGCTCAGGGTGCTACATGATAGAATGACAGAGGACGATTATGATTTGGCACAGTGTGGTGTATCGTGTTTTAAAGAAGACAAGCCAAATGTATTAGAAGTAAATGATTTTGAAATTCAAAGGCTTGATTTAGATAATGTTGATAATAGGAAAAATCTTATTTTATATCTGACCGGATTTACTAATGTAACAGCATGGGCAAAGCTATACTCGACCAAATTCATAAGAGAACATAATCTAAGATTTATAGAAGATGTATATTATGAGGATACTCATTTTTCCATGCTTTGTGTGTTACTTGCAAAGAAGTATTGTAAGGTGCAATCGATATTATACTATTATTTTGAGAACACAGAGGGCATTATACGTTCTGAAATTAGCAATGCAAAGATCCGGGATGCTAAGATTATTATGGATCATATAAGGCAGGCTATTCAAAGTAGAAAAGCAGAACTTGGAAATGTAATTGAGCAATGTCACTGTGAAATACAGTCATTTTTGTTATGGCATCAATATCTGGAGTCATACAATAGAATAGAAAATTTTCTAAATAAAGAATTGGATATTTGCAAAGAAGAGTTCATAAATAGTGAACCGGATATATTTGATAATCCATATGTGAGGACTTTTTCAGATGATGCGGTATTGAAAAGAATGTCAAAGCTGAGAGCAACTGCGAAAAGAATGAATAATGTATGCTTTTTAGATAATGCAATACATATCTGTCTTGGTATACATGATAAGGATGGAAATTACAGTGTCTGGGCTGGAACAACGATGCAATCCATTGTTGAAAATACAAAAGCACCAATAGTTTTTCATATATTACATGATGACACATTGAATGAAATGAATAAAAATAAGCTGAGTCTTATTGCTGATAATAGTGGAAACGGCATAGAATTTCATCATTTTAATCCAGACATTTTTGGCTCATTGGCTGATTCAATGAATAGATTTACAATTGGAACAATGTTCAGAATTATGCTGCCGGATATTATGCCGGATTTGAAAAAAATAATATATTTGGACTCTGATTTGTTTGTAAATACAGATATTGAAGAATTATGGAACCTAAATATAGATAATTACTGTCTGGCGGCAGCTCCGGATTGTTCGACAATAAGGAATTGGGGAACTCCATACGCTGTAGCAGCAGGGCAGACAAGTCGTGACGGATATTTTAATGCGGGTGTTCTTTGTATGAACCTTGAAAATATCAGGAAAAATGGAAGCCTGTTTCAACAGGTTATGGATTATCTGAAAGCTAATTCCCAAACATGGCTTCCAGACCAGGATGCTTTAAATGCCATATTCAGCGGAAAAACCTTATTGATAGATGAAAAATGGAATTACTTTATTGATGAGGCAAGAAAAAATAATGAGAACGCAGAGAAAAAAATATATCATTATGCTGCAACCCTGTTGATGCTATATACAAATAATGAAATTGACAGAGCTTACTATTTCACAATACTGAGAACCCCATGGGGAGAGCAGATGGAGGATGGCTTATTGTGTAATTCTATGGGCAGAATTGTGGATAGAACAGGTATGCTGGAGAAGCTGCTAAAAAAAGTTACTCAAAACAATATACGACTCGTATTTTATGGTGGAGAGAACAGCTCTATAAGGAATGCAATGAGACTATTAAACAGAGAATTTGATAGCTGCGAATGGCATGAGCATTTAAAGGAAAATGAGATTATCTGCGATGACAATACTGTCTATATAGTCTCTGCGGATGCGGACGATGGCAATGGACTGGAAATACTGGAAAATGCTGGATTAGAAAATGGTGAGAATTATTTTATAACACAGAGGTTTTTGCATTATACAGAGGGTGGGTTTATCCTATGATTTTTATTACTGATGAATTGGATAAGACTGAAAAAAATATAATAGAACTGATAGAAAATGTGGGATTTAAAGACTGTAAAATAATAGAAGCCATAGATTTGTTTTGCGGCATGTCTGAAAAAAACGATGTGCATAAGGAAAAAGACTTGTATTATGCATTTATAGATATCCCTCAATACTGGAGCGTTCGTGCTGATGGGGTAAATGGTGCTATATATGATAATAAAACCAAAAAGGCAAACATCTATTTTAAGAATCCGATAGAGAAAAGAATGGTCAGCAGAGTAGAGTGGATTGACAGAAATAATACAGTATATAGAGTAGACTATTACAACAAATATGGATATAAATATTGTTCGGAGAATGTGAACGGTGGTAATGTTACAGCTAGGGAATTCTATGATAGAAATGGTGACATTAAGGTAATAGAACAGACAGGTCCAAAGACATATACATTGTTGGGCATGGGCATTAGTCCGAGAAGCTATAGAGGCTTTGCTGATTATCTGGAAGCTTATCTTAAATCCGGTGAAATATATGATGAAAATATATGGCTGACAAGTGATGAGGTATTGAATAAATTTGCTGGGGATTATGGGAATTTTAAAATATCATATCTGCCACAGAATAGATTAAATTCAGATTTGACAAAAATAACTCAGACAAACACAGCATTTCGAATACTGTGCAGTGAAGAGCAGCAGGTCAATTGGTATAAAGATAATTCGGATTGTAAATGCGACAGACTATATTCATATTTTGAAAATAATAAATCAAAATTTGGAAAAAAGGAAGCATTTATTATTACAGAAACGGATCAACTCGAGTATATTGAACAGCTTATAAATGACTTTCCGGAAATAACATTTCATATAGCTGCCAGCACCATTATGTCAGATAAATTAACAAAACTGGATATAAATAATAATGTTGAGCTATACCCGTGTATTTCTGAACAGAAGATAGAAGAACTGTTTGAAAGATGCGATATTTATTTGGATATCAATCATTACAGAGAGCTATACAATGCAGTAAACCAGGCGCTGATAAATAATATGCTAATACTAGCGTTTGACAATACGGCACATTCAAAAGAATTATATCTAATGGAAAATATTTTTGATAGCAGCGACTATGTGAAGATGAAAGAAACTCTAAAAAATATAATAAACAGTCAGACGATATTCGATGAATATATAGACAGGCAAAAGAAACAATTAAAACAGTTAGCTGCAAAAGTAGTTATGGGTGATATAGATGAGAGTATTTGATTTTACATTACTTAGTGGATATGAATTTTCCGGAGTCGATGTTGCTCAGGGATTTAGAGCAAGATTGTTTGCAAAAAACAATGTAGATGCTAAATTTATTTTTACAGAGCTGCCGACAATTAGGGATATGGAGCTGTATGGTTCGCAAAAAATAAAACGCGGTCAGATTATGTCTGCACATCTTTTTATGACCGGAAGAGCAGATATGAGTTTGTCTGTGAAAAAAGAAACTCTTTTAGAAAATGAAAAAGAAAACTATGAGTATGATGATATAGATGAAAATGGAAAGATGATTTGTCTATATAATTCTGGTGACAAAATAGTTGAAATATTATGTGATGAAGATGGATTTGTTATAAATGAAAGTCTCTTTAAAAACGGAAAAAAGTATTTAGTAAATTATTATACAGACAGCTTGTCGTATACAGAACTGTATAATTGGGATAATGATTCAAACAATGGCTTAAATCCGGAAAGAAGAATTTTTTGGAACAGACAGGGGCAAATGGTTTATGAACAATGTATATATGTAGACAAGGTTGAGTATCTGTTTAAAGAAAGCGAAATTATAGACAATATAGGATTTGTAGAAAGATTTGTAAAGGCACTTGATCTTTGTGAGAACGATGTATGTATAATGGACAGAGCAGGATATTTAGATTATATGCAGCCGCTTTTTGAAAATAGAGGTAAATCAAAGCTGGTAGCTGTGCTGCATTCAGATCATTTTTATAAAATGTATGAGAATGAAGGTTCATTATACATGAACTATGAGTATTATTATTGGTTCAAATATTCAGAGGCAATAGATTATTTTGTTGTTGGTACGGATGAGCATAAAAGAAGTCTGGAAGCATTTTTAAAAGAGTATGATTGTTTTGTTCCGCATGTTGCAGCTATTCCCCCAGGGGCTATACCTGAAGGTAAAATTAAAAGTAAAAATGAGCGTAGGCGAGGCAGCATAATATCTGCTTCAAGACTTAGTCCGAGGAAAGGTATTGATATTCTTATTAAGAGTGTGATAAAAGCGCATGAGATAAATCAGACAATCAATCTGGATATATATGGAAGTGGCGACGATGAGTATACTATATATTTACAAAATATAGTTAAAGATGCAGGCGCTGATGATTATATTCACTTTAAAGGACACTGTAATCTTAAAAAGAGCTATCCACACTATGAATTGTTTGCATCATTTTCTTTGTGCGAAACATTTGGACTTTCACTTATGGAGGCTGTAGGAGACGGACTTGCCATGGTTGGACTGGATGTCAGATATGGAAACAGGCTTTTTATACATCCAGATGAAAATGGCTACCTGGTGGATTTTGATGTTGAAACAGACTTTCAAAATAAAGATAAGCTCTGTGAAAGAACTGCAGCAGCAATAGTTAAAATATTTGAGGATGATAACAGATTGAAGAAATTTCATGAGAATTCCTATAAAATTGCTGAAGAGTATAAGGAGCATGTAATAGAATCAAAATGGATGCAGCTCATAAAAAATATACCATACCTCAATTCGTCAAACTTAATTTCATAGAGAAATGCAGTAACATGAAGGTAAATCATTCTAAGGATTATTGGCTTGAGTATGAGAGACAAATGTTGGAAAACATCAATGAAACTACAGGCTTGTAGACAGGAGTATCAATGAAAACACACATTACCACACTAAACAACATGGCAGGAACTGCCAGTCTGGCACATAGAAGAGTATTAAAGGTGGCTCAGAGTATTGGCTGCCATGAAATGGGCTTATCTTTTTATCCTTTAAAGCCAGACTATGCAAAGGAAATAGACAAACGCCTTGATGGGATAATTGCGCCTCTTAACTATGGGGATATTGTGATTTTCCAGTATCCAAGCTGGATTGGGGTGAATTATGATGAGAGCTTTGTAAACAAGATAAAGTCATACCGGGATACAAAGCTGATAATTTTTGTTCAGGATATACAAAAGCTCATGTTTGATTCTGAGCAGGCAATTCTTGATATGGAAATCAGAACTCTCAATAAGGCGGATTTACTTATTTTGCCATCAAAGAAGATGCATCGTTATCTGAAAGAAAATGGGCTTGATGAGAAGCTGGTTATCTATCAGACTATTTGGGATATGCCATCAGACATTTGTTTTGTGGATCATGCTGTAACGAGATGCTTTCATTTTGCCGGGAACTATAATCGTTTTCCATTTCTGGCAGAGTATCATGGCAAGACACCGATTTATCAATATGATGCAAATAAGCCGGACCGAGAAAATGATGACAGCTTTTGCTGGAGAGGGTATTTTGAGCAGGAAAAACTAATGCATGAGCTTTCCAAAGGTGGCTTTGGGCTTGTTTGGAGTGATGATGAATATTTTGACAGATATTATTCGATGAATCAGCCGTACAAGCTAGGTACAAATCTGGCAGCAGGAATACCTGTTATAGTAAAAAGAGGCTGTGTTCATGAGAAATTTGTCGAAAGAAACGGTCTGGGATATGCAGTCGATACGTTGGATGAAGCTGATAAACTGGTTCAGAGTATTACGGATGCAGAGTATATAGAGCTCTATCATAATGTAAAAAATATTCAAAAGCTGATATTAGATGGCGCATATACAAGAAAAACGCTTCAGGATGCAATAATTGAGGTGTTGGAAAATGCTTGTACATCGGCTGAAAACAGATATCAGGACCATATATAGATTTAGCAGACAAATCAACAGTGACAAGATATAGTATTTGACCATGATCAGGTGTATGAATCACAGATAGTTGCTACAGTGGAATAATGGGGAAGAGATTATGAGCGTACATATTACAAAAACTTATAACATAGGCGGATTGATTGGCCTCCGTCAAAATGCGGTGAAAAACGCAGGTGAAACACTTGCCTTTAAAGAAATGAGCTTATTTAAATTTCCTGATGCATATGATAGTGATGATGAACTTCATGTTAGGATGGATGGCATAATCGCATCACTTTGTCCGGAGGATATAGTGATTTTTCAGCATCCAAGCGGTGAGAGTCCCAGATACGATGGATTTTTATTTGAGCATTTAAGAAGATATCATGGAACGAAAATTGTTGCGTTTATACAGGAAATAGCATCCGATAGAGATGATAGTGAGTATTCTTTGAGTGATGAAATTACGTTGCTTAACCGGGCTGATATGTTTATTTTTGCCTCAGCTGCGTTGAGGGATTACTATATCGGGAAAGGATTAAAAGAAAAACCTTATCTGATTCAGAATGTACCGGATTATATGACAGACATTTGCGCAAATGAGCATAAAAATAAAAAATTATATATCATGGCGGAAACGAGTCAAAATGACTATCTATTGAACAATTTGAATATAGAGGTGGTGCGATATGATGAGTACCACGTCAATGAATCTATACTCAGGTTGTCAGACGGAGGCTTTGGACTAATATGGGATACTGATGAGCAGGCACTTGGACTTTATATGGCTGCCGGAATCCCGGTGATAGTAAAAAAGGGGCTGAGCTGTGAAAAGTATGTGACAGATAATGAAATAGGAGCAGCAGCAACAGATTTTGAAGATGTATACAGGATAGCTGTATCAGAATCGGAAGATAAATTGAGTCAATACTACGCAAATGTAAAAAAACTGCAAGATTTGTTCATAAATGGGATATATACCAGAAAATTATTGCTGGATACCTTGATTTTGTGTAGAGAAAGGCTATGATTTGGCGGTATATAAATGTTTTTATACGATTTTAGATACACCTAGGAGTTTATATTTATAGTGTAAAAGAGGAAAACTATAGTTATGTCCGGATGAAAGAGGATTAGGAAGCATATAATCCAAGTGTCCGGATTCGTGTGAATAAGGAGAGACTATATGAATAAGAAGAAGGTTGACAGTATTTTAAAAGGTATAACCGCAGCGGGAATTGCCATGGGTGGAGTCAGTTCTATCCAGGGGGCTGATATGGTTATGGCTGCAATTAATGAATCGGCAGCAGATTCCAATTCATTAGTTGACGCAGGCTCTTTGTCTGAGAGCGAACGTACAGAGTATAGCGAGAGTACAACACAGAGCATGAGTGAAAGCGCTTCAGAGAGCACTAGCGAGAGTGAGAGCGTGAGTGTAAGTGAAAGTGAAAGTACCAGTGAAAGCTCAAGCATCAGCGAAAGTGCTAAGCAGAGTGATGCAGAACAACAGAGTGGTGATAATGTTGTAGCGGCTACATACATAGATGATGCAGAACAGGATACGGCTGTTTATGCTCGAATGAGTGGAATGCCGCAACTTGCAAGTAATGATACATATAGAGATGATTGTGTATCAAATAGGGTACATCATGTCACTAAGATTACGGCAAGTAATTTTAAAGATTTAGCTGGATCTGATATTAAATCTAAAACCGAAGTATGGTCCATTTTTTGGGAAAATGGATCTTGTCAGTATAGAGTTAAGAATTCATATACAAATAATTATGAATATTTTAATGATTTTGATAATGTTACATTTAATTGGACAACAGGGAAAGGAAAGCATCAAATAAAACATTCTATAACAGGCGAATTGTATATATGTGATGGAAATGCGTTTGTATTAAAAGTGTCTGATAATGAATGGGTAGAATTCAGAAGTAGTAATACTGGAGGAGTACATACTTATAAATATGCATATAAACATGGGGATTCTATTGATTTATTGGATGATGCAGATCCAAACTATGAGAAGAGTGAATCAGTAAGAATATCAGAGAGTTTGAGTGTTGAAGCAAGTACGAGTGCCTCGACAAGTGCAAGCACATCGGCAAGTACCAGTGCCTCAACAAGTGCAAGTGCCTCAGCAAGCACCAGTGCATCAACAAGTGCAAGTGCCTCAGCAAGCACCAGTGCCTCAACAAGTGCAAGTACATCAGCAAGTACGAGTGCCTCAACAAGCGCAAGCACCAGTGCCTCAACAAGTGCAAGTACATCGGCAAGCACGAGTGCATCGACAAGTGCAAGCACCTCAGCTAGTACAAGTGCCTCAACAAGTGCAAGTACCTCAGCAAGCACCAGTGCAAGTACGAGTGCATCGACAAGCGCAAGTACCTCAGCAAGTACGAGTGCCTCAACAAGTGCAAGTATCTCAGCAAGCATCAGTGCATCAACAAGCGCAAGTACCTCAGCTAGTACCAGTGCTTCAACCAGCGCAAGCACCTCAGCAAGTACGAGTGCCTCAACAAGTGCAAGCACATCGGCAAGTACGAGTGCCTCAACAAGTGCAAGTACATCGGCAAGTACGAGTGCCTCAACAAGTGCAAGCACCTCAGCAAGCACCAGTGCCTCAACCAGCGCAAGCACCTCAGCAAGCACAAGTGCATCGACAAGTGCAAGTACCTCAGCTAGTACAAGTGCTTCAACCAGCGCAAGTACATCAGCTAGTACCAGTGCTTCAACCAGCGCAAGCACCTCAGCAAGTACGAGTGCCTCAACAAGTGCAAGCACCTCGGCAAGTACGAGTGCCTCAACAAGTGCAAGTACATCGGCAAGTACGAGTGCCTCAACAAGTGCAAGCACCTCAGCAAGCACCAGTGCCTCAACCAGCGCAAGCACCTCAGCAAGCACAAGTGCAT